>LFFF01000009.1 GCA_001510415.1 Actinobacteria bacterium casp-actino6 | reverse complement strand
GGCTGGCGTCGAAGTTCTTCGACGGCGACGAGGTCAGCGAGCCGGTGCTGCCCGCCGTCCTGCACACCGCGCGCACCTACCGCATCCCGCTAACCCTCTTCGAGGAGTTCCTGGCCGCGATGCGGATGGACCTGACCGTGACCGACTATCCGGACCGGCCCGCACTCAACCGCTACATGCGCGGCTCGGCGGAGGTGATCGGCCTGCAGATGCTGCCGATCCTCGGAACGGTCGGACCGCTGAGCGATGCCAAGCCCACCGCAGAGGCGCTGGGCCGGGCCTTTCAGCTGACCAACTTCCTGCGCGATATCAACGAGGATCTGCAGCGAAACCGGGTCTATCTGCCCGCCGACGAGTTGGCCGCGTTCGGGGTCGACCGCGAACTCCTGACCTGGTGTCAGCGGACCACCCGCACCGATCCACGGGTCCGCCAGGCGCTGGCCGCCCAGCATGCGATCACCCGGTCCATCTACCGCGAGGCGCACAAGGGCATCGCACTGCTGGCGCCGCAGTCCCGGCCGTGCGTGTCGACGGCCTTCACGCTGTACTCGGAGATCCTCGACCGGATCGAGGCCATCGACTTCGAGGTGTTCAGCCAGCGGGCCTCGGTCGGCAAGGGCCGGCGGTTGCAGGTGTTCACCGGAGGGTTGGTCCGAGCCCGGCGGGCCCGCCGCGCCGCCTGAGCCGTGTTTTGATGGGGGTTAAGCAGAGGCAGACGCGCTGCCCTGCAGATCAAGGAGGTCGGCAATGACCGGCGTGTCCAGGGCCGGCCTACGCCGCGCCGAGGTTCCGGGCGCCTTTGATGTCGGCGCGGCTGCCTATGACCGTCTGGTCGGGGCCAATCCCGGCTACCACGACCATCTGCGGATCTCGGCTCGCCGGATGCGGATCCCGGACGGCGGACGGGGACTGCGACTGCTCGACGCCGGCTGCGGAACGGGCGCCTCGACCGCGGCCCTGCTGGAGGCCGCCCCGCACGCGCAGATCGTTGCCGTCGACGCCTCAGCCGGCATGCTCGAGCAGGCCGCCGCCAAATCCTGGCCGGAGACGGTCCGTTTCGTCCACACCCCCATCGAGGCATTGGAGCAGGCGGGCGTCAGCGGACCGTTCGACGGCATCCTCGCCGCCTACCTGCTGCGTAATCTGGCCGATCCGGACGCCCAGCTGAGCAGGTTCCGCGAACTGCTCCGGCCGGGCGCGACGCTGGCCGTGCACGAGTATTCGGTGCGCGATTCCAAAGCCGCCCAAGCGATCTGGAATGCGGTCTGCTGGGGCATCATCATCCCGGCGGGGTGGCGCAAGACCGGTGACAGCACCCTTTACCGTCACCTGTGGCGCAGTGTGAACGACTTCGACGGTGCGGCAGACTTCCAGCGCCGCCTGGTCGCCGCGGGTTTCGCGGGCGTGCACAGCGAAACCATGCCGGGCTGGCAGAGCAATATCGTGCACACCTTCCTCGGAGACGCACCACTGTGAGGGGTCTGGGATGAAAGATCCACGCCGAGTCAGTCACCCCGGCCCAGCCGGGCTGCCGAGTGCCACCGCACTGGCGGAAGTCCCGCATGTCGTCGTGATCGGCGCCGGGATCGCCGGTCTGGCCGCGGCTGCCGGCCTGGCCGAACGCGGTGTCCGCGTGCAGGTTCTGGAGCGCGAACGGAATCTCGGTGGCCGGGTGGCCGGCTGGACCGAGCACCTCAATGACGGGCCACTGGCGGGCACCGATGTGGCCAACAACCGGGGTTTCCACGCCTTTTTCCGGCAGTACTACAACCTGCGGGCGCTGCTCAAGCGCAGCGATCCCCAGTTGCAGCGGTTGCGTGCCGTCGAGGACTACCCGCTCGTGGACGGTGAGGGCCGGCGGGACACCTTCCGTGGCCTGCCGCAGAGCCCGCCGTGGAACGCGCTGGTTTTCGCGCTGCGGAGCCCGACGTTCCGGTTCCGGGATCTCGTGCGCATCGACGCCAAAGCGGCGGCACCGCTGGCAGCGGTGTCGGTGCCGGATATCTATGAACGCCTCGACGACCGCGATGCCGGCACCTTCCTGGACCAGATCAACTTCCCCAAGGCCGCCCGGCACCTGGCCTTCGAGGTGTTCGCCCGCAGCTTCTTCGCCCGGCCCGACCGGTTGTCGGCTGCCGAACTGGCGGCGATGTTCCACATGTACTTCCTGGGCTCCAGCGAAGGCCTGGTGTTCGACGTCGCGGAATCCAATTTCGACACCGCGCTGTGGAATCCGTTGGGGGAGTACCTCACCGGCCAGGGGGTCGAGTTGCACACCTCGGTCACGGTCGAGTCGGTGTCCACCGGTGGCTCAAAGCGATTCGCGGTGCACACCGACGACGGACGAGTGATCGACGCCGACGGTGTGGTGCTGGCGGTCGACATGGGCGGTCTGCAGAAGATCGTGGCCGCGTCATCGGGATTGGGCGACGAGTCGTGGCGCCAACGGGTGGCCGCGATGGAACTCGCCCCGCCGTTCGTCGTGCAGCGGCTGTGGCTGGACCGGCCGGTCGATGACGGCCGCCCGGATTTCCTCGGCACCGGCGGTCTGGAGCCGATCGACAACATCAGCGTGGTGAGCAACTATGAGCGCCAGGCCGCCGACTGGGCACGCGAGCACGGCGGTTCGGTGGTGGAGGTGCATTCCTACTCGGTGGTCGATCCGCCGCCGTTCGAGGGCCTGCGGGAGAAGATGCTGTCCAGACTCCACCAGCTCTACCCGGAGACCGCCCGGGCCGGCATCGTGGCCGAGCGGATCCTGTTCAAGCAGGACTGTCCGCTGTTCTCGCCGGGGTCGTTTGCCCGGCGCCCGACGGTAGACACCGGGGTTCCCGGGTTGAAGCTCGCCGGTGATGGAATCCGGATCGACCTGCCGGTGGCGTTGATGGAGCGGGCCGCCACCACCGGCTGGACGGCGGCGAACCAGTTGCTGGCCGGTTGGGGTGTCGGCGGGCACACGTTGCACACGGTGCCGGTGCAGGGTCGTTCACCCGTGCTGCGGCGGCTCGCGGAGAAAGGCATGGGCTGATGGACGTGTGGTCGCTGCTGGCGGATCGGATGCCGAAAGACATTCCGCTGGAGGTGCTGCCGAAGCTCGACTGGGCCCATCAGAAGCCGACCTTCCAAGATGCCCAGCCGGCCATCATCGACGCCGCCCTGCACCGTTCCCAGCGTCGGCCCAGCGGTAACTGGTTCGTATTCGGGGCCAGCACCGACGTCCGGGCCGACCGCCCGTTCGGGACCGAGGTCGGCGGCACCGAGATCGTCGCGTGGCGGGACCAGCAGGGCGGCCTGCATGTCGGCCCGGCCTCCTGCCCGCACCTCGGGGCGGACCTGTCGACCGGCAAGGTCGACTGCGGCGGCCTGATCTGCCCGTGGCACGGCCTGCGACTCGACGGTGGCCGCGGCTTCGGTTGGAAACCGTTGCCGGCCCACGACGACGGGGTGCTGGTCTGGGTGCGACTGGACAAGGTCGGCGGCGAGGAACCCCTGGATGCCCCGGTGCTGCCGGTGCGGCCCGAGGGGCCGCGGCTGGCCGCGGTCACCCGACTCGAGGGCGTGTGCGAACCGCACGACGTGATCGCCAATCGGCTCGATCCCTGGCACGGTGCCTGGTTCCATCCGTACTCATTCGCTCAACTCCAGGTGCTGAGTGCACCTGCGGTCGACGCCGACGACGATTCGGACCTCTTCCAGGTGGCCGTCACATTCCGGATGGGCCGACTGGGCGCTCCGGTGATCGCCGAATTCAGCTGCCCGGAGCCGCGCACGATCGTGATGCACATCGTCGACGGGGAGGGTGCCGGCAGCGTCGTGGAGACCCACGCCACCCCGATCGGTACCGGGCCGGACGGACGACCCCGCACGGCGGTCATCGAAGCGGTCATCGCCATATCCGACCTTTCCGGTTTCCGGTACGCGCTGCGGGCCGCCCCGGTCATCAAGCCGCTGATGAAGATCGCCGCCACCCGGCTGTGGCGCGACGACCTCGCGTACGCAGAACGGCGATATGCGCTGCGCGCCAAGGGAAAGCACTGAATTGACTAAACGCATCGTGGTGTTCGGGACCGGCTTCGTCGGGAAGATGGTCATCCCCGAGGTGATCAAACACCCCGAGTTCGACTTGGTCGGGGTGGGGGTCAGCAACCCGGACAAGGTCGGGCTGGACGCCGGGAAGATCTGCGGGCTGCCGGAACCGGTGGGGGTGACGGCCACCGACGATATCGACGCGCTGATCGCGCTGGCGCCCGACGCACTGGTGCACTACGGGCCGACCGCCGCACACGCCGAGGCCAATATCGACCTGATCGGCCGTTTCCTGCGCGCCGGGATCGACGTCTGCTCGACGGCGATGACACCGTGGGTGTGGCCGGCGATGCACCTCAACCCGCCGAACTGGATCGAGCCGATCACCGCGGCCTGCGAGCAGGGCGGCTCGTCGTGTTTCACCACCGGAATCGACCCGGGTTTCGCCAACGACCTGTTCCCGATGACCCTGATGGGACTGTGCTCCGAGGTGCGTCGGGTGCGGGCCTCGGAACTGCTGGACTACACGAACTACGAAGGCGACTACGAGTTCGAGATGGGCATCGGCCGGGAGCCGGAATTCAACCCGCTGCTGCAGAACTCCGACATCCTGGTGTTCGCCTGGGGTGCCACCGTGCCGATGATCGCGCACGCCGCAGGTATCGAACTCGACGAGATCACCACCACCTGGGACAAGTGGGTGACTCCGACCGAACGCACCACCGTCAAGGGTGTGATCGCGCCCGGGCAGGTGGCGGCGGTGCGGTTCACCATCAACGGCGTCTACAACGGCGAGACCCGCATCCAGCTCGAGCATGTCAACCGCATCGGCCGCGATGCCGCCCCGGACTGGCCTTCGGGCGACCAGGACGACGTCTACCGGGTCGATATCGAGGGAACGCCCAGCATCTTCCAGGAGACCGCATTCCGGTTCACCGACGGTTCCGGCCGCGATGCCGCCGCGGCCGGCTGCCTGGCCACCGGACTGCGGGCGCTCAACGCCGTGCCGAGCGTCAATGACCTGCCGCCCGGCTGGGTCACCCCGCTCGACCTGCCGCTGATCCCGGGGCGGGGCACCATCCGATGAGGGGAACCGAGGCGGGCGGACTCCCCGAGGTTCGTGCCGACATCCTGCTGATCACAGGTCTGACGAAGGAACTCGAGTGGTTCAGCAGGGCCATGGGGACGGAATTCCGGAAAGTTCCCCGTCAGGGCACCTCCTACCTCTATGGCGTTGATCGGGTCGGTGACCGAGAGGTCTCGATCGTCGCGATTCGTCAGCTCGGCAAGGGCCTCACGTCCGCTGCGGTGGCGGCGACCAAGGCCATCTGTCTCTGGCAGCCTGCGATGGTGGTGATGACCGGTATCTGCGCCGGTGTGGAACACAGCGTCGAACTGGGCGATCTGGTGGTGGCCAGTCAGTGCTTCGAGCATTCCAGCGGCCAACTTGTCGACGGGGAGATCATCCCGCTGCAGAACCGGATCGCCATGGAGCCGTGGCTGCTGGACTACCTTATGTCGATCAGCGACACCGAAGGCTTCATGTCAGCAATTCAGAGCGGATTCCCGGGCGAACTTCCCGACGGCTTTGGATCCCGAATTCACTACGGGTCCATGGCATGTGGCCCCCAGGTGGTCAAGGATCCGGTCTACGTGGGGAGGCTGCGTTCGCGTGAGCACTCGTTGCTGGCCTTGGATATGGAGTCCTACGGCGTCGTCCTGGCTGCCTCTATGTGTAGCACCCCGAGTCGTACGGTCCACGCCGTCGTCGTCAAGGGAGTCGCGGACTACGCCGACGTCAACAAAAACGACGACTGGCACGACTTCGCTGCATATGCAAGTGCCGCCTTCACCCGGAAGGTCCTCGACATGACCTTCGACAGGCCAGTGGCATTCGCCAAGCTCACCGGGAGGCGGTCCGGCGATTGACCGGCGGGTCCGGTTGGTTTGGGCTGTGCTGCTCAGCGGTGGTGTTTGACCAGCACCACGGTTGCCAGCGGAATCGTCATCTGCTGCGGCGCCCCGGACAGGTACGCGGCAACCGCGGACTCCAGGGCTTCGACGAAGACCCCGGTTCGGGGGCCGTCCGGGCCGCTCTCCAGTGCGGTCGTCAGGGTGGGAAAGATCGCCGCACGCGCGAAGCCGGCCCAGGCTGCGCCCAGCGCAACGGCATTGCCGTCCGCGCGGTAACGGGCCCAGAACCGGTCCTCAGCATTGAACAATTCGAGATGCTCCACCGCCAGTCCCTCGAAGCGGCCCGACGGAGCGAATGGGGCGAGGAATTCCTTCTCGGTGCGGCCGACGGTCGGGATGGCCATCCGGTCCAGCTCGTCGGGGTGCAGAGTGCCGTCGTCCACCAGACTGTGCAGGGCGGCCAGGATCGCCTGCATCACTCCGGCGAACCCGGGCAGTCCGGCGTCGTCGAGTCCCAGTGTCAGCACGACGAGTTTGCCGCCCGGTGCCAGTTCGCGGCCCCGAAAGGCCACGAAGTCATGCCAATCCAGCGCCCCCTGACGGGTGTAGGCGCGGCGGGCGGTTTCGTCGGTGCTGTGCGCGATGTGGATGTGGTCACTGATCGGCGCGGGCACCCGGCTCAGCCAGTGGGTGGCCCACGAACTCCACCCCAGGGCGATGCTCTGTGAGGGCAGGATCTGCCGATAGAACGAACGTCCCACCGCGGAGGCGAAGGTGGCTGAGTCCTTCTTGAGGTAGCTGTCCGGATCCTCGGCGAGGGTGCTGAACAATGCGCTGAAGTCATTGCCCGGCAGGTCGGTGTGGGCGACGAGAATGGCGTGGTCCGGGCGGGTACGGGCCCGCAGTGCCAGCACCGCCGCACCCACCGGCAGCAGCGAGTTGTATCCGGTGGCCGCGCCGTAGTCGGCGATGGCGATGGGCTGGGGCGGCTCGGGCAGCGTTACCGTCCGGGCGGCCTGTTCGAAAAGCCTGATACCGGAATCCAACCCGGATGCCTGCAGTCTCGAGGACGCCGTGTAGGTAGCACTCTCCATCGGCTGCGGGCGCACCACGATGCTGGATTCGCGCACGGTGCTAGTTCCTTCGCCGGTGCAGCAGCAGTCCGACGATCACGCCGACGATCAGCATGGCCGCCAGCAGCAGCCACATCGGCGACTCCACCGCGATCCACAGCAGGCGCACGCTCTGACGGTCGCGATTCTGTCCGATGAAAACCGCGGCCAAGGCCACCAGGGCGATCGCCACCCAGTACCGCAGCGCGAAACGTGTCACCACGCCGCCGGGCGGCCGGCCTGATTCGTCAGCGGACACGGACTTGCCTCCTCGCTATCCGGTGGACCGGCTATACCCTGGACGGTAGTCGCTGGAGGCTGTCCCGCAACCCCGGACATGCCAGACTGGTTCTCGGTGTCACCGGTGAGAAATTCGGCAAGTACGGCGAGGTGCCGATACCCGGTTCGCCTGTCATTTGGCCAGACCCGGTCCATCGGCGGCCCACTGTGGTTCTTCGTCGCACTGTCGGTCATCGGTGTCGACCTGGCCATCGCGGTGTGGTGGTTCCGGTTCCGTAGGCGCGACCGGGTTCCCGGGAACCCTGCGGCGATCGCCGATCCGTACGTTCCGACCGATGACGGGGTTCGGTCGGAACAGCTGAAGACGATTGCGGCGCTGCGGGATTCGGGGGCGCTTACCGAAGCTGAAGTCAAGGCCGAGAAGTGTCGCATCCTCGGCGGCAGGGAGCGGCCTAGACTTGCCGGCGTGAAGGCTGTCAGTTGCTCCCATGGAACGTTATCGGTGGTCGACCTGCCCGACCCGCGCCCCGGCGTCGGTCAGCTGATCCTGGATGTGCGGGCCTGCGGTATCTGCGGATCAGACCTGCACGCCAAAGATCACGCCGACGAACTCACCGACGTGATGGACACCCTGGGCTATCCGGACTTCATGCGCCGCGAGACCCCGACCGTGATGGGCCACGAGTTCTGCGGGGTGATCACCGAGCGCGGGCGCAAGACCCCCAGGAAACTGCGGGAGGGGATGACCGTGGTCTCCTTCCCGCTGGTGCGCTCCCATGGCGCAGTCCAGTTGACCGGGCTGTCACCGTTGGCACCCGGCGGATACGCCGAGCGGGTCCTGGTCGAGGCCTCGCTGACCTTCCCGGTGCCCAACGGACTGCCGGCGGACATCGCGGCGTTGACCGAGCCGATGGCGGTGGCCCTGCATGCCGTGCGCCGTGCCGACGTGAAGAAGGGCGATACCGCGATCGTGCTGGGTTGCGGGCCGGTGGGGCTGGGCGTGATCTGCCAGCTCAAGGCCGCCGGTGTGGGCACCGTCATCGCCAGCGACTTCTCGCCGGCCCGTCGCGACCTTGCCCGGCGCTGCGGTGCCGATATCGTCGTCGATCCGGCTGTGGACTCGCCGTACCGGAAGATCACCGCCAAGGGTGTGATTACCGACGCGCCCCAGTTGTACGAACTTGCGCTGTCGTCGATGGGCAAGCTGCGGAGGCTGCCCGGTTGGTCGCATGTCTACCGGGCCGCGGACGCCGCCGGCGCGGCCGGGCCGAAGCGGCCGGTGATCTTCGAATGCGTCGGCGTGCCGGGCATGATCGACGGGGTGATGGCGGATGCACCGCTGAATTCCCGGATCGTCGTCGTCGGGGTCTGCATGGGCGCCGACCGGATCCGGCCGACCATGGCGCTGGCCAAGGAACTCGACGTGCGGTTCGTGTTCGGCTACACCCCGCTGGACTTCTACGACAGCCTGCACATGCTGGCCGACGGGAAACTCGAGGCGACCCCGCTGATCACCGGCAAGGTGGGCCTCGACGGCGTGGCCGGGGCCTTCACCGCCCTGGGCGACCCGGAGACGCACGCGAAGGTGATCATCGACCCGCGCAGCGCCGCCGAATTGTCTTAGTGGCCCTGGCTCAGTGGCCCCGGGCCACCCAGTCGTCGTAGTTGACCAGTTCGTCGCCGATCCGGGTGCTGTCACCGTGGCCGGTGTACACGACGGTCTCGGCGGGCAGTGCGCCGAGTTTGTCCTTGATCGACCCGAGGATGGTCGGGAAGTCCGAGAACGATCGGCCGGTGGCGCCGGGTCCGCCGCAGAACAGCGTGTCGCCGGAGAACACCGCACCGAGTTGCGGGGCGTAGAGGCAGGTTGAGCCGGGGGAGTGCCCGGGGGTGGCGATGGCGCGCAACTCGATGCCGCCGGCGGTGAGCACCTGGCCGTCCTGGAGTGCGCGGAATTCTTTGTCGCCGTGGGTCATTTCCCACAGCATGGTGTCGGCCGGATTGAGCAGCACCGGCGCGTCGAGGTCCGCTGCGAGTTGCGGAGCCACGGTGATGTGATCGTTGTGGCCGTGCGTGCAGACCACCGCGACGACGTGCCGGCCGGCAACGGCATCCTCGATGGCCTTTGCATCATGCGCCGCGTCGATCACGATGACCTCGGATTCGTCACCGACGATCCAGATGTTGTTGTCGACTTCCCAACTGCCGCCATCGAGTTCGAAGGTGCCGTGGGTGACCACCCGCTCAATACCCAGCTTCACAAGACCACCACCGAGCGCAGCACCTCACCGGCGTGCATCTTTCCGAATGCCTCCTCGACCTGGTCCAGCCCGATGCGCTCGGAGACGAACTTCTCCAGCGGAAGCCGGCCCTGGCGATACAGCGAGATCAGGGTGGGGAAGTCGCGCTCCGGCAGGCAGTCGCCGTACCAGGAGGACTTCAGCGATCCGCCACGGGCGAAGAAGTCCACCAGTGGCATGTCCAACTGCATATCGGGAGTCGGAACCCCCACCAGCACAACGGTTCCGGCGAGATCGCGAGCGTAAAAGGCCTGCTTCCAGGTCTCCGGCCGGCCGACCGCATCGATCACCACGTCGGCGCCGAATCCGTCGGTGAGGTCTTGAATCGTCGCCACGACATCGAGATCGCGGGCATTGATGGTGTGGGTGGCGCCGAACTCACGCGCCCACTGCAGTTTGGTGTTGTCGGTGTCGACGGCGATGATCGTCCGCGCCCCGACCAGTCTTGCGCCGGCGATGGCGGCGTCGCCCACCCCGCCGCAGCCGATCACCGCCACGGTGTCGTCGTGGGTGACCGCACCGGTGTTGATCGCCGCGCCGATCCCGGCCATCACCCCGCAGCCCAGCAGTCCGGCCACGCCGGCGTCCGCCTGCGGATCGACCTTGGTGCACTGCAACTCGTGCACCAGGGTCTTGTCAGCGAAGGCGCCGATGCCCAGGGCGGGAGTCAACTCGGTGCCGTCGGTGAGGGTCATCGCCTGTTCGGCGTTGAAGGTGGAGAAGCAATACCAGGGCCGGCCGCGGTTGCAGGCCCGGCACTGTCCGCACACCGCCCGCCAGTTGAGGATGACGAAGTCCCCCGGCGCCACGTGGGTGACGCCGGCGCCGACGGTCTCCACGATGCCGGCGGCCTCGTGGCCGAGCAGGAACGGGTAGGAGTCGTTGATGCCGCCCTCGCGATAGGTGAGGTCGGTGTGGCACACACCGCAGGCCTGGACGGCGACGACCACCTCGCCCGGGCCCGGATCGGGGATCACGATGTCGACCAGTTCGACCGGTTGGCCCTTGCTCCGCGAGATCACTCCGCGCACCGTCTGGCTCATGGCCCCAGACCTTAGCGTGCAGGGGCGGGTCGATTCGCCGCTGCGGTCAGACGTTCCGGTACGTCGGGGTCATGCGACGGGAGGATGACCCCGACGTGTTGGAGGCGGGCCTGCAGCGCCCGGACTTGCGCCATATCGCTGTGGATACCCGCCGTCGGTGATGTCGGGTCCATACCGGCGGCGGTGAACGACGTGTCGCCGGTGAACCAGATATCGGTCTGATCCGTGCGTAGCCTGACGCTGACTGAGCCCGGGGTGTGGCCGGGGGTGTGGATGGCGGTAAGGGTCCCGTCCGTGGTCAGGGTGACGGTCGCCCCGAGGTCGCTCGCAGAGCCCTCATCGTCGATGTAGCGGAAATGGGTATTGGCGTCTCGCCAGCGCCAGTGCAGTGCGCCGATGCGAGGCGCGGCGTTGTCCTCTGCCCGGGTGGTCCAGATCTCGACGCCGGCGAATGCGGGCACCGTGCCGGTGTGATCGATGTGCTGATGGGTCAGGATCAGGGCGCGGGCGTCCGTGGCCGCAAGACCGATCTGGCGCAGCCGGTCCGGCACTGTCGCCCCGCGTGCGACATCGAGTTTGATGAACGACTTGATCATCGAGTCCCGCCGCGGCGCGCCTCGCCAGGATTCCGGGTCGTTATAGCTCGCCGACGCGCCGGCATCGATGACGAAGAGTCCCTCCGGATGCTCGATGGCGTAGCTCCAGATCGGCATCGGGTCCGCGAATCGGCGATCGGCCAGGATGGACAGCAGCCTCAGCGGGGCCGGCGAGCGCTCCGGCAGACAGCAATTGGCATGGCAACGCTTGACGGTCACGCTCCCCGCGTGCAGGGCGTGAACCGTGACCGGCAGGCCGTTGGCGGTGAAGGCCGCGCGTGCGTGGTGGCGCACGGATTGACCCCCATTTCCCCATTAGATAAACAGTGTTCACCTCGACCTTGACAAATGAGTTAAGCGTTGTCAACCATGGCGTCCATGGCGCGCGGTGTAGGCCAGCACCACGGTGATCTCCGTCAGGCGCTGATATCGGCGGCCCTCGATCTGATCGAGGATTCCGATGCCGACGAGGTGACACTGCGTGCCGTGGCCAGGCGTGCGGGCGTGTCGTCCGCCGCGCCCTACCACCACTTCGCCGATAAGAACGCTCTGCTTGCAGCAGTTGCCCGCGACGGCTTTGAATCGCTCAGCGAGGTCCAACTGGAGGTTCTGGTCCGCCCCGGGTCCGCCCGGGATCGGCTGGAGCGACTGGTGACCGAGTACGTGTTGTTTGCGCTGCGCCACCCGACTCACTATCGGCTGATGTTCCGGACGCCGCCGTCCATGGTCGACGGTGCGGAGGCCATGGCGCTTCGTGAGGTGGCACTGGGCACGTTCGGTCGGCTGGTGGAGGCGGTCAACGCGGTCAACGTGCGGATCTCGGCGCAGGAGGCGGCCCGCCGGGCACTACTGGGGTGGGCCACGGCGCACGGTGCCATCGAGGTCAGTCAGTGGGCGCTGGGCCTCAGTCCAGGTCTGGATCCGGAATCCTTTGCGGTGGATGTGGGTCGCGCGGTCGGCAGGTTGGCCGGTGAGGATCAGGGCACGGAGAATTAGGCTCATCGGGTGCCCACGGCTCTGGATGTGATCAGCCACTGGCCGGTGGACTCGGCCGCCGCCGCGGTAATCGGCCCGGCCGGGGTGCTCGCCGGTCACGGTGACCTGGGCCGGGCTTACCCGCTGGCGTCGGTGACCAAGCCTCTGGTGGCCCGCGCCGCCCAGGTCGCCGTCGAGGAGGGCGTGCTCGACCTCGACACCCCCGCCGGCCCGCCGGGAGCCACGGTGCGTCACCTGCTGGCCCATGCCTCGGGTCTGGCCATGCACTCGGCGGAGACGGTCGCCCGGCCGGGCACCCGGCGGGTGTACTCCAACTACGGGTTCACGGTGCTGGCCGAGACGGTGCAGGCGCAGGCAGGGATCGCGTTCGGACGCTACCTGGCCGAGGCGGTCTTCGAACCGCTGGGCATGGATGCGTCTCGATTGGACGGTGGTGCGGCGGAGGCCGGTTTCGGGGCGGTGTCGACGGTGGCCGACCTGGCCGCGTTCGCCGGGGATCTGCTTCGCCCACGGACGGTGTCGGCGCAGATGCACGCCGAGGCCACCAGCGTCCAATTCCCAGGGCTGTCCGGGGTGCTGCCGGGATTCGGCATGCAGCGGCCGAACGACTGGGGGCTGGGCTTCGAGATCCGGGACGGCAAGTCGCCGCACTGGACGGCGGCGGAGAACTCGCCCGGAACCTACGGGCACTTCGGGCAGACGGGCACCTTCATCTGGGTCGATCCGGCCCGGGAGTTGGCGCTGGTGGTGCTCACCGACCGGGATTTCGGCGACTGGGCCAAACCCCTGTGGCCGGCGCTGTCTGGCGGAGTTCTAAGAGAGTTCATGCCGGACTAGCGCAACACTGGTATCAGGGGGCACAATAAACGCGTACGACACAACTGCATCTTCGGAAACACCAGGTCGTTGGGGAAGACGTCCCTAGTGGAGCCGAAGGAGTATGTGATGCGTGCGTCGAATCAGTTCGCCGACGCGACGACAGGTGTGGTGTATGTCCACGCCTCGCCCGCGGCGGTGTGCCCACACGTCGAGTGGGCGTTGTCGTCGACCCTCGGTGCAGGGGCGAATTTGAAGTGGACCCCACAACCGGCGATGCCCGGGCAGATGCGGGCGGTCACCAACTGGGTCGGGCCCGTCGGCACCGGCGCGCGGTTGGCCAATGCGCTGCGCTCGTGGACGGTCCTGCGGTTCGAGGTGACCGAGGATCCCAGTCCCGGTGTGGACGGTGAACGCTTCAGCCACACCCCGCAGCTGGGACTCTGGAGTGGCGCGATGAGCGCTAACGGCGACATCATGGTCGGCGAGATGCGGCTGCGCACCCTGATGTCCGCCGGCGCGGACACCCTGGCAGCCGAGTTGGACACCGTGCTGGGCACCGCGTGGGATGAGGCTCTGGAGCCGTACCGCGACGGCGGCGACAGCGGCGAGGTGAGCTGGCTCAACCGGGGAGTCGGTTAACGCCGAAATCCCGCGGGCCCCGGTGCGCCCTGTCAGGATTCTCCGACTGTGGGTCGGCTGGGGCAGTGCATGGTGGCGGCGCTGGCCGTGGCCTGTGTCGGCGGGTTGTGCGTGCCGACCCCGACCGCCCGGGCAGATCCGGTCACCGGAAACTGCGGGTTCGAAAAGGGTGACATCTACGCCAGGGAATTTCGCTGCGACCGTTACGGAGAGTTCTACACCACCCCGGAGCCGCTGCCGCCAGGACCGCCGGGCGCGGTCATCCGCAGCGAACCGATCCGGTTGGTGTACGAGCCGTCCGGCCAACTCGGTGGCTGGGTGGCTTCCGGTACCCGGATCATGCACCGCAGCAACGACACCCACGGCCAACCCAACGTCGTCACCGGGACCTACTTCGAGCCCGACCGGCCATGGCCCGGCGGTGGGCCGCGGCCGCTGATCGCCTTCGCGCCGGGCACCCAGGGCCAGGGCGACCAGTGCGCGCCGTCGCGGCTGTTCGGTCAGGGCATCCACTTCTCCAGCGGTCTGGACATCACGCTCGGCTACGAGCAGATGTTCGTGGCCACCATGGTGGCCCGCGGGTTCGCCGTGGTGGTGACCGACTACGAGGGGCTGGGCACCGAAGGGGTGCACACCTACGTCAACCGGGCCGCCCAGGCTCATGCGCTGCTCGACGCGGCCCGCGCCGC
The DNA here is from genome assembly GCA_001510415.1 of Actinobacteria bacterium casp-actino6. GTDB lineage: Bacteria > Actinomycetota > Actinomycetes > Mycobacteriales > Mycobacteriaceae > Mycobacterium. Next base: position 13,652 of record LFFF01000009.1, on the reverse strand, counting down.
CAGGGCGCTACCCGCCACCTCGCTGGAACCCGGGGGGCCCGTCGCATTCTGGGGGTACTCCCAGGGTGGTGCCGCCTCGGCGGCAGCAGTCGAACTTGCGCCCGGGTACGCGCCCGAACTCGACATCGTCGGGGCGTACATCGGTGCACCTCCGGCCGACCTGGCCTTGATGGCCCCGTTCCTGGACGGCAGCGTGCTGGCGGGCGCTCTGGGCTATGTGGTCAACGGGGCCCTGGAGGCCTATCCAGAAGCGTCGGTGCCGCTTCGCCGGGCGCTGACGCCGGCCGGCGAGGATCTGCTGAGTCGGACGAAGGACCAGTGCGTGGCCGAAACCATGCTTACCTTCGCGTTCCACCAGATCGAGGAGTACTTCCTGGCCGACCCGGTGGCCCTGCTACGGGCCGAACCGCTGATGTCGATCCTTGATGATCAACGTATCGGCAGACTGCGGCCATCGGCCCCGGTGGTCATCGATCACAACCGTTGGGATCCGCTGGTGCCCTATGCCGGTGGCCGGCAGTTGGCCCTGGACTGGTGCGCCCAGGGGGTGGACGTCGAGATGCGGACCAACGAGCAGCCACCGTTTCTCAACAAGCTCGTCATTAATCACGCGCTGCCCATGTGGGTGGACGGCGAACGGGGGATGCAGTGGATCGCCGACCGTTTCAACGGTCTTCCGACCACACCCAATTGCGGGCAGTTCTAGAAGGGCGGAGGCCTGGTGCGCTCGGCGACGTGGGCGTCGTTGAGGGCGCGTTCACACGCGATCCGATAGGCGCGCTGAGCCTCCCGGGTTCGACGCCGGGTAGGAACCGCGAAGCCGAGGTGGGCTGGATCGGCCGGTGGGCAGGCCAGTCCGGGCAGCGCCGCGGTGGTGGTGTTCCAACCGGGGAACACGATTCTGCTGCCCGGGTGGGTGGTGTAGGTCCGGCCGGTCGGGGAGGTCCACACGATGGTCCCGCCCGGGAACTGGCGGTCGCTCCAGCCTCCGGTGCCGATCCAAAAAGTTTTGAGCAGATGGTGTTTTCGGCATTCGAGGCGGAGGTTGGAGGCGTGGGTCGGACCGAAGGGCCAGGGCACGGCGTGGTCGACATCGCAGCGTTCGGCGGGTTGATCGCAGTGGGGGAAGCGGCAGGTCAGATCGCGCATGCGGATGAACTCGTCGAGTGCGGTCGACGGCCGGTACTGCGGTTCGGGGGCCTCCGCCGGTCGCCGCAGGTGCCTGATCCTCGCGCCGTCGCGGATGAGCGCGGCCAGCAATGCGGTGGGAACAATGGACCCGCCCGCGATGGCCGCAGATCCGGGCTGTGCAACCGGTTCGGGTTCGGGACCCTCGCCCGAGTGGTACGGGTCCGGCTGGGCTGCAAGGGCATCGGCGTCGGCCAGCACGTGGATGACCACTGATCCCGCTCGTGGGTCGCTTCCGGCTGACGGGCATCGGGGGCCGCCGCACTGGCAGCTCAGCTGGTCCCCGCCGGCGGCGAGCGCGCCCAGTGCGTCGGCGCGGCGCTGGCCGATGGTTCGGGGATCGTCGTCGCACACGGCGTGGGCCATCTGGGCCAGTCGGCGCTCCAGGACGGTCGCGTCGGTGGCCAACAGCCGACCCCACAGCGAGGTGGTGCCGGTCTGCGGGTCCTGCCCGCCGATCGTCACATCACGGCTGCGGGTGCTGGCGCGGGTGCGCCGTACCGCTCCCGGGTCATGCCGGTCGACGAGGGCGTCGATGGCCTGATCGAGCTTGTACTGCGACAGCGCCTCCCAGCGTCCGGCCGACTCGGCGATGACCTCATCGAGCAGGGTCAGGACGTCATCATCGAGCACCAGATCGGTGCGCCAGGCGATGGCCGTGACGACCCGGACACTGAGGGTGCCCTCGAGCAGCGCGGCGGCCACCCGGGGCAGCCGGTGGCGCAGAGCTGCGGCGAGGTACATCTGACCGGAGGCGCGACCGTGGCTGATGCCCAGCGCCGCCGAGATCTCCGCGGCCGCGGAATCCCACTCGTCACAGGCCCAGTGCGCGCGCTCCTCATCCCCGCAGCGGCGGTGCACCAACTCCGCCACCGCCGCCAACCGTCGGGCGGCAGCGGCGGTCTCGGCGGCCGTCCACTCTTCGATGGCGCTGATCAGACCGGCGTCGGAGGCACCCCGGAAACAATTGTCGAACACATGTGCGATTATGCCAGGGGTGGGTGACGAGAATCGCCGACGAGAATCTTCAGGGCACCGGGCACCGCCGAGATCTCGGCCGGAAGCGGGCAGACGTAATCGCCGTCCGCGTAGGCATTGATGCCGGGAGATTCCACGGTGATGGTGCGGGCACGTTCGGTGCTGACCGCGTCGAGGTCGATATGGGTGCCCTTGAAGACGGTCGGGAACAGGCGGATCAGTCGGGTGCGGGATGCGGTGTGCACCATCGTGACGTCGAGCAGGCCATCGGAATGGTCGGCGTTGGGGCAGATCCGCATCCCCCCGCCGTAGCTGCGGGTGTTGCCGAACGCCGCCAGCGTCAGTTCGGTGACCATTTCGCGTTCGCCGTCGAAGACCAGCCGAAACGGCAGCAGCCGTAGCTTCGACAGCTCCGCCACGATCGCCAGGTTGTAGCGCATCCGCCCGTGCGGCCAGCGCATCCGGTTGACCCTGTCACTGACCAACGAATCGAAACCGGTGGCCGCGACGGTCCCGAACCAGCTGCTGGTGCCATCCGTCCCGCGGATGTGTCCGAGATCGACGGTGCTGGAGTGGCCCGCGGCGATGATGTCGGCTGCCGCGGCCGGATCACCGGTCGGGATTCCGTACTCGCGGGCGTGGTCGTTGCCGGTGCCGGCCGGGACGAGACCGAGTGGAACTCCGCTGCGCGCCAGCACCTGCAGGGCCAGCCGGATGACACCGTCGCCGCCCACGACGACGAGGGCATCGGTACCGTCCTGCACCGCGTGCTCGACGAGTTCCCGCGCATGGCCGGCGTCGCGGCCGACGATCTCGACCACGTCGATGCCGAGTTCCTGAAAACGCGCGACGGCACGCTCCGCCGCGTGCGGCGCGTTGCCGTGCCCGGCCATCGGATTGGTCAGAACCGTGACACGTGAGATCTGGCTCACGGAATCAGTTTGCCCGGGTTCAGAATGCCGGCCGGGTCCAGGGTCTGCTTGACTGCGCGCAGCACCCGCACCCCGAGATCGCCGATCTCGGCCGTCATCCACGGCCGGTGATCCGCCCCGACCGCATGGTGGTGAGTGATGGTGCCGCCGTTGGCGACGATGGCATCGCAGGCCTCCACTTTGGCTGCATGCCACTGCCGGGCCACGTCGCCGCGCTGACCGGCGACCACGGTGAAGTACAGCGATGCGCCGGTCGGGTAGACGTGCGAGATGTGACACATCACCAGAGCGTTGGTGCCGCTTTTGCTCAGCGCCGATGTCAGGGCTTCGGTCACCGCGGCTTTCAGGGTGGGAACGTTCGACCATGCCGTCGCGGTCTCCAGCGTCTCGCACAGTGCACCGGCCGACAGCAGTGAGTCCCGCAGGTAAGGGGCGTCGAATCGGCCATGCTCCCAGGCTCTCGCGGGTGCTTCGCCCAACGATGTCCCGCCATTGGCCTCGATTAGTGCCCGGGTCTCGGCGTGCCTGCTTTCGGCATGCGCCGCGGTGCCCTCGAAGATGGTGATCGCCAGGCAGCCACCGGTGACGCTCTGCTCCCCGATGCTGTGGGTGGTGGCCAGGTTGATCCCGGTCTCGACCTCGTCGGACAGTCTCAGCACGGTAGGTCCGGTGCCGGTCTGGACGACGGCGCGCAGTGCGGCCGCGCCGGTGGCGAAATCCGGGAAGGACCAGGCCTCGTAGCGCACGCTGTCCGGGACCGGGTGGATCCGAAGCCGCACCCGGGTGATCACGCCGAACACGCCCTCGGAACCGCAGAACAGTTCGCGCAGGTCGGGTCCGGCCGCGGAGGCGGGGGCGCGGCCCAGATCCAGGGTGCCGGCCGGGGTGATGACCCGCATCCCGCGCACCATCTCGTTGAAACGGCCGTAGCCCGCGGAGTTCTGGCCGGAGGACCGCGTCGCGGCGAAACCGCCGATGCTGGCGTATCGGAAGCTCTGCGGAAAGTGGCCGAGGGAGAAGCCGCGTTCGCCGAGCAGTCGTTCGGCCTCCGGACCGAGAACCCCGGCGCCGAGTTCGGCTTCGCCGGAGATCTCGTCGAGCCAATGCAGGGCGTCGAATCGACGCAGGTCGAGGGTGACGACGGCGTCGAACTCGCCACGGATCGGGTCCAGGCCGCCGACAACGCTGGTCCCGCCGCCGAACGGCACCACCGCGATCCGGTGCGTGGAGCAGTAGTCCAGGATGGCCGCCACGTCGTCCTCGTTGCCGGGGAGGATCACCGCGTCGGGGGCGTCCTGCTGTATCTGCTTGCGGCGCAGCAGGTCCGGTGTGGACTTTCCTCCCGCGTACGGCAGTCGGCCCCGGTCGTCGATGCGCAGGAACTCGTCGCCGACGATCCCGGCGAGGGCGTTCCGATGCTCGGGCGTCAACCCGGACGGGGACAGGTGGACCTCGTCGGGCCGGGGCGCGGTGACCTCGGTGGTCGAGACCCCGAGGGCCTGCTCCAGCAGTGACCGGATACCGGCCGGCAGTGGTTTGGCCAGGGCCGGGTCGCCCCAGGCATCCCAGGCCATCGGAGGTACCAGGTTGTCGGCATTGGTCTCGGTCACGGGTTACAGTATTACAGATGATGTCAATCAGTAACGACGAGTCGGTGGATGTCGGTGACCGGATACTCGCCGCGGCGGCCAGTTGCGTGAGCGACTTCGGCGTCGAACGGGTCGCCCTCGCCGAGATCGCCCGCCGGGCCGGGGTGAGCCGACCCACCGTGTACCGGCGCTGGCCCGACACCCGGGCGATACTGGCGTCGTTGCTGACCGAACGGATCACCGGTGCCTGGCGCGAGGCGCCATCATCGGCGACCGGTCGGGAGGCCCTGGTGCAACGCATCGTCGGGGTGGCCGATCGACTGCGCCGCGACGACCTGATTCGCACGGTTCTACGGTCGGAGCCGGAATTGGCGATGGTCTACATCACCGGCAGGCTGGGCACCAGCCAGCAGATCGTGATCGACCTCGTCGCCGACGAACTGCGAAAAGCGCAGTCGAACAACACAGTCCGGGCGGGGGATCCTCGCCAGCTCGCCGCAATGGTCCTGCTCATCACCCAATCGGCGATCCAGTCCGCCCAGATCGTCGAGCCGATCCTGGACCCTGACGCACTCACTACCGAACTCGACCACGCACTGAACGGATACCTGCGCAATGACTGATCTGACCGCCCTCAGCGCCGCCCGTCGCACCGCCGAGTTGGCCGCCCTCGGTGACGGCCGCACCGTCGACATCGTCGTCATCGGCGGCGGGATCACCGGAGCGGGTATCGCACTCGATGCCGCGAGCAGAGGACTGTCGGTGGTACTGGTGGAGAAACACGACCTCGCCTTCGGGACCAGCCGCTGGAGTTCGAAACTGGTCCACGGCGGCCTGCGCTACCTCGCCAGCGGCAATATCGGCATCGCCCGTCGCAGTGCGGTCGAACGCGGAATCCTGATGGCGCGCAATGCCCCGCACCTGGTGAAGGCGATGCCGCAACTGGTCCCGCTGCTGCCCGCGATGAGCCGGCCTCAGCGTGCGCTGGTGCGAGTCGGCTTCCTGGCCGGTGACGGACTGCGTGTGCTGGCCGGAACCCGGTCATCGGTCCTGCCCAGGCCACGCCGGATCACGGCTGCGCAGGCGGTGGCGATGGCGCCCACGGTGCGCCGCGAGGGTCTTGATGGTGCGCTGCTGGCCTATGACGGCCAGCTGATCGATGACGCTCGCCTGGTGGTCGCGGTGGCCCGTACCGCCGCCCAGCACGGCGCGACGATCCTCACCCGGGTGGCCGCATCGGCGGCCTCCGGTTCGTCGGTGCGGCTCACCGACACGCTGAGGGGGGAGTCCCTCGACGTGACGGCGCGGGCGGTGATCAACGCGACCGGGGTGTGGGCCGCGGAGGTCGACTCGTCGATCACGTTGCGGCCAAGCCGCGGGACCCATCTGGTATTCGACGCCGCTGCCTTCGGGAATCCGACTGCGGCGCTGACCATTCCGATCCCCGGTGAGACCAATCGGTTCGTCTTCGCCATGCCCGAGCAGTTGGGGCGGGTGTATCTGGGTCTGACCGACGAGGAGGCGCCCGGCCCGATCCCGGACGTGCCGGAGCCGACGGCGCCGGAGGTGGCCTTCCTGCTCGACACCGTCAACACCGCGCTGCAGACGGCGCTGACGACCGCGGATGTGACCGGCGCCTACGCGGGCCTGCGGCCGTTGATCGACGCCGGGGAGGGGAGAACGTCGGACTTGTCCAGGGATCACGCTGTGCTGGAGTCCGATTCCGGGTTGTTCAGTGTGGTCGGCGGCAAGCTCACCGAATATCGCTATATGGCGCAGGATGTGCTGGATCGGGCCGTGGCAGCCCGTGGACTGCGCGCACAACCGTGCCGGACCCGCGACCTGCCATTGGTGGGTGCGCCCGGCAATCCGGTTGGAACACAGGGCATCACGGGGGATATCCCGGCGTCCCTGATCGCGCGCTACGGCGCGGAAGCGCCCGACGTTATCGCGTCCGCGCGCTGCGAGCGGCCCACCGCGCCGGTGGCCGAGGGTATCGATGTGACCCGGGCGGAGTTCGAGTTCGCCGTCACCCACGAGGCGGCCTTGGATGCCGGGGACATCCTGGACCGTCGGACCCGCATCGGGCTGGTGGCGTCCGACCGGGAACTTGCCGTGGCCGCAGCGGAGGAGGTTCTCACCCTCACCCGCTGAGCAGACGGAAAAGTCCTCGACACGCCGTGGATTCGGGGACTTTTCCGTCTGCTCGCGGGAAAAGTCGCGGAAAAAGGGGACGGGCTACAGCGGGATGTTCTTGTGCCGGCCTCGGCGGTGCGGGGCCTCGGCCAGGGCCTGGGTGAGCTTGCTGCGGGTATGCGAAGGATCGATCTTCTCGTCCACCACGCCGATCTCGATGGCGCTGTCCACCCCGCCGGCGATGCGCTCATGCTCGGCAGCCAGTTCCTCGTGCAATGCCTCCCGCTCGTCCTCGGGTGCGGCGGCCAGCTGCCTCTTGTGCAGGATTCCGACGGCGGCCTTGGCGCCCATCACCGCGACTTCGGCATCCGGCCAGGCGAACACCTTCGTCGCACCCAGTGAGCGGGAGTTCATCGCGATGTAGGCCCCACCGTAGATCTTGCGGGTGACCAGCGTGACGCGGGGAACCGACGATTCGCCGAAGGCATGCAGCAGCTTCGCCCCTCGGCGGACCACGCCGCCCCACTCCTGGTCGACTCCGGGCAGATAGCCCGGCACATCGACGATCACCACCAGCGGGATGCCGAACGCATTGCACAGTCGCACGAAACGTGCTGCCTTCTCCGCGCTCTCGGAGTTCAGGCAGCCGCCGAGGCGGAGCGGGTTGTTGGCCAGCACGCCGACGGTACGACCGGACAACCGGCCCAGGCCGACCACCATCGAGGGCGCCCACCTGGACTGGAACTCCTCAAACGGGGAGTCCGAGTCAAGCAGCGCCTCGACGAGGGGATGCACGTCATAGGCGCGACGCGGCGATTCCGGCAGCAGGGCGTGCAGGTCGACGTCACCGGCTTCAGCCTTGGTGCGGTCGAAATGACCCTGCTGGCAGAAGTATTCGACCAACCGCCGGCCGCGCGCGTAGGCGTCGAGTTCGTCGTCGGCGACGATATGACACACCCCGGACTTCTTGTGATGGGTCTCGGGGCCGCCGAGCGACTCCATATCGACGTCCTCGCCGGTGACGCTGCGCACAATATCGGGACCGGTCACGAAGATCCGGCCCTCCGGCGCCATGATGACGACATCGGTCAGGGCCGGCCCGTAGGCGGCGCCGCCCGCGGCGAAGCCGACGACGACGGAGATCTGCGGGATGTGGCCCGAGGCCCGGATCATGGCCTCGAAAACCAGGCCCACCGCGTGCAGTGCCCGCACACCCTCAGCCAGCCGGGCGCCGCCGGAATGCCAGATACCCACGATCGGGCTCTGCTCGGAGATGGCGAGGTCATAGGCGTTGACGATGTGCTGGCATCCCTCGACACCCATGGCTCCGCCCATCACGGTGCCGTCGGTACAGAACGCGATGGTGCGCACACCGTTGACGGTGCCCGCGGCGGCGAGGATGCCGGAACGGTCCCGCTCGTGCAGCAGTTCCACGCTGTCGTCGTCGAAGAACGTCCGTAGGCGCAGCAGCGGATCTCGAGGGTCCAGCGATTCACCGACTGCCTCAGGAGCCATGATCGTCATCCCAACCTCCTCGTCCTGCATCGTGCCCGTCTCCGGGCCGGGTTTAGTGCTTTCCGAATGCGATGGCCACGTTATGGCCGCCGAATCCGAATGAGTTGTTCACCGCGTACCGGTAGTCGCCCTGCCGAGGTTCGCCTGCCACCACGTCCAGATCGATGTCCGGATCGAGGTTGTGCAGGTTCAGCGTCGGCGGGATCACCCCGTCGCGCAGGGCCATCACGGTGAGGATCGACTCCACCGCGCCGACTGCGCCCACCGAGTGGCCCAGCGCCGATTTGGGCGCGTAGACCGCGGGCCGGTGGCCGTGCATCGCGTTGTTGATGGCCTTGCCTTCGGCGACGTCTCCGACCTGGGTGCCGGTGGCATGGGCGTTGACGTGATCGATATCGCTGGGCTGGAGTCCGGCTAGTTGGACCGCGCGGGTGATGGCCTGGCCGGCCTGCTCACCGTTGGGATCCGGCGCGACGATGTGGTAGCCGTCGGAGGTGACCGACGCGCCCATGATCCGGGCCAGAATGGTGGCCCCGCGGGCCTTGGCGTGCTCTTCGGTCTCGATCACCATCAATGCGGCGGCCTCGCCGAACACGAACCCGTTGCGGTCGCGGTCGAACGGCCGGCAGGCGCCGGCCGGGTCGTCGTTGGTCGTGGACAACACGATGCGCATCTGGGCGAAGCCGGCGATCGGCACCGCCTCGATTTTGGTCTCCACCCCGCCGCACACCGCGATATCGGCCTCGCCGTAGACGATGTTGCGCCACGCGTTGGCGATCGCCTCCGACCCCGAGGCGCACGCTGAGATCGCGGTACAGACACCGGCTTTCGCGCCAAGCTCAAGACCGATGACCGCAGCGGCGCCGTTGGGCATGAACTTCTGCACCACCAACGGCGACACCGCACGCAGACCCTTGGCCCGCATGCCGTCGTAGGCGAACAGCAGTTCCTCTGACGAACCCATCCCGGTGCCCACCGACACCATCAGCCGACGGGTGTCGACCTCCGGGGATCCGGCGTTCTGCCAGGCCCGCCTGCCGATGACAGTCGCCATTTTCTGCAGGTAGGACATCCGTCGCAGCTCGACCTTGTTGAGCTCGCTTTCGAAGTCCTCCAACAGGTGCCCGCCGATCCGAACCGGCAGGTCGTACTCCTCGACGAACGGATCATCGAGGGTCCGGATTCCGGATTGGCCGTCGAGAAGCTTCTTCCAGGTGTTCTCGGCGTCGGTTGCGAGCGCGGTCGTCATGGCGATGCCCGTGACGACCACGTTCGGCAGACCGTTACCCGTTGTCAGCTGTGCCATCGGTGCAGTTGGGTCCTTCCGCCCGGATCAGTACTTTCCGAAGGCGAGCGCGACGTTGTGCCCGCCGAAACCGAACGAGTTGTTGATGGCGTACTTGTAGTCGCCGTAGCGCGGCTCGCCGGCGACGACGTCGAGGTCGATCTCCGGATCGGGCGTCTCGTAGTTCAGCGTGGGCGGGATGACCCCGTCGCGCAACGAGAGCACCGTGAGGATCGATTCCAAGGCACCCACCGCGCCGATCGAGTGGCCGAGTGCGGACTTCGGCGCGTACACCGGAGCATGCTCTACGCCGGCGACCCGGATGGCGCTCGCCTCGGCGACATCGCCGATGGACGTCGAGGTGGCGTGGGCGTTGACGTGGTCGATGTCCGCAGGGGACAGGCCCGCCAACTCCATCGCCCGCTTCATCGCGTGACCGGCCCGCAAGCCGTCCGAGGCTGGGGCCACCATGTGGAACGCGTCCGACGTGATGCCGGCCCCCAGCAGTCGGGCCAACGGCTTGGCGCCGCGGGCCTTGGCGTGCTCCTCGGTCTCGATGATCATCAGCGCCCCGGCCTCGCCGAAGACGAACCCGTCCCGGTCCTTGTCGAACGGCCGGGAGGCCGCCGCCGGATCGTCATTGCGGGTCGACATCGCGCGCATCATCGAGAACGCCGCGATCGGCAGCGCCTCGATCATGCCCTCGACACCGCCGCAGACGGCGATATCGGCGTCACCCATGACGATCTGCCGCCAGGCGTGGGCAATGGCCTCCGAACCGGAGGAACAGGCCGACACCGGGGTGATGACGCCGGCGCGGGCGCCGAGGTCGAGACCGACGACAGCCGCCGCACCGTTGGGCATGATCATCTGAACGGCCAGCGGCGAGACCTTGCGGATGCCACCCTCGTTCATCATGTCGTAGGTTTCGACGATCTTCTCGCCGCCACCCAATCCGGTGCCGATGACGACGGAGAAGCGGTCCGGGTCGACCTGTGGGGCGCCGGCGGCGTCCCACATCTTGCGGCCGAGGTACTTCGACATCCGCTGGACGTACGACATCCGTCGCAGGTCCAGTCGGCCCATATGGTCGTCGACCGGGTCGACGAGATGCCCGCCGATCCGTACCGGCAGATCCCACTTGGTGACGAAGTCGTCCTCAAGGACCCGGATGCCGCTCTCCCCGGCGAGCAGGCCCTTCCACGTGCTGTCGATGTCAGCGCCCAGCGCCGTGGTCGCCTCAACGGCGGTCACCACGACGCTGGGGAAACCTCCGTTAGCAGTGGAAGGCCTGGTCACTGGCCGAACTTCTCGCGCAGTGCGGCGGCGGCTTCGGGGTTCTCCTCTTCCAGCTTCTGGATGTAGGCGACCACGTCACCGACGGTGCGCAGACCGGCCAGGTCCTCGTCCGGGATCTTCACGCCGTACTTGTCCTCGGTCTGCACCGCGATCTCCACCATCGACAGCGAGTCGATGTCCAGATCGTCGACGAACGACTTCTCCGGGGTGACCTCTGACGGCTCGATACCGGTGACCTCTTCGATGATCTCGGCGAGACCGGCGATGATTTCATCCTGACTGGCGGCCACTGTGTGGCTCCCTTCCTCGGTGTGTTTCGTTGAACTGCGGTTGTGTTACCTGTGGTTGTTCTGGCGGCCGGCCTCAGAGATCGGTCAGGCCGTCCAGATCTGCGGGTGTCTTGACGGCATGCGTCGCGACGCCCCGAAGTTCACGTTTGGCGATCCCGGTCAGAGCCCCCGCGGGGGGGAACTCGACGACCGCCGTGGTGTTGCGCGCCCGGATGGTCTCGGTGCAGAGATCCCAGCGCACCGGGCGGGTCAGCTGGGCGACGAGCTTCGCCATCGCGTCGGCTCCCGAGGTCACCGGCTGACCGTCGGCATTGGACAGCAGCGTGGTGCGGGGATCGGCTGCGCTGACACCGGCGGCAGCGGCGGCATATCCGTCCAGGGCCGACGCCATGTAATGGGTGTGGAACGCCCCCGCGGTGGCCAGAGCGCGCACCCGGGCCTTGGCCGGCGGATCCTCGGCAAGCTTCTCCAGCGCGGTGACGGCACCGGCGGCCACGATCTGGCCGACCGCATTGCGGTTGGCCGGGATCAGTTCCAGGGCCTCCAGGCGGGCCAGCACCTCGGCTTCGTCACCGCCGAGCACGGCTGACATACCGGTGGGCTCGGCCGCGCAGGCCTTGGCCATCTCCGCGCCGCGCACCGCGGCCAATCGGACCGCGTCATCGGCCGAGATGACGCCCGCGATCGCATAGGCGGCGATCTCACCGACCGAGTGCCCGGCGACGATGGTCTCGGCGGCGGACAGCAGGCCGCGCCGGGCCAGTTCGTCGTGGGCGAGCAGGGTGGTGGCCACCACCAGTGGTTGGGTGACCGCGGTGTCGGTGATCTCATCGGCGGTGGCGGTGGTGCCCAATCGGCCCAGATCCAGGCCGCTGATGTCTGACCAGACGGCGATACGATCGGCGGCCCCGGGCAGCGTCAGCCACTCGGCGAGCATGCCGGGAGTCTGCGAGCCCTGTCCGGGCGCGAGGAGCGCAATCACATCTCTAAGAGAACACTGTGAAAGCCGATTTGCGGGGTGTAAAGGATTATGAACCTTGTCTTAGGTTTTTGTGGGGACCCCACAAAAGTGCTTGGGAACGCGACGTCAGCGATACCTCCCCGCGACCTACTCTTCGCGGCCCAGCCCCACCAGCGGTGGTGTGAGCTGTGCCACCGGGGCGTTTGCACTGGTCTGCGGTGTGCTGGTCGGTGATGCCGGATAGCCCAGGCGGCCAACCGTGGTGGCGACCCGCAGGACGTAGGCGTCACGTGGCACGGTGGGGTCGCGGCCGGTGAAGTCGGCGATCCGCTTGAGCCGGTAACGGACGGTATTTGGATGAACGAACAGTTTCCGGGCGCAGGCCTCGATCGCTCCGCCGCTGTCGAGGTAGGCGTCGAGGGTCTCCGACAGGGCGGGGCCGGCGTCGGCCAGCGGTCGGGTGACGTCATTGTGCAAGGCCGCCACCGCCGAGGTGTCACCGAGCAGGGCCCGTTCGGGCAGCAGTTCGCGGGCCAGCACCGGCCGCGGGGCGCCGCTCCAGCCCCCAACGGCGTTCATCCCGGAGATCGCCTCACCGGCGCTGTGGTACGCGGCGGTCAGCATGGGGGCGGTCGGCCCGATCACCACCGGGCCGTCGGAGAAGGCGGTGAGCAGGTCGTTGAAGAACCGGTCGGTCGGTGACAGTGGTCCGGAGATGATCGCGATCAGCCAGGTGCCGTGGACGTCGGCCAACGCCGCACGGCTGTGCCGCAGGGCGATATCGCGGACGTCCTCCCCGGCGAGCTCCTCCCGGCCGGGCGGCGGAGTGCCCACCACCACGGTTGCCGGTGCGGTGGTGTCCCAGTTCAGCGCCGCCGCCCGGGACAGTAACTCCGGGCCGGTATCCCCTCGGACCACCGCATCGACCACGCTGGCCTCCATCCGGCTGTCCCAGGACCCGCGCGCCTCGGCTGCGTCGGCATAGATGGCGGCGGCGGCGAAGGCGAGGTCGCGGCTGTACCGCAGGATCCCGACCTTGAGCGCCGTCAGTTGCTCGGAGTTGCGGGCCGCCATCGGGACGACCTCCTCGAAGAACTCCATCGTCACCCGAACCATGTCGACCGTCTGCGCCAGGGCGATCCTGCGGGTCAGGTCCTGGGGCACCAGTTCGAAGGCCTGCGCGGTGTAGCCGACATTGCTGGTGGGATTGCGCACCCACTCGACGAAGTTGACCACCGCCGCCTGGACCACCAGTTGCACGCTGGCTCGCTGGGAGGCTTCCAGATCGCCGAAGAACGGCAGCCGGGCCTGCATCGCCTGTACGGCCTCGGTGGCCAGCCGACCGGAGTAGCCCTTGAGCCGGCGCAGGGTGGAGTCCGGCACGTCGGCGAGCAGCTCCAGGGTTGAGTGCGGTTGCTCGGCTGGCGGCTTGTCGGTCACGTCTAAAACCTACGGCACATTTTGGCGGGATCCGCCAAA
>LFFF01000008.1 GCA_001510415.1 Actinobacteria bacterium casp-actino6 | reverse complement strand
CAGTTCACCGTCGAGGGCGGCACCCTGACGCTGACCGGCACCGCGCCGTCCGAGGAGGTCAAGGCCGCTGTCGAGGCTGCCGCGAAAGCCGGCTGGCCGAACGTCCAGATCATCAACAACATCACGATCACCGGCACCGCGCCGTCCTGCGACAACCTGCAGGCCACCGTTGACGCCAACCTCGCCGCCCCGGTCAAGTTCCAGACCGGCAGCGCCGCGCTGACCTCCGACGGCCAAGAGCAACTGTCCCCGGTCATCACGGCGGTCAAGGCCTGCCCGGACACCAAACTGACGGTGATCGGACATACCGACAACACCGGCACCGATGCGATCAACAACCCGCTGAGCGAGAACCGGGCGAAGTCGGTGGCGGCCTACCTGGTGTCGCAGGGGATCCCGGCCGACTCGGTCAGCAGCCAGGGCGCCGGGTCCTCGGAGCCGGTCGCCAACAATGACACCGAGGCCGGTCGGGCTCAGAATCGCCGCACCGAGATCATGGTCAACTAGGGAGTATCGAGATGGGTTTCTTAGCACAGTGGTTGTGGTACCTGCTGGCCTTCCTGGTCGGCTCCGCGGTGGCCTGGGTAATCACCGTCCTGACCGTTCACCGGACCAGCAGGGAAGAGGCGATCGCCGACCTTCCCGGCTCGCGTGAGATAGGAGCGCGTTGATGCGTGACGTGAACTGGTGGCTGATGGCGCTGGCCTTCGTGCTGGGCCTGCTGCTGACCTTCGCCATGATGATCCGCCGGGTCACCCGGGAGGTTCCGGTCACCCACACGGTCTCGGCCGGGGTGAAGGCGCCGCATATGGGCAAACCCGATATCAAGGCCGACCTGGGCAAGGTAGCCGGTGCGGTGAGCGCCGCGGGTGCGTCGGCAGCGGCGGGTGTCTCGGCGAAACTGTCGGAAGCGGCGGACAAGGTGGGCGAGACCACCGACAAGGTCATCGACACGGTCGGCGGCAAGATCGACGAGGCCGGCGACGCTCTGGACGCGACGGCCCGCAAGGCCGGCGGCGCCCTCGACTCCGCGGCTGCCCGGGTCGATGCCAAGCTGGATGCGGCGGATGACAAACTGGCTGCGGCCGCCGCCAAGGCAGATGCCAAGATGGACGCCGTGTCAGGCACGATCGCCGCCAAGTTCGCCTCGATCGAAGACGTTGCCGCCGGTCCCTACGGCAAGGGCTCGGCAACAGCCAACGCCGACGGCAGCGGACCCGCCGGCTGGACCATCAAGGGCAACGCGGACTCGATGCTCTACCACACCACCGAGAGTCGGTGGTACGGGCAGACCATCGCCGAGGTGTGGTTCTTTGACGAGGAATCCGCACGCAAGGCCGGTTTCCTGCGCTGGGATGCGGACAAGGGCGGCAGTGCGGCGCTTGCGGTGGCCGCCATCGCCGATGTGCCGGCGGGCCCCTACGGCAAGGGTTCGGCCAAGGCCGGGGACGGCGGCGGCGGCCCGGCCGGCTGGCTGATCAAGGGCAACGAGGACTCGATGCTCTTCCACGGCCCGGACAGCCCGGCCTACGAGCAGACCATCGCCGAGGTGTGGTTCTTCGACGAGGAGACCGCCCGCGCCGCCGGTTTCGACAAGTGGGACAAGAACTTCACCTAGCCGGATCAACTTAGCCGGAGTTCTAACGCGGCCCCGGCAGGCGTAGTGCCAGCCGGGTTCCGCCCAGCGGGCTGTCCTCCAACGATGCTGTGCCGCCGTGGATTTCGGCCTGCTGGGCGACCAGCGCAAGGCCGAGTCCGGACCCCGAACGCGATGCCGTCGAACCGCGGGCGAACCGCTCGAACACCGCTTCGCGCTCCGACTCGGGAACACCGGTGCCGTTATCGTCGATCGTGATCTCGACCCCGTCGCGCGAACTCGCCGCCGACAACTGCACCCGGGTCGACCCGCCGTGTTTGACGGCGTTGGCGATGGCGTTGTCCACCGCAAGCCGAAGCCCCGCGGGCAGGCCGATGATGATGCACGTCGGTGACGGTGCCAGGGCCACCCGGAGGTCGGGATAGACCCGCATGGCATCGTGTGCGGCCCGGTCCAGCAGTTCGGTGATGTCGACCGGCACCTGGTCGGCCTCGGTGGACAACTCGCCCTGGGCCAGTCGCTCCAGCGCGCCCAGCGTCGCCTCGATCCGGCTCTGGGTCCGGATCACATCGCCGAGCACCTCCTGGCGCTGCTCGGGGGGCAGTTCCAGGGTGGAGAGCACCTCGAGGTTGGTGCGCATCGCGGTCAGCGGGGTGCGCAACTCGTGGGCCGAGACCGCGGCGAAATCGCGGGCCGTGGTCAGGGCTGCGCGGGTGCGGTCCTGCTCGGTCCAGATCCGCTCCAGCAGGCCGTTGAGTGCCTCGCCGATCTCGACCGCTTCGGTGGCTCCGCTGACGTCGATCTCCGGGGCTCCGCCCCCGGCGTCGATCTGCCGGGTCTGTTGCGCCAGCCGCCGCAGCGGACGCACCGCGAAGGCGGCCAGCAGCCAGCCCAGCAGCGCAGCCGCGCCGATGGCGAAGGCGCAGATCACCAGCACCCGCCGGTGCAGATTGTTGGTGTCGGCCACGGTGTCGTCATAGGTCGCGCCCACCTGCAGCATGGTCGGCGGCTCGGGGTAGGGGATCTCGACGGTGCGGACCCGGTAGCGCACACCGTCCACCTCGGTGGTGGCGTAGTCGCTGTCGAGTTCAGGCAGCACCACCCCGGAATTGGATCGCACCTCGTCGCCGCGGTGCACAGTGATCACCACATCGCGGACATTGGGGTTCAGTGGGATCTGATCCAGCCCGCGCGGCACGAAGGGGACCGCGAAACCGGCGGCCTCGTCGAGCCGCCGGTCGAGCCGCTCCAGGCGGTCGTTGGTGATCCCGATCCAGACGATGGTGCCGACGATCGTCACCACGATCGCCGCGCCGATCGCCGTCGCGAATGCCACCCGGGTGCGCAACGACGGGGTGCGGCGGAAGATGCGGGACAGTGTCATTAGAGCACCGTCATGACAGGACCGCGAGGGTCATTGGGTGCGCAGGACGAAGCCCACCCCTCGCACGGTGTGCAGCAGCCGCGGCGCACCACCGGCCTCAAGCTTGCGCCGCAGGTAGCCGATGAACACGTCCACCACGTTGGTATCGGCGGCGAAGTCGTAGCCCCACACCAGTTCCAGCAGTTGGGCCCGGCTGAGCACCGCTGTCTTGTGCTCGGCGAGCACGGCGAGCAGATCGAACTCGCGCTTGGTCAGATCGACGTCCACACCGTTGACCCGGGCCCGCCGGCCGGGGATGTCGACCTCCAGCGAACCGACCTGAATGGTCTCCGAGGAGAACGTCGCGACTGCGCCGCGGCGGCGCAGCAGTGCCTTGACCCGGGCCACCAGTTCGGCCAGGACGAACGGCTTGACCAAATAGTCGTCGGCGCCGGCCTCCAGGCCGGCCACCCGGTCGTCCACCGAACTGCGCGCCGACAGCACACAGACCGGCACATCGTTGTCCATCGCGCGCAGTGCGGTCACCACACTGACCCCGTCCAGGACCGGCATGTTGATATCGAGCACGATGGCATCGGGGCGGGTCTCAGTGGCGCTGCGCAGCGCCTCGGCGCCGTCGACGGCGGTAGACACCTCGAAGCCGGACAATCGCAGCCCGCGCTCCAATGACGCCAGCACGTCCGGGTCGTCATCGACGACCAGCACGCGCGGAGAAGCCGAGCCGCTGTCCATACCTCCCATAGTGCCGGATCGGCACCCGGACGGGTGGGAGGCTTGGCCGTGACATGATCGGGACAGGGGGCCGGGTCGCGGTGTCGGGCGATGCAGGAGACGATTCGGTCGTGAACGAGGTGGCTACCGCAGGCCTGCGGTCGGAACCGCTGCTCGCGCGGCGGCCCGAGCGCGTCCGCGGCATCTCCGACCTGCTGCGGCTGGTGCCCTATCTGATGCCCTACCGGGCCCGCTGGGTGGCGATGGTCGTCGTCGCGATCGCCAGTCTGGTCGCCACCGTCGCCATTCCGCTGATGACCCGGGCGGTGATCGACGGCCCGGTGCGCAACCGCGACCCGCACGGCCTGTGGGTGCTGGGTTCAGCGGCGGTCGCGGTCGGTGTCGCCGAGGCGGCGCTGTGGTTCATCCGCCGCTGGCTGGTCGCCCGCGCGACGATGGGTGTCGAGGCCGATATCCGCAAGGATCTCTATGCGCGGTTGCAGATCCTGCCGATGTCGTTCCACGGGCGATGGCAGTCCGGGCAACTGCTGTCCCGGATCATGAACGACCTCGGCACCATCCGCCGGCTGTTGTCCTTCGGCCTGATCTTCCTGTTGCTCAGCACCCTGCAGATCTGCGTGGTCACCGCCATCCTGCTGGCGATGTACTGGCCGCTGGGTGTGGTGGTGCTGGTATCGGTGCTGCCGGTGACCATCACGATGCTGCGTTTCGAGCGCACCTTCACCCGGTTGTCGCGACAGGCGCAGGACCAGGCCGGCCATGTCGCGACCGTCGTGGAGGAGTCCGCGCTGGGACTGCGAGCGGTCAAGTCCTTCGGCCGCGAGGACTACGTCTACGACCGCTTCGATGAGCAGGCCGTCATGCTGCACGACACCCAGGTCCGCAAGGTGTCGGTGTCGGCCCGGTTCTGGACGCTGCTGGAAGTCATCCCCAACATCACGCTGATCATCGTGCTCGGGTTCGGGGCCTGGGCCGCCGGCCAGGGGCTGGTGACCCTGGGCACGCTGGTCGCCTTCATCACCATGATGCTGTCGCTGGTGTGGCCGATCGCCTCACTGGGATTCCTGCTGTCGATGACCCAGGAGGCGATGACGGCGGCCAACCGGATCGCCGAGATCTTCGACGAACCCCGGGAGATCGTCGACGGCCCGTGCCGGGAGACGCCGCGGGGTGGCCGACTTGAGTTCGACGACGTCGGCTTCCGCTTCGGGGACGGTCCATGGGTTCTTCGCCATGTCAGCGTCACCGTCGAGCCCGGGCAGACGCTGGCGCTGGTCGGGGCGACCGGTTCCGGGAAGTCGGTGCTGGCCGCGTTGCTGCCCCGGCTCTACGACGTCACCGAGGGGACGATCCGGCTCGACGGTGTCGACATCCGGGAGCTGTCGCTGACCGCGCTGCGCAGCGCGGTGGCCGTCGCATTCGAGGATCCCATTCTGTTCTCGATGTCGGTGGCCGAGAACCTGCGGCTGGGCCGGTCCCCGGAGGATCAGGCGAGCGACGAGGAACTCGAGCGTGCCATCGAGATCGCCGCCGCCCAGTTCGTGTACGACCTGCCCTACGGTCTGCAGACCCGGATCGGCGAGCAGGGGATGAGCCTGTCCGGCGGTCAGCGGCAGCGGCTGGCCCTGGCGCGGGCGATCCTGGCCAACCCTAGTGTTCTGGTACTCGACGACACCCTGTCCGCACTGGACGTGCACACCGAGGCTGTCGTCACCGAGGCGCTGCGCCGGGTTCTGGCCGGGGTCACCGGAATCGTTGTGGCACATCGGGCGTCGACGGTTCTGCTGGCGGACACCGTCGCACTGCTGGATACGGTCGAGACGGCCGGCACCGTCACGCACACCATCACCCACGTCGGTACCCACGCCGAACTGCTCGCCGCCGTCCCGCGCTACCGGTATCTGCTGGCCGCCGACGACGAACTCGACGACGGTGCCGAGCGGAGGCCCGATTGGGAGGACGACACCGAACGGCGAAGGCTGGACCATGCCCGGGAGGAAGCCGTCGAGGAATGGACCGCCGCCCGCCGCCCGGCCGGTTACGCGGCCGTTGAGGACGGCACCCGGTGAGCGACTGGCGCGGCCGGCTCAACGAGCAGGGCGAGGACCTCCCGATCGACGAGGGGTTGTCGCGGCGCCGGGAGGCCCGCGGGTTGCTTGGTTCACTGCTGCGGCCCTACCGGGCGGCGCTGGCGGTGCTGGCACTGGTGGTGATCGTGGAAAACTCTGCGCGACTGGCCATTCCACTGCTGGTCAGACGCGGCATCGATGATGCCATCCCGCCGCTGATGTCGGGTGGGGCGGCAGGGGAGCTGGTAGTGGTGGTGGCCGCGCTGTGCGGGCTGGTGGTGGTGCAGGCGATCAGCCGGATGATCTTCCTGAACGCCTCGGGCCGGATCGGACAGCGGGTGCTGCTGGAACTGCGCCGCCGATTGTTCCGGCATTTCCAGCGTCTCGACATCGCCTTCCACGACCGCTATACCTCCGGCCGGGTGGTCAGCCGCTCCACCAACGATGTCGAGGCGATCCAGGAGATGCTGGAGACCGGATTCGACAGCCTGGTGACCGCGGTGCTGACACTGTTCGGCACCGCAATCCTGTTGCTGGTGCTCGATATCCGGCTGGGCCTGATGTGCCTGGCCGCGTTCCCGGTCCTGGTGCTGCTGGTCCGGTGGTTCGCCGGGGAGTCGACCAAGACCTACCGCAAGGTCCGCGAGAGCGCCGCGTTGGTGATCGTCCAGTTCGTCGAGACCATGACCGGTGTCAAGGCCGTCCAGGCCTACCGCCGCGAGCCGCGCAACCAGGAGATCTTCGACGACGTCGCCGATGGCTACCGGGACGTCAACGAACGCACCTTCCGACTGCTGGCCATCTTCATGCCCGCGGTCAAACTGGTCGGTAATCTGACTACCGGGGTGGTGCTGCTCTACGGCGGGTACCGGGTCATGCAGGATCAGATGACTCTGGGCACGCTGACGGCCTTCCTGTTGTACCTGCGGATGTTCTTCGAGCCGATGCAGGAGATCTCCCAGTTCTTCAACACCTTCCAGTCGGCGTCCTCGGCACTGGAGAAGATCGCCGGTGTGCTGGCCTGCAAGCCCAGCATCGAAGAGCCCGATGAGCCTGCGAAAATTGAGCAGGTTCGCGGCGAGATCGCTTTGCGTGACGTGCATTTCGGTTACCGGGGCGAGACTCCGGTGCTGTCCGGGATGACACTGACGGTTCCGGCCGGGCAGACTGTCGCGCTGGTCGGAACGACCGGTGCCGGCAAGACGACCATCGCCGCACTGATCGCCCGGTTCTATGACCCCGACGCGGGATCGGTCACCCTCGACGGCATCGATCTGCGCGGCTTCGCCAACGGTGATCTGCGCCGGCACGTCGTGATGGTCACCCAGGAGAACTTCCTGTTCTCCGGCACCGTGGCCGACAACATCCGGTTCGGCCGGCCCGGGGCAGGCGACGAGCAGGTGCGGGCGGCCGCCGCGGCGGTGGGTGCCGACGACTTCATCACGGCACTGCCCGACGGATATGACACCGACGTCGCTAAGCGAGGTGGCCGGCTCTCGGCCGGACAACGTCAACTGGTTGCCTTCGCCCGGGCATTCCTCGCCGACCCTGCCGTGCTCATCCTCGACGAGGCCACCTCGTCGCTGGACATCCCCAGCGAGCGGATGGTGCAACGGGCGTTGCGCACCGTGCTGGCCCAACGCACCGCGCTGATCATCGCCCACCGGCTGTCCACCGTCGAGATCGCGGACCGGGTCTTGGTACTCGAGCACGGCCGGGTCGTGGAGGACGGTCCGCCCGCAGATCTGATCGGCACCGGCGGTCGTTACGACCTGCTGTACCGGGCCTGGCGGGACTCGCTGGCCTGAGATATGTGGGCGAGAATCAACCCGTGATCCGTTTCGCCGACCGAGCCGACGCCGGACGCCGGCTGGTTTCGGCGCTGGCCGGCTACCGAGGCCGCGACGTGCTGGTGCTGGGACTGCCGCGCGGCGGCATCCCGGTGGCCCACCAGGTCGCCGAGGCGCTGGGTGCACCACTGGACGTACTCGTGGTGCGCAAATTGGGCGTCCCCTACCAGCCGGAGTTGGCCTTCGGTGCCATCGGCGAGGGCGATGTCCGGGTGCTCAATGACCGTGTCTTGCGGCGGATCGAGGTTTCCGCCGAGGACCTCGCGGCGGTCGAGGACACCGAGCGGGTGGAACTGGATCGCCGGGTGCGGTTGTACCGCGGCGGGCGGCCCGGGCTGCCGTTGGCCGGCCGGGTGGTGCTGATCGTCGACGACGGGTTCGCCACCGGCGCGACCGCCCGGGCCGCCGCCTTGGTGGCCCGCGCCCAGGGTGCGACGACGGTGGTGCTGGCGGCCCCGATCGGGGCACCGGAGACTGTCGCCCATTTGCGCGGCGTCGCCGACGACGTGGTGTGTCTGGGCATGCCCCGCAGCTTCACGGCGGTCGGCCAGGCCTACGACGACTTCTCGCAGACGTCCGATGCGGAGGTGTGCTCACTGCTGCAGGCGGCACATCGCCCGCCCGAAACCGGCCAGTAGGCTCATCGCCATGATCGGGATCGAGCGTGTCGGTGATGTCACCACCATTGAGTTGCAGCGGCCGGAACGGCGCAATGCGCTGAATTCCGAACTTGTCGACACCTTGCGCGAGGCGGTTCAGGAGGCGGCCGCCGACGATGTCCGGGCCATCGTCATCACCGGTGCCGGAACGGTCTTCTGTGCGGGTGCCGACCTGTCCGGGGACGTGTTCGCCGCGGACTTTCCGGATAAGGCGATCGCGCTGAACCTGGCCATCGATGCGGTGCCGGTGCCGGTGATCGGCGCCATCAACGGACCGGCTATCGGTGCAGGTGTTCAGTTGGCGATGGTCTGCGACCTGAGGGTGGTCGCCCCGGACGCCTATTTCCAGTTCCCGATCGCCCGGTACGGGCTGGCGCTGGACAACTGGAGCATCCGCCGGCTGTCGTCGCTGGCCGGATACGGCCGGGCCCGCGGCATGCTGTTGGCGGCGGAGAAGTTGGACGCCCAGACCGCGCTGATGACCGGTATGGCCAACCGGATCGGAACCCTGGCCGACGCGAAGGCCTGGGCGGCCGAAATCGCCGGGCTGGCACCGCTGTCGCTGCGGCACTCCAAGCGGGTTCTCAACGACGACGGCGCCTACGAGGAGCAGGTTGGGCCGCACAAGGAACTCTTCGATCAGGCCTGGGGCAGCAAGGATGTGATCGAGGCCCAGGTGGCCCGCATCGAGAAGCGCGCCGCGAGGTTTCAGGGCGCCTGATGGCCGGCTTCCCGGACGTCTCGGCACTGCTGCCCGGCGGCAGGGCGGCGGTGCGACTGGCGGCCGGCACGGCCTCGCTGGCCGCCGGCGGTTGGGTTTTGCGGGCACTGCGCGACACGCCTGCCGCACTGGGTGCGGGGCCGGCGGCGATCCGCGCCGTTGCCGAAGGCTCGCCGAACTACCGCGGCGGGGTCTTCCACAATCTTGAGCCGTCCTCGACTATCAGCCTGGACCTCGAAGAGAACCGGATGGTTCTGTACGACATGTTCGCCAGCGGTTCGCGACGTCTACCCGCCGGCGGCGTCCCGTTGGCCGATCCGGGACCGCGGTCCGGTGCCCGGGACCTGTCGGTGACCTGGCTCGGCCATGCGACCGTGCTGTTGGAGATCGACGGCTATCGGATTCTGACCGATCCGGTCTGGAGTGACCGCTGTTCCCCGTCGCGGACCGTCGGACCGCAGCGGCTGCACCCGCCGCCGATGCCGCTGGAATCACTGCCCGCACTCGATGCGGTGGTGATCAGCCACGACCACTACGACCATCTGGATATGGACACCGTGCGCTCTCTGGCCCGCACCCAGCGGGCCACCTTCATCACACCCCTGGGCGTGGGAGCCCACCTGCGGGAGTGGGGCATTCCGGCGAGCAGGATCGTCGAGTTGGACTGGCACGCCGGCTTCCGGATCGACGACCTGCACCTGACCGCCACCCCGGCACGGCACTTCTCCGGCCGATTCCTGTCCCGCAACAACACCCTGTGGTCGTCATGGGTGATCGCCGGACCGCGCAACCGCGCCTTCTTCGGCGGGGATACCGGATACACCGGCAGCTTCGCCGACATCGGCGCGCGATACGGCCCGTTCGACCTGACCGTGCTTCCGATCGGGGCCTACAACAGGGCCTGGCCGGATATTCACATGAATCCCGAGGAGGCCGTCGCGGCGCATCTCGATCTGCAGGGCGGAGGAGTCGGCGGACTGATGATGCCGATCCACTGGGGGACCTTCCGGTTGGCCCCGCATCCGTGGGCCGAACCGGCCGAGCGCCTGGTGGACGCCGCCGCGGCCGCCGGGGTCGAGGTGGCAGTCCCGAAACCGGGAGGCCGGGTGGACGTCGGCGGCGCTGCGGCAATCGAACGCTGGTGGCGGCGTTGACGCACTACCGTAGCTAGCCATGTCAGCCCTGGTCCGCCGCACCGCGGCGTTCGCGATGGTGGCCGTGGTCGCCGCCTGTGGCGGACCCCCGTCCGAAACGGCGAGGCCACCCTCCGACGAGCCGCCGCAACTGGCCCCGGCGATGCCGCTGCCGGATAGCGCCGTCGCCAACGCCGTCTCGAGGCTCGACGGCATCGCCGAGGAGTTGATGGCCTCCTCGGGCATCCCGGGTATGGCGGTGGCGGTGGTGCACGGCGGCAAAACGCTCTACGCCAAGGGTTTCGGGGTTCGCGACACCAGAACCGGACAGAAGGTCGACGCCGGTACGGTGTTCCAACTCGCCTCACTGTCCAAACCGCTGGCCGCCACGGTCGTCGCCCACGAGGTCGGTGTCGACACGGTGAGCTGGGACACCCCGATCACCGACCACCTCCCGTGGTTCGCGCTGTCCGACCCGGCGAGCACCCGGATGCTCACCGTGGCGGACCTCTTCGCGCACCGCTCCGGGCTGCCGGACCATGCCGGTGACCTGCTTGAGGACCTGGGGTATGACCGGCGCGCCGTGCTGGAACGGCTCCGTCTGCTGCCGCTCGGGCAGTTCCGGACGTCCTACGCCTACACCAACTTCGGCGTGACCGCCGCCGCCGAGGCGGTGGCCGCGGCGGCCGGCGCACGGTGGGAGGACCTCGCCGAACGGGTGCTCTATCGCCCGTTGGGGATGGACTCGGCGAGTTCGCGTTTCGCCGAGTATCAGGGCCGCCCGGACCGTGCCGTCGGTCACGTCCGGATCGATGGCGGCTACCAACCCCGCTACACCCGCGACCCCGATGCGCAGTCGCCGGCCGGCGGTGTCAGCGCCTCGGTCACCGATCTGACCCACTGGCTGGCGATGATGCTCGCGGACGGCAGCTACAACGGCACCCGGATCGTCGATCCGGAAGCCCTGTTGCCCGCGCTTACCCCGCAGATCGTGTCCAGCCCGCCGGATCAGCCCGCCGAGCGGTCCGGTTTCTACGGTTACGGGTTCAACGTCAGCACCTCGGCGGCGGGCCGGGTGCAGTTCAGCCACTCCGGTGCCTTCGCACTCGGCGCGGCGACCACCGTGGTCATCATCCCGTCGGCGGATGTCGCGATTGTCGCGTTGACCAACGCCACCCCGTCGGGTGTCCCGGAGACCCTCACCGCCGAATTCACCGACCTCGTCGAATTCGGCGAGGTGCGTCAGGACTGGCGCACGCTGTATGCCGACGCTTTCGCCGGGATGGGCGCCCCGTTCGGCGAACTGGTCGGTGAGCCTGCGCCCGCCGACCCCGCTCCGGCCCGCCCGCTGCCGTCGTATGTCGGTTCCTACGCCAATGACTACTGGGGTCCGGCGACGATCGCCGACCGGGACGGTGCGCTGACGCTGACGCTCGGCCCCCGGAATGCGGCTTATCCCCTCACCCACTGGGACGGCGATGTGTTCACCTTCGCCGTCACAGACGAAAACGCCCCTCCCGGAAGCATTTCCAAGGCCACCTTCGACGGCGATCGGCTGACGCTGGAGTACTTCGACTCCGACAGGATGGGAACTTTCAACAGATGATGATGTTGATGTTTATGTTGATGATGATGAGCCGCTTGCGCGAAGAACAGATGACATGACGCTGAGTATCGCCACCGGTCTGACCGATGCCGAGGTCGCCGCCAGGATCGCCGAGGGCAAGACCAACGACGTTCCCAGCCGCGCCTCGCGCAGTGTCGGCGAGATCATCCGGGCCAACGTCCTGACCCGGATCAATGCCATCCTCGGTGTGCTGCTGATCATCGTGCTGGCCACCGGATCATTGATCAACGGGCTGTTCGGAATTCTCATCGTCGCCAACAGCGCCATCGGCATCATCCAGGAGTTGAGGGCCAAGAAGACTCTGGACAACCTGGCGATCGTCGGCCAGGCCAGGCCCGCCGTACGCCGCCAGTCCGGGACGAAGGAGCTTCCCCCCAATGAGGTCGTGCTCGACGATGTCATCGAGCTCGGGCCGGGTGATCAGATCGTGGTCGACGGTGAACTCCTGGAGGCCGCGGCTCTCGAGATCGACGAGTCGCTGCTGACCGGCGAAGCCGACTCGATCGCGAAATCCGCAGGGAACCCGGTGATGTCGGGCAGCTTCGTGGTGGCCGGGACCGGTGCCTACCGCGCCACCAAGGTCGGCAGGGAGGCCTATGCCGCCAGGCTTGCCGAGGAGGCCAGCAAGTTCACCCTGGTGAAGTCCGAACTGCGCAACGGGATCAATAAGATCCTGCAGTTCATCACCTATCTGCTGGTACCCGCCGGCCTGCTGACCATCTACACCCAGCTGTTCCTCACCAATGTCGGGTGGAAGGAGGCGGTGCTGCGGATGGTCGGAGCCCTGGTTCCGATGGTGCCCGAGGGCCTGGTGCTGATGACGTCGATCGCGTTCGCCGTCGGCGTGATTCGGCTCGGCCAACGGCAGTGCCTGGTGCAGGAACTGCCGGCGATCGAGGGTCTGGCCCGGGTCGATGTGGTGTGCGCCGACAAGACCGGGACGCTCACCGAGAACGGCATGCGGCTGGCCGAGACGAAGATCGTGGCCGAGGCGAGCCCGG
This sequence comes from Actinobacteria bacterium casp-actino6, assembly GCA_001510415.1. Taxonomy (GTDB): domain Bacteria; phylum Actinomycetota; class Actinomycetes; order Mycobacteriales; family Mycobacteriaceae; genus Mycobacterium. The sequence continues at coordinate 15,744 of LFFF01000008.1, read as the reverse complement.
ATCAGATCACGGCGGTCCTGGCCGCCCTGGCAGCCGATGACAGCCGGCCGAACGCCAGTATTCAGGCTATCGCCGAGGCCTACCCGAGCCGTCCCGCGTGGACGTCGACCGCGGTCGCCCCGTTCAAATCGGCGACCAAGTGGAGCGGTGCCTCCTACGGGGACCACGGCAACTGGGTGATCGGCGCGCCCGATGTCCTGCTCGACCCGTCATCGCCGGTCGCCGAAGAGGCCGAGGTGATCGGGGCGCAGGGGCTGCGGGTGCTGTTGCTCGGATCGTCGGACGGGCGCGTCGACAGCGCCGATGCCCCCGGGGGAGTGACGCCGGTGGCGCTGGTGGTGCTGGAACAGCGGATCCGCCCCGATGCCCGCGACACCCTGGACTACTTTGCCTCCCAGCATGTCTCGGTCAAGGTGATCTCCGGGGACAATGCCGTGTCGGTGGGTGCGGTGGCCGGCTCGCTGGGTCTGGACGGTGACACCCTGGACGCCCGGGAGTTGCCCGAAGACCCCGGCGCCCTGGCCGAAACCATGAACGCCTACACCACCTTCGGCCGGGTCCGGCCGGACCAGAAGCGGGCCATGGTGCATGCCCTGCAGGCGCGCGATCACACCGTCGCGATGACCGGTGACGGTGTCAACGACGTGCTGGCCCTCAAAGACGCCGACATCGGCGTGGCAATGGGCTCCGGAAGCCCCGCCTCCCGCGCGGTGGCCCAGATCGTGCTGCTGGACAACAAGTTCGCGACGCTGCCGTACGTGGTCGGCGAGGGCCGCCGGGTGATCGGCAATATCGAACGGGTCTCCAACCTGTTCCTCACCAAGACCGTGTACTCGGTCCTGCTGGCACTGCTGGTCGGCGTTGCCGGACTGGTGTCGCAGTGGGGGCACACCGATCCGTTGCTGTACCCGTTCCAGCCGATCCACGTCACCATCGCGGCCTGGTTCACCATCGGCATCCCGGCGTTCATCCTGTCGCTGGCGCCGAACAATGAGCGGGCCAGGACCGGCTTCGTGCGTCGGGTGATGACCTCCGCACTGCCGGCCGGCACGGTGATCGGGCTGTCGACGTTCCTCTGCTATCTGCTGGCGTACCCGGGCCGCGACGGCACCGATGTCCAGCAGACTCAGGCCTCGACGGGTGCGCTGATCACCTTGCTGATCGGTGCGGTCTGGGTGCTGGCCGTGGTGGCCCGACCCTACGAGCTGTGGCGGGTGGGGCTGGTTGTCGGCGCGGCACTGGGCTACCTGGTGATCTTCGCCATTCCGCTGGCCCGGGAGAAGTTCATGCTCGACCCGTCCAATCCCGAAGTGACGGTCCCCGCGGTGCTGATCGGACTGTGTGCCGCGGCGTTGATCGAGGCGTCCTGGTGGATCCAGGGCAGGGTGCTGGGCGAACCACGGCTATTGTGGCGGCGGGCCGACTACGGTGCGTAGATTGGCGCCGGGACGTCATCAGGGCAACCGGATGCCGCCCACTCCGCAGCACACCACGAAAGGTTGAATACATGTCCTTCATTGACAAGGCCAAGGAAGCCATCTCCGACACCGTCGACAAGGCCAAGGATGCCATCGCCGACAACGTCGACAAGGTCGAGGGCGCGATCGACAAGGCCGGCGACTTCATCGACGAGAAGACCTCCGGCAAGTTCGCCGAGACCATCGACAAGGTCCAGGGTGCCGCGCACACCGCGGTGGACAAGGTCACCGAGGCCGCTGACAGCGCCAAGGGGGCCGCGGAGAACGTCGCCGGTGACGTCAAGGACGCCGCCGAGAAGGTTGCCGACAAGGTCGACGGCAAGTAATTCCGAGATGGCGAAGGTCTCGGTCTCCGTAGACGTTCCGCTATCCCCGGAGGAAGCGTGGCAACACGCCTCCGACCTGTCCCGGTACAAAGAGTGGCTCACCATTCACCGGGTCTGGCGTTCCAAGCTGCCCGAGAACCTCGACAAGGGAACCATCGTGGAATCCATTGTCGAGGTCAAGGGCATGCCAAACCGGGTGAAGTGGACCATCGTGCACTTCAACCCGCCCGAGACGATGACGCTCAACGGCGTCGGCGTCGGAGGGGTCAAGGTCAAACTGATCGGCAAGGTTCGCCCCAGCGATCAGGGCGGGGCCGCTTCGGTGGTCACGATGGACGTCCACCTCGGCGGCCCCGCTCTGTTCGGCCCCATCGGAATGGTCGTCGCCGCCGCGTTGAAGGGTGACGTCAGGGAATCGCTGAATCGGTTCAAGGCGACATTCGTCCCGGACTGAGTTCTCCCGGCATCCGGTCCATAGACTGGCCCCGGTGAGCGTCAGATACGAGTACGGGGTCGACGTCGCCGCGGTGGACGCCATCGACTTCCACACTCATGTGGAGATCGACTCCGACGGGCATTGCGCCTACGACCCGGAACTGGCGGCGGCCACCGGCCGGTACTTCAACCTCGGCGCCGACTACGCCACCCGGGTGGACGACCTTGCCGAGCACTACCGGCAGCACAACACCGCCGCAGTGGTGTTCACCGTCGATGCCCGGACGGCCTCGGGTCACCGGCCGAACTCGGTCGAGGACCTGATTGCGGGGGCGGCCCGCAACAATGACGTGTTGATCCCGTTCGGCAGCGTGGATCCGTGGTCGGCGAGTCCGGCGGGGCGGGTGCGTCGCCTGGTCGACGATTTCGGTGTGAAGGGGTTCAAGTTCCACCCCAGTCTGCAGAGTTTCGCGCCGAACGATCGCCGGTTGTATCCGATCTACGAGGCGATTGCCGAGGCTGGGTTGCCGGCCCTGTTCCACACCGGCCAGACCGGACTGGGCTCGGGGCTGCCCGGGGGCCACGGAATCAAGCTGCGGTACTCCGACCCGATGCTGCTCGACGATGTCGCCGCCGACTTCCCGGATCTGAGGATCGTGATGGCCCACCCGGCCGTACCCTGGGTGGACGCCCAGATCGCCATCGCCTCGCATAAGGCCAACTGCTACCTGGATCTCTCCGGCTGGTCGCCGAAATACTTTCCGCCACAACTGATCCGGGCAATCGGCCGGCAGTTGCGCACCAAGACGCTGTTCGGTACCGACCATCCTTACATCACGTTGGAACGATGGCGGCGCGACTTCGATGCGCTCGGTGTCGACCCGGAGGTGGTGACGCTGATCCTGAAGGAGAATGCGTTACGGGTGCTCGGCATCTCTGGGACCCCCACCGAGACCGAGCGGTAGCCGCTCGACGGTGTCGACCGCCGGCCCCGGTTTGCGGGGACGGTGTACTGGCTGGCCTTTGCGCAGCGTCTCGAGTAGTTCGTGGTACGGACCCACCAGATAGGCGGTGTCGCCGGCCCCGAACCGGGTGCTCCGCCGTGGGTGCAGTTCGGCCGCGCCGCCGTCGTGTTCGACGGCGATCACCCGGGTCTGGGTGGACAGTTCCGCAATCGTCGTGCCGTCCAGTTCGCTGCCGGGCCGAACCACAACCCCGCCGACCATGAATGAGCGCTGGCCCACCGAGAAGGTGCCCAGGACGTCGAGGCCCATCGCCGCCCCGATGAACCACGGGGTGGCCAGGTCGACGGTGGAGCGAACGTGATTGAAGTCGAGGCGGTGGCCGACGGCGGCGCCCAGAGCCCGGTCGTAGATCCGCAAGACGATCGGAATCCGGGCACTCTCGGATGCTTGAGGAGCGTCGGTCAACTCCCGCAGGACCAGGCCGGTCTCGATATTGACCATATCGTCCTCGGTCAGTACCGCGACCGCGCTGGCGTGTTCGGCCCTGGCCGCGGCGAGGGTTGTGCGCAGGGTGGCGTCGCCGGTGATGACCGGAACCTGCAATTCGGCGGCGGCGGACAGGTACCGGTTGTCCTCGTCGCGTTCGATGACCGCGACCGCGTGGCCGGCGTCCTTGAGCATGGTGGCCACCCGGATGCCGAACGAGCCCAACCCGACGACGACGATATGGCGATGCAGGTGACTGACCTGTTGGCGGCTGGCGGCCTGGGGCAGCCGTCGGGACAGCAGCACATCGGCGACGAACGCCACCATCACCGAGATCATCGCGATCCCGCTGAGCATCATCAGCACGCCCCACAGGCGGAGCCACAGTTCCTGGCCCATGAAATTGAAGTTGCCGTAGCCAACGGTGGTCAGCGTCTCGGTGGCGAAGGACAACGCATCCACCCACCCGATGGCCGGCCGGATGGCGAAACGCAGGATGACCGTCGATCCGATCAGCAGCGTCGTCGCGATACCCAGCGCCCAGTAGAACAGTGGATTCATGTCCTCCTGGAATGCCCGGACCGTGTCGAAGGCCCGGACCGGCGGCGACCGATGCAACGCAGAGCCCTCCGCCGGCGTGCCCACCCGCACACCCTGTTCCTCGAGTTCCTCGGCGCGGCCCATCATCGTGGTCCGATCGCCCGGATACACCTGTTCGTCCAGAGCCGGGCAGGCGACCACCGCCCCGGGGTCCGGGGCGTTCTCCCCGCGAACGATGGCCACCGGCGCCAGGCGGCCGTAGAGTTCTCTCAGCGTCCCAAGCCTCGGAGCGGCGTCGCTGGAGACGACGAAATCCACTCCACCCGCCCAGATGGTGTGTGCCGTACGGCCCAGCAGGGCCTCCACCACCGAGGGTGCGGCCAGGTCGGCGACGTCGAGCACGGCACCCGGTCCGATCCCGTCGTTCATGGCCTGGCGCAGGACGGGATTGGACAACCGCGCCACCACCCTGACAGCGGGATTGGATTGCCGGGCCAGCAGCGCCACCTCGAGGTTGACCGCGTCATCGGCGTCAGCGGCGATCACCGCCTGGGCGCCGGAAATCCCGGCAGCGTCCAGGGCCGTCGGGGATCCCAAGTGCACCACCGACAGTTCGGCGTCGTTCAACTCGTCGATGATCCGCATCGCAAGCGCATCGTCACCGCAGACGATGATGTGACCGCGCATGGGCAAACGCTACTTCCTGACCAACCGACGGCGTATCAGGTGTCGAGGGAGAAGTCGGCGAAGTCGAACCCTGGGACCACGATGCAGCTGACCAGGCTCGGCTCGGAGCCGTGCGGCCGGGCGCGCTGCCAGTGGCCGGCCGGAACCAGCAACTGCGGGTGCTGGCCGGCCTCGATATCGGGACCCAGCATCTTGCGGACCGCGCCGTCCCGGTCCGGGCCGAAGTGCAGTTCCACCGGGCTGCCGCGGTGATAGAGCCACAGTTCGGCACTGCGCACGGTGTGCCAGGCCGACTCCTGGCCGGGCATCAGGACGAACAGGATGGCTGTGCCGGCACTGCGTGGGCCGCCGTAGTGCGCCGGTAGCTGCGAAGCGTCCAGCGTCAGGTCACTGCGCCAGGTCTCGCGGAACCAGCCGCCTTCTGGATGCGGGCTCAACTCCAGCCGCCGGACCCACTCGGGAAGCTCCGTCATGGCGATGACGGTAGCCGTTAGGGTCGGGTGATGGCTGGACCGCGTCCCGGATGGTTGATTGCGCTGTTCGCGGCCGGCGTGACGGTCAGTTCCTGGCTACCCTGGCTGACCACGTCGGCACGTGGCGGTGGGCGGGCCAGTGCCATCGGCGGCACTCTCGGCTCCATCTCGCTGCCGCCCCGATTCGGAGCCGGCCAGCTCATCGTGCTGTTGTCCTCGGTGCTCATCGTCCTCGGTGCGATGGTGGCACGGGAGTTGTTGTCCCGGCTGGCGGCTTCGGCCGCGGTGGCTATCTCGGTACTGGTGGTCGTTCTCACCTGGTGGTACTTCCATGTCAACGTCGTCCCGCCGGTGGCCGCCGGCTACGGGTTCTACATCGGCGCTGTCTGTGCACTCGGTGTGCTGGGCTGCTCGGTGTGGGCGTTGGTAATCGCACTGCTCAACGGGCAGGCTCGGCCTTCGCCGGCAGCGCGCCGGTAGGCTGTGGCCTGCTTGTCGACAGGGCAGCGCAAGCGAAGGGAACCAGATGAGCAACCGAGGTGTTCGGGCCCGGGCGGTAGCGGCGGCCGGTCTGGCTGCCGCACTGACGGTGACGGCGGCGGGGTGTTCGGGTAACAAGCCGAGCGCCGAGAAGTGCCAGACCGTCGCGGCCCCGCTGACCGACGTCCCGACCCGGACCGACCAGGAACCGAAGATGCGTATTCCGGTACCGCCCGGTTGGGAGCGCAGCACCAAGATGGACTCCGAGCAGATCCGGTTCGCCATCCGCAACCAGGGCCTGGCCGCGGACGGCTTCACCCCCAATGCGGTGGTGACGTTGCAGAAGGTGGGCATCGACGTCGGCAAGCCGGAGCAGATTCTCGAGGCGCAGAACGAGCAGCTGACCAAGAAGCTCAAGCTGACCGATCTCACGTCCACCCCTGCCGATGTCTGTGGTGCCCCCGCGTTGTCGACCACCTACACCGCTCCCGAGGTGGATCTGGGCAAGAAGATTCCACGGCGAGCCAAGGACAAGGCGCCGGCGTTGCCGACGATTCCGCCGCGCAACGCGACCTCGCTGGGCGTGGTCTACCGGTCCGGCGACGCGAACTGGGTGGCCACCCTGACGGTGCAGACGGTCAAACCGGACGACCAGACCTACGTCAAGGATGCGGCCGAGATCCTCAAGGGTTTCCAGCTGCTTCCGCCCGGGTGAGGGCTGCCTGGATGACCTCGACCTGCGCCCCGGTCAGCTGCCCGTGGCACCGGTCACAGGCCAGTTCCGCGGTGAGCGGCTCGCCGCAGGCCCGATGATTGACGAGCATGGCGGGTCCCTCCGGCGCGACGAACCACCGCTGCGCCCACTGCAGCGCGGCCACCAGCACGCCGCCGAAGGCCCGTCCCTTCTCGGTCAGCAGATAGGACGCCCGCTCCGACCCCTGCCGTTGGGCCGGTGCCGCGGCGAATACGCCGATGGCGCAAAACTGCTGTAACCGTTCGGTCAGCAGGCTGGGCGGCGCCCCCAGTTGGTTCTGAAAGTCGGTGAAGCGGGTGGTTCGCAGGAACGCCGCAACCAGGAGTGCCGCCGCCCAGCGGTTGCCCAGCACCGTCATGGTCTCGGGGAACAGACCGGCCTGGCGGGTGGCGGCATCGGACCCCGAACGCCGCCGGGTCGCGACGGCTGGCGCTGAGCGTGACCACCGGCCGCTGGGGCCGGGGGCCAGGTCGACATCGTCTTCGGTGATCGGCGCACGGCAGGAGGCGCAGCGCAGCTGCGGGGAGAACAGTTCGCCGCAACCCCGATGCCGCATCGCCGGAAGCCGTTCGCGGTGTTCGGCGACCCAGCTGCGTTCCCATTCCCAGATCAACACCAGGATCGGCCACAGCGACCGACTGCGCGGGGTGGGCAGGTACTCCCCGGCCCGGCGCTCAAGCAGCCCTTCGTCCACCAGCATCCGCAGCCGGGTGGTCAGTACGGAGTTCGAAATCGCCAGCCGTCCGATGAAGTGGCTGTAGCGGCTAGCCCCCATCAAGGTCTGCTGGATGATCAGCAGGTTCCACTCGTCGCCGAGCAGTCCCAGCATCCTGCCAATGGCGTTGGTATCGCCGGGGTGTAGTGCAGTGGGTTCCGAATCGGTCACTAGAGACCGACGGCAGTGGCGGCGGATTCGGTGTCCCGCCAGCGCCGCAACTCCGATCCGGCAACCCAGGTCGAGTGGGTTCCGCTGGAAATCCGTTCGGGCAGTTGCAGTTTGCAGACCGGGCCGTCCTCGATGCGGGCCGCATCGAACACCAGGCAGTAGGACGCGTCGTCGTTCATATCGGTGGTCAGCGTCACCAGGTACCCGTCGTCCTCGGCACTGCTGCCCAGCCTCGGTGCCATCGCGGTCTCGCTGCCGTAGACCCCCTCGCCGAAGCTGATCCGCTGTTCGTTACCGGTCAGCACATCGTGGCGAACGAGTCCGTCGAAGAGGAACCAACCAGGCTTGCCGGTCGCCGCGTAGACATAGCGGTAGGACTCGCCGCCATGTGCGGCGTTGATCATGCCGAACTCGGAGATGGTGTCGCTCAACGGCTCCTCGGTCACCGCGCCGGTGACGAGGTTGAGCCGCCAACGGTGCAGTCGGGTCTGCATCCGGTCCAGTGCCAGGAACCGGAAGGTGCGTTGCCACGCGGAGTCGGTGCCGTTGTCGGCGGGCTCGGGTTCACCCTGATAGAACCCGTCGAGCACGATCTCGTCGCCGTCCTCGTACGCGTTGGTGAAGTGCAGTACGAACGTCGGGTCGGCTTCGAACCAGCGGACATCCTCCCCCCCGCCGCGGCGGGGGAGAACCGCGAACCGCGACGGCATGTCCTTGTAGAAATGCGGCACGTGCAGGTTGCGCTCGAGCAGTTCCGGGCGCCAGAACAGGGGAAAGTCGTTGAGAATCGCGTAGTTACGGGTGAACGCCATATCGTGCGGCAGCCGCGGCCCCGGAAGGCTGACGTCGACGTAGTGCACCAGGTCGTTGTTCGCGTCGACGACGCCGTAGTGCATGTACGGCGCCTGCTTGCTGTAGTTGAAGAACAGCATCTCGCCGGTGCGATCGTCGACTTTGGGATGTGCCGATACGCCCCAGTCGAACGGGAAGGCGCCGTTCCAGGTGTCCTTACCCCGGGTCTGACCGCTGTAAGGATCGACGCGGTACAGATCGCCGCACTGGTAGAAACTGGTCAGGGCGGTGCCTCGATGCACGACGACATCGGTGCTGGAGGCATCTTTGAGCATGGTGCGCGCTCCCCAGCCGTGATCGGTTCGGGCCAGCGACAGCGGTTCGGCCAGTCCCGGCCACAATGGCCCGCCAGCCTGTTGTTCGGCCTCGAAGGCCTCGGTCCGGACGAAACGGTTGCGGTAGAACGCCTTTCCGTCCCGGAACCCGACGATGTGCAGCATGCTGTCGCCGTCGAACGGGTGGTAGGACTTCAGCGCCGGATGCAATGGGTTCTCAGTGTTGCGCAGGTAGATCCCGTCGAGGTCGGTGGGGATCTCACCGTCGACCGCGATCAGGTCATCGGCGCGCCACTCGGTGGTCTGCGGCCGCCACGGCCCGGTCCGGTACGGGTGGTCGTCGTCCTCGGGAAGGGTCGACAGGAACTTACCGACGATCTCGACGTCCATCAGACCTCCGCGGATGCGATGACGAAACTGACTGTGGTGGCGGTGCTTCCGCCGATGTTGAGGGTGCCGAACCGGCGGGCATCGTCGACCTGGTAGCCGCCGGCAATCCCGCTGACCTGTTTGGCGGCATCGAGCATCATCCGGATACCGGAGGCGCCGACCGGGTGGCCGCCGCCGATCAGACCGCCGCTGGGATTGATCGGCAACCGCCCGCCGATTTCGATATCGCCGGATTCGACGGCCTTCCACGACTCTCCCGGCCCGGTCAGGCCGATGTGGTCGATGGCGAGGTACTCACTGGGGGTGAAGCAGTCGTGCACCTCGAAACCGTCGAGCCCGTCCAGATCGACCCGGGCGCGGCCGAAAGCGTCGTGCACGGCCGCGCGGACATGGGGCAGCACATAGGGGTTGCCGGTGTCGCGATCGAGTTTCTGCCGCAGGCCAAGTCCGACGGTGCGGTGGCCCCAGCCCTCGATCAGCCCGATCGGTCGCACTCCCGGGTGTTCGCGGAGGAACTCATCGCTGACCAGAACCACGCCAGCCCCGCCGTCGGTCATCTGACTGCAGTCGTAGCGGCGGATCCGGCCCTCGACGGGCGGATTGACCGCGTCGTCGTCGCCACCGGCCGCGAGGTCGGGTACCTGCCAGTCCCGGGTTTGGGCGTTCGGGTTGCGTGTGGCATTGGCCAGGTTGACCGCTGCGATGGCGTGCAGGTGCGCGTCGTCGATGCCGTAGCGGCGGTCGTACTCGTCGGCGACCTCGGCGAACATCGCCGGCCACAGATATTTGGCGTCCTGGCCCTCATGGCCGGTCCAGGCGGCCGCGCCGAGGTGCTGCGCGGCGGTGTCGCCGGGGACGGTCTTCTCCAGTTCCAGGCCGACCACCAAGGCGGTGCGGTAGTTGCCAGCACGCAGATCGGCGATCGCGGCCAGTGCGGCCACGCTCCCTGAGGCGCAGGCCGCCTCATGCCGGGTGGCCGGGGTCCCCCAGAGTCCGTCGTGCACGGTGGCCGGCATCGCACCGAGATGGCCCTGGGCGGCGAACATCTCCCCGAAGGCGTTGGCCACGTGCACGACGCCGATATCGGCGGCGTCGATCATCGACTCGGCCAGGGTCATCTCGACGACTTCGCGGGTCAGGTCCGCGAAGTCCCGGCTCTCCCGGGTGAAATTGCGCGCGAAATCGCTCTGGTAGCCGCCGAGAATCCAGACATTGCCCGTCACGGACTCCAAGTTACTACAACTAACAGAGTGGGTGGAATATCCGGTATGCCGCCGCCGGAAAGGGCGGCTGGCGTTAGCGTTTATCGACGGCGAACCAAGGAGGACACCGTGGCGGACAGCCCGGAGAGCAAGACGCAGGCTACGACGCCGGCCAAGAAGGCGCCCGCCAAGAAGTTGCCCGCCAAAAAGGCGGTGGCGAAAAAGGCTCCGGCCAAGAAAGCTCCGGCCAAGAAAGCTCCGGCCAAGAAAGCTCCCGCCAAGAAAGCTCCGGCCAAGAAAGCTCCGGCCAAGACCCTGCGCGGTGGCGAGACGATCACCGGGGCCCGGCGGCTGGGCGGCTGGGATTTCGCGACCTGGCGGATGGCCACCGACGATCCGGTGATGCGATCCACGATCCTGGGCCTGCTGGTGATGGACTCCAGCCCGGACTGGGACCGGATGACCGAGCGCTACGAGCGGGCGACACGGTTGGCGCCGGTGCTGCGTTCGGTGGTGGTCGAGGGACCGACCGGACTGGAAACCCCGCGGGTCGTGGTGGACTCGAACTTCGACCTGTCATTCCACATGCGCCGGTTCCGGATGCCGGAGGGCGCGACGTGGAAGGACGTGCTGGAGGAGGCCCGCCGGCAGAGCATGGCCGATTTCGACAAGGACCGGCCGTTGTGGCGGGTGACGCTGCTCGAAGGGCTGCCGGACGGAAAGTCGGTGCTGGTCCAGAAACTGCACCACGCCATTGCCGACGGGCAGGGTGCGGTTCAACTGGGCCTGGCACTGCTCGACTTCACCCCCGAGGGGGCGGATCTGGGACCGATGCCACCGGAGCCCGAACCGGTCGTGCTTGACACCAAAGGTTTCATGCAGGCGGTGATCCGCAACAATGTGGGATGGGTGGCCAAGACCGCCGAGGATGCCATCAAGGGGCTCCCCGCGCTGGCACTGTCGGCCATCCGTCACCCCAGGACGCTGTTCGGCAAGGTCAAGGGCACCGCAGAATCGGTGGCCCGGTTCACCAAGGTGTCGGTCGAGCCGCTGTCGCCAATCCTCAAGGGCCGCAGCATCAATTACCACTTCGACACCATCGACATGGACTTCGCGAAGTTCCGGGCGGCCGCCAAGAAGCGTGACCGGACGGTCAACGACCTGTTCCTCGCCGGGATCAGCGTCGGCATGTGCCGCTATCACGAGAAGATGGGACATCCCGTCGATGAACTTCGGATGAACATGCCGATCTCGCTGCGGACCTCCGCTGAGGAGAGCAACGCGGTGACCATCGCCCGTTTCGAGATCCCGGTGAGCAACGCCATCGACGATGTGCTCGAGGTGGCGGCGAACACCGTTCGGGCCTGGCGCGCCGAACCGGCCCTGAAACTGGCCGACTATCTCGCCGAACTCAGCCGGTTCCTCCCGCCGGAACTGGTGTCGGCCGCTGCGCAGACCTCCGACCTGACCGCCTCCAACGTGCCCGGACTCCCGGTGCCGGTCTGGCTGGCCGGAGCGAAGGTGGAACGGATGTATCCCCTGGTGGGAACCGTCGGTGCGGCGATCAACGTCACGATGTTGACCTACACCGATATCGCCAGCCTGGGGGTCAGCAGCGACGACGCGGCCGTCGAGGACCGCGCGGAGCTTATGGAGAGCCTGCGCTACGGGTTCCGCCAGGTGATCGGATCTCCCGTGGAGGCAGGTGACCCACTGGTCGGGTAGTCATCGGTCATCGGGTTGACCCCGCAGCGATCACCGCCCGATTACGTTCCGCCACAGCGGAAATCGCCATCTTCATCAGCCAACGGTCATAGGTCAGAAAGCCGTTGACCTCATTTTCGACATCGGTGATCTGGGTGTAGACCGCGCCGGACAGGCCGGACTCGCGGGCAACGGTCTCCAGAATGCGGCTGACCTCGACGTATCGGCTGGTCAGGCCCGCCTGGCTGGTGGCCATCTCATAGGACTCCGGCCGTCCCGGCCACCGGTTGTACGCCAATGCCAATCCCAGGCCGCCGTATTCGCCGTTGACCCGAACCCGGTCGTCGACAGCCACACCCCGGCCGGCCAGGCGCAAACCGGAGGGGGGGTGAGCCGGGCGGCCCGGACCGACGTAGGTGTGATCGTCGTAGATGTCTCCGGCCCCGCTGTCGCCGCGCGACTTGCAGCAGTTCACTCCGCTGTTGGCGTTCACCATCCGGGTTGGGTCCGCCGTCTTGACCAGTCCGGCGATTCTGGCGGTGTCGAACTCGCCCCAGCCCTCGTTGAACGGGACCCAGCCGACGATGGAGGTCACGCTGCGGAGTTGGTTGATCATCGCCAATAGCTCGGTCTCGAAGTTGGACTTGGCCGCCGCAGCAGGCTCCGGTCCGGGGCGGTGCGGATCCTTCAACGACACCTCCAGCGACGGCATGTCCTACCACACCAGCAGCCCGAGTCGGTCCGCCCAGTAGTACCACCGCGCGGGCTCGACTTTGGCGTGCTTGCGGACGAAGTTCATCCCGAGGTCCTTGATCCACTGCAGGTCGGACTTCAGGGCGTCGTCGGTAGGGGCGGTGTAGATCCCGTCCGGCCAGTAGCCCTGGTCGAGCGGGCCGTGCAGGAAGGTGATCCGGCCATTCAACGCGATCCGAGGCCGGCCCCGCGAATCGGCGACGGTACTGATGGTGCGCAGGCCGGCGTAGCTGGAGACGACGTCGAGCACCCGCCCCGACGGCTCGACCAGGGCGACCTTCAGGTCGTAGAGGTACGGATCGTCCGGGCTCCACAGCCGGGGCTTCGGTATGCGCAGCATGATCGGCTCTCCGGGTGTACCGGAGGAGACCGCCACCACCCGCCCGCCGGGTTTCGCGACGAACACCACGGCGCGCTGATCGTCCGTCCCGGTCGTCCGCGGGGTGACGGTGAGACTCGTCAGATCCGGTGTGATGTCGAGCCTGTCGATGTGAGCGGCGGCGACCGGCTCGATCCAGACGGTCTGCCAGATGCCCGAGGCGCCGGTATAGAACAGCCCAGCCGGGTGCTTGCGCTGTTTGCCCACCGGAAACGGGTTGGCCTCGTTGAGGTCCTGAACCCGTACGGTGATCTCCTCGGCGCCGTCCCAGCGCAACGCCTCGGTGATATCGGCGCTGAAAGAGGTATAGCCGCCCTGATGCCGGGCTACCTCATGGTCGTTCACCCAGACGGTGGCGGTCTGGTCGACCGCGCCGAAGTGCAGCAACACTCGTCGGTCGCGCCAGGCCTTCGGCGCCGCGAAGGCACGCCGGTACCACATGTGGTCGTCGTGGCGGCCGATTCCCGACAGCGCCGACTCCACCGGATACGGGACCAGAATCTGCTCGGGATAGTTCTTCGGCATGGGGGGATCGGCAGGACCGCTCCCGCCGGAGTTCCCGGCGTAATTCCACACCCCGTTGAGGTTGAGCCACGTCGGCCGGGCCAGCTGCGGGCGGGGATAGTCGGGCAGCGCGTTGGCCGGTCCGACCAATGGTGTCCATCGGGTCGCCAGCGGTGCCGGGGCCGGGTACCAGGCTTCCGCCGCGCGGACCGGTGCACCGGGCGGCGCCATCGCCGCCAGCACGACGAGCAGCACCACGGCCAGCCGCCCGACCGTCCGCATCGAGCCGGTCGCGAATCCGCTCACGCGGGGATTATCCACAACCCGGAGGATCGGTGCGGCGGGATTCGCGCCCGATCATCGGCTGTCCGACCCTGTTCAGGATGTCGGACTCCTCTCGCTGGCGTAGACGTGTCGCGGCCGGGCGAGTTCCGGGTGGCCCGCGGGTCAGCCCCGCGTCGGGTCAGGGCCGCGTATCTGCTGCGGTGGAAGTCGGTCGAGCCGAACTCGTGCTGGATGGCGGTCAGCCGCTTGAAGTAGTGCCAGATGGCCAGTTCCTCGGTCATACCCATGCTGAAAACTCGCAGTCGGCTGGGCGAACTGCCGGTGTTGCACCTACTGCTTCGGCGCGCACTGCGGCGGACAACCCAGCCCGCCGCGGCGGCCGTTGGGTGAGCCTCGGGTTCCGGACCCATGGGCTCGAGCCGCCACGGCCGGTCGGTGTAGTCGAGGTAACCGGTCATCTTGCGGGTGAAGTACGAGCGGGTCAGCCCGTGGACCAGATACACGATTGCTCCTTTGTTCGGTCTTGATCGTCTTGTGCGTTCGCAGGGGTGCGGATCACGACCGGCCCGCCGACCCGGGTTGGTGGGAGCGGGGCAGTGTCTTCGCGACGAGCTGGTCGATGACGGCAAGGTCGTGCCGAACGCCCGAGAGATCACAGAGTTGCCGCAGGCCCGTGGGACTGGTGACGTGGGCGTCACGTCTCCGGCCGACGGTGTGGTCACCTCACATCGTGATGATCGCGAAATCCGGGTCGGCCCGGTCCAGGACCCCAGCAGGGCAGCCACTGTTCCGGCGTCGCCTGCCTGTCCCAGGCCCGTTCCGTGCTTGCGGGTTACACGACAGTGAGGCGTGCGAGCGCGGTTAGGGTCGGGTAGTAGAAATCTCGGCCCCATCCCACGGCTGGAAACAGCACACCCTGCGTCATGCTCGGTACGGCGGCTCGTGCCCGTTCCTGTCCCGACTCGATGTCGATCACCACGACGTCATCGGAGCAGCGGCGGGCTGCCGCCGCACGTACCCGCGAGCTGGACAGGAGTCGGCCGGCACCGCGCATGGTAAGCCTGCGAAGTCGGTGGGAGCGCAACGCGGGCAGGCCGTCACGGAAGTCGTTGATCACGACTTCGCCGGTGTCGGGATAGCGGATCATGTGCGTAGCGGAGGCGTATTCCCGTTGCCAAAGGGGCTCAAGGGAACCCCCGCTCAAGCGCCACGCTGCGAGAACACCGTTGGCGGAATCGTAGCCCAGCGCGATCTTTCGCTGCGGATCGAACAATGGTGGGTTGGTGGCGCTGCCATGAGGTTGCCCGCAGATGTCAACTGCATCGTGGTCAGCAGCGTCGGTCAACGACACCCGAAGCAGTTGTATCGGATCGGGGGCCACGCCCGCGTGCAGCATCGATGTCGTGTACGTGTGATCGCCGTTGTCGAGAAACCACATTTGCCCGCCGTCGATCACGGGGTCCCACCCGAAGCTCTTGCCGGGTCTGGGTCCGTATCGAAACGACCAGTTCTCATCGCGCCTCAATTCCGCGGCCGCCGGATCCCAGTTGTAGCGGTACGTCGCCGAGACGCCGACCACATAGATCGTGTTGCCGTCGCTGGACAGGCGCGCGATCGAACGCTCAGGCAGTTCGACATCTGCGCACCGCGGTTCGAGGCGATCCGGATCAAGCAGTGTCAGCCGCGCCCCCTGCGACACGCCCTTGTGGTCCAAGTCCTTAGTCGCGATGGTGCCGTCGGCAAGAATGACAAAGGAGTTGTACGGGCGTGGCGCAGGCAACTCGCGCCGCTCGATCACCGAGCAATCTGGCGCCAGCCGATGACACCACCGGCCAAAGACCGTGTATAGCGAGCCGTTGGCATGCGCCGCCAGCCCGCCCGGCCAAAACG
>LFFF01000007.1 GCA_001510415.1 Actinobacteria bacterium casp-actino6 | reverse complement strand
GCGCGGCCCGCTGGGGGCCGTTCGCGGCATGCGGGCCGCGCACAGCCGCGGCCGGGGGAGTCGCTGTGGTGGGCCCCGGGGATTCCTCGCCGGTCGTTGCCAGCGCCGATCCCGCGGTGGCCAACGACACTGCGAACCCCAGCGCGACAGCGGCGCCGCGCAGGCTCGCGGTGCGCCGCTCCATCAGACCTCCCGGTCGCCCTCGTCCTTGCCGGTGAACGCCTCTTTGGCCTTGCCCACGGCGTGGGTGGCGATGTCGGTGGCGTCCTCGACGATGGCGCCCACGCCACCGGCGATATCGCCCTTGATGATCTGACCGGCGTCCTCAACGATGTCGCTGGCCTTTTCCACGGCGTGGGTGGCGATGTCCTTGGCCGCGTTCATTGCGTTCTTCGGATCGAAACCCATCTGAACCTCCTCATTTGTCCCGGATCTCATGTTCGACAGTAGACCCGGCTGCTCAGTGCGAGGCCGGGTAGGCGTGCACCAATGCGGTGGAGAGTTTCGGCACCGCGTGGGTGAGGGTGTGTTCGGCCTCATGGGCGATCCGGTGTGCATCGACGAGGGTGACGGTGGGGTCGATGTCGAGTTCGGCCTCGGCGTGCAGACGGTGGCCGATCCAGCGCATTTTGACGCTGCGGACCCCGGTCACCCCGGGTTCGGCGGCCAGTGCCGCCTCGGCGCTGTCCAGCAGTGCCGGGTCCACGCCGTCCATCAGGCGGCGGAACACGTCGCGGGCGGCGGAACGGAGCACGGCAAGGATCGCGACGGTGATGACCAAGCCGATGATCGGGTCGGCAAGCGGAAAGCCGAGCGCGACTCCGCCGGCGCCGAAGAGCACGGCCAACGAGGTGAATCCGTCTGTGCGCGCGTGCATTCCGTCGGCCACCAGCGCTGCCGAGCCGATCCGGCGGCCGACCCGGATGCGGTATACGGCGACGAGCTCATTTCCGATGAATCCGACGAGGCCGGCGGCGGCGACCCAGCCGACGTGGTTGATCGGCACCGGGTTTGCCAACCTGCGGATCGACTCCACCCCGGCGACGATCGCGGACAGCGCGATCATCGCGACGACGAAAAGTCCGGCAACGTCCTCGGCCCGACCGAAGCCGTAGGTGTAGCGGCGGGTGGCGGGTCTGGTCCCCAACGCGAACGCCACCCACAGCGGAATCGCCGTCAGCGCATCGGCGACGTTGTGGATGGTGTCGGCCAGCAGTGCCACCGAGCCGGAGATCGCCACGATCACCAGCTGCGCGACCGCCGTGGCGAGCAATGCCAGCAGACTCAGCTTCACCGCACGGATGCCGGCGGCACTGGACTCCAGCGCGCCGTCGATGCTGTCGGCGGCATCGTGGCTGTGCGGTGCGAACACCTCGCGGATTGCCGCGCCGAAACGGCCGAACCGCCCGGTGTCGTCGTGCGTATGGCCGTCGTCGTGCGTATGGCCCGCGTCATGGGTATGGCCGTGGGTATGGCCGCCGTGGGGCTGGTGCGTCATGCCGGCGCCGCCGTGTCGGCATGCAGGACCCTGAGGTCGTCGGCATTGCGGTGATGGCCCGGCACTCCGGGCCCGGCGTGTTCGGCGTTGAACACCGCGTCGGTGACGAGTTGTCGGACGTGGTCGTTGTCCAGGCTGTAGTAGATGGTGGTGCCCTCGCGGCGGGTGCGGACCAGTCGCGCCATCCGGAGCTTCGCCAGGTGCTGGGACACGCTGGGGGCGGGTTTGCCGACGTGGTCGGCCAGGTCGCCCACCGACATCTCCCGGCGCACCAGTGCCCACAGGATCTGGACGCGGGTGGGGTCTGCCAGCATTCGGAACACCTCGACCACCAGGTCCACCTGGTCGTCCGGCAGCCGGCGGGCGCATCCTCCTGTATCTGCGTTCATACGCAGATAATAGCTCAGGTGGTCTAGGCCGGAGCCAGACGGTCGGCGGCCTCATGTGCACGCTGTGCATCGCCGTTGGCGATCGCCGACGCCAGGGCCGCTGTCGCCCGGCGTCGTCGCCTCACTGCGGTGCGTGACGTCGCCAGCGCTGAATCCGCCGGTAGCGGTGCGTAAGCCAGATAGGGCAGATAGACGGCCGCCTCCAGCCTGCGGCCGACTCTGATCAACCACAGTAATAACGCCAGCAATCCGAACTGCCCGAGCACGTAGAGAAGTCCAAAGCGATGCGAGTTCCACAGCAGATGCCCGGCGCCGGCCAGGAGTATCAACGCGATGGCCGCCACTAAGCGACGCGCTACCGAGCGATCCCGGGCCGTCAGCAGATATCCGATGCCGAAGCCGGCGATACCGGTCAGCACGATGTGGCCGGTCCAGCTGTTGCGCACGACTTCGTGAATCACATCGGTGGCCAGTGACCCGAGATTGTCGCGCTGGCCCTCGGGATGGAGCGAGATCGCGTTGTTGATCGCCCGGGTGAGGCTTTCGACGACTTCGAAGCCGAGACCGACGAAGGATCCTGCCACGAGCCCGTCCAGCGCGCTGCGGGGTCGGGTCCCCGCCAGCAGCAGAACGATGACAATGCCGATGTCCTTGGCCGGGTCCTCAGTGAGGGGCGCGAACAATGGCCAAGACCCGACACGGCCCTGTGCGGCAAAATGATCGTGAATCGCAGTGTTGGCCAGCAACGCGTGTCCGATCGCCGCGCCGCCGCCCCACAGGGCGGCCAATGCCGCCGTCCTCGGCGCCGGGGTGCGGAAGTAGTTGATCCTGCTGAGCAACCACGCGACGAGTGCGCCGAAGACTCCGAAGGCCAGCACGCCGACTGCGGTCACCGTCGGGGTCTGGGCGACGGCCGGCGCCAACCGCGCGACGAAGATCGCCGACCCGCTCAGGACAGCGGCGACGTACAGACTCCATAGCGGCCATCGCGGCGTGGCCGACTGGTCCGGGGCCCGAGGCGGAATCGTGAAGGACGGAGACTGCGCCGGATCGCTCATCGGTTCCCGCCGTCGGGGCCGTCAGTGCCGAGACTGCTTTGCACGCCGGGAGTTTCGCGCGGGGCATCGCCGGACGAGAGGGCGGCGGGGACGAGCACTGCGAGCGTCAGCCCGATCAGCAAGGTCAATACGGCGATCGCCCAGATCGTTGCCGCCGACGCCGGGTAAGGCCCCCGGGGCAGTTGCTCGACAGGCTTGGCCGCGACGGCAGCCGACTGGCTTCTCGGTCCTTCCCCGGGGTACCGCAACTCAGAGGCGCCGCAGTTCGACGACGGGGATCACCCGTTCGGTGGCCAACTGGTAACCGGCGAATCCGGGTGCCTGCGCCACGATGCGGGCGAAGGTGGCGTCGCGTTCGTCGGACTCCATCTCCCGGGCCTGCACGTCGTAGGCGTCGGCGCCGATCTCGATGTGGGCATGCGGGTTCGCGCGAAGGTTGTGCAGCCAGGCGGGATGAACGTCAGCACCGGCATAGGAGCCCACGACGATCAGCTTGTCATCGAACTCGAAGGCCATCACCGGACTGATCCGCTGCTGACCCGATTTGGCTCCGGTGGTGTGCAGCAGCAGCAGGGTCGCACCCTCGAACGGCCCGCCTACCTTGCCTTCATTTGCCCGGAACTCGGCGATGATCGCGTCGTTCCATGAGGTGTAGGGACGTTGGGCCATGACTGCCGTTTCCTTCCGTCGCCGTGATGTTCTGAATCTGTTCGTTTGCGCCGCGACCAGGAGTCGGAAACCTAGAGGCCGTCGGGGTTACCCTCGACGTAACTGGTCTGGACTACCCGCCCGTTGGAATCGATCCAGGTCAGGGAGTCGCCCTTTTTAAACACGGCGTAGCACTCGATTTCGCTGGCGTCGGCCGTGGGGTAAGTGAAGCAAAGCTTGTCCTCGACAACTTTCCAACTGCCGGAATAAGCCTCCCCATCGCTGATTCCCCGCAACGAGCCATCAGCCGCGTAGTACTCGGAGTACGGCATCCCGTCCGAACTGCCGCGGTAAGTTCGGTTCGCAACGATTGCCGGCAGGTCGGCAGCGGAAACCTTGACCCCCTCCGGACTCCCCGCGGGGGCTGACGTACTCGCTGCTGAGGCGGACTGTGGCGAAGATACCTGCCCTGGTTTGGCATCCTGCGCGCCACAACCTGACAGGACGACGAGGGCGATCAAAGCACTGAACACTATCGGCGCATGCCGCCGTGAGATGGGCATCACTTACGTTAACAGCGAACGGTCCGCCGCCGACTCAAATGCGCCATCAAGCAGGGCACAGTCCCTCACCCCGATAGGGGGTGCCACCGAGGTCCACCAGCCGCACCGGCGCCACTTCCGCAGATGCGAACAGCCGGCTGGATAAACCGCCGAGCAGCTGCTCGAAACCCACTGGCTCTCAGGTCTTTCCGATGCCCCCGGCACTGGATGTTCCGGATGGGGAGTGTTCTCTAACTATGGTCCGTTCAGAGGCCCCGGCGATCAGCTAAAGAAGCGAAATACAGCGTGGCCCTTTTGCCGCGAATTTCGAGAGACTTACAACGGAGAATATCCCGAGTCGGGGGTCAAATTGGCTGATCCGGGTGCGTAGTAGACCATGTTCAAAAGCTGGAACCCCACCACTCCGGTGAGCAACAGGACGAATGCTAGGGCGAGACCCTTTGCTAGCGCGCGAGTTTCACGTTCCCAGAGCCACAGTCGGAGCGAAATCGCGATGACTGCGGAGCGCGACTGCCCGATCAGGCCCAGACGGCGAGTCCCTAGACGCTCCCGATGGTCGACCATTGTTTTCTCCCAAGACTCGCAGTTTCCGTGTCTGGGTCGACGCAGAGTCTGGGCGGCGCTGAAATGCCGAATAGACACAAGCCATGTTTCCTTGAGTTGGTGGCTGCGTCCATGGACCACCGGAGCGAGGCTGGAACCGGATCCCCGGTGATCAGTCGACTGCCAGGGTGATCAGTGAGCGTCGTCCTCAAAGGCTCCCGAGACCCCGAACACCCGACTCTCCAGTCCGGTCATCAACGAATCGAACTCATCGGGCGTTGTTCTCCGCCCAGTCACGCCGGGGAACCCGAAGTCAGCTCGCAACCTGGGAAATGGATTCCCTTCGATCCGAAGCAGGGCAATGCGGTAGAAATGAACGCGACCAGCAAACAGCAGACAATCCGAAGTAGGGTGGCGATGACGCAGGGGATACCGCTTGAGAAGGCCACACTGCACGGGAAGGAAGTCATCTCGACCCCGGTCGGTGATATCACGCTGGTCGACAATTATTTCGACGACGATGCCGCCAAGCGGCTTTACGACGAGATGGACTACCAACGGGCCGCTCAGTGCTACTTGTGGAGCACTCCGCTGGTCAGCGTGACCACCTGGCGCGACCGGCAGGCCGAGGCCTACGGCGTCACCGGGGAGACCGATTTCGTCGTGCTGCGCTCCTTGAAGGAGAAGCGCGGGATCGTCACGGCCAACCTCACCACGCCCTACATCTTCAACTTCATCAGCCTCAAGAACGGGCCACTGGAGATCGAGTACCCAGCCGGGCAGACCGCTGGCGGTGTCATGGACTTCTGGCAACGTCCGGTCGCCGATCTCGGTCTGACCGGTCCAGATCAGGGCAAGGGCGGCAAGTACATCATCGTCGGCCCCGAGGAGAACCCCGCGACCTTCGATCGGCCCGGTTACTACGTGCGCCAGAGCGCGACGAACAACATCGGCGTGCTGCTGCGCATCCTCGACAAGGACCCGTCCTACTACGACTCGTTCAAGTTGACGATGAAAATGGGCCGGGTCGGCCAGCCGCTGGCGACCTCGCGGTTCATCGAGGACAAAGACGTCGAGTGGAGCGCAACCGCACCGCGCGGCCTTGACTACTGGCGCACGCTGGCCGCTGTCGTAAATACCGAGCCGGTTCGGCCGGTGGACAAGACCTGGATGGCGATGCTGCTGCCGCTGGGTATCGACAAGGGCAAGACATTCGACCCCGACGCGCGCCAACGAAGCATCCTGCTCAAGGGAGCGGCGATGGGCGAGTTGATGGCGCGCAACCTCCAGGTCAATCCCCGATTCGCCGAGCCGTACTGGCCCGGCACGTCCTGGTACAAGAGCTTCGATTTCTCCCTCGAGCAGGAGACCGACACCCGCCTCGAACTCGACGAGCGGGTCACCTGGTTCTACGAGGCGGTGGGCTCCAGCACAGGCATGGTCAACCCGACGGTCGGCGCGGGACAGGTGTACATGACCACCAAACGCGACAACAAGGGCAATCTGCTGCGTGCCGACAAGACCTACCGGCTCCAGGTCCCCAAAGACGTTCCGGTGGGCCAGTTCTGGGCGCTGACCCTCTACAGCGAGAACACCCGCCGCCCCTACGACAACGGCGGCACCGACATCCGCAGCGCAAACCTGGACAGCCGCCTACCGGATCTCGTCAAGAACCCCGACGGCAGCGTCGATCTCTATGTCGGCGCCAAGGCGCCTGAGGGTTTCGAGAAGAACTACATGAAAACCACCGGCGATGACGGCTGGTTCGTCTACTTCCGCCTCTATGCGCCTTTGCAACCGTTCTTCGACAAGACCTTCAGCCTGCCTGACTTCGAACTGATCGTTTAGGCCAGCGGCACCACCTCCACCACAGCGTGTTTCACGGCCGACGACTTCGACTCGACCATGTTGCGTCATCTGCGAACCCCGCTCCCGAGCAGGTCACAGCCCCTATCATCTGAATATGAATACCTCCCGTTACCGCCGTGTGGCCGCCGGTCTCACGCTTGCCGCACTGCCATTGGTCGGAGTTGCACTAGCACCGACCAGCCTTGCCGACGACTGCATGTTTGACCCGACCTCTCTTGATTGCATGATGAACTCTGGTGACGGCGGCTACCAGCCCGGTGACGTCGTAGTGCCAGCCGACGGCGGGCCACCCCAAATTGCCGTCGCTCCGGCGCTCGACGGTGGCCCCGTAGTCACGGCGGGGGGCGGTCTGGTTATTCCCGCGGGACCACCTATCGGGTGATCGGACTGACGCCGGTGAGTCTCTCTTTATTCGTCGAGGGGCTGGCTCAGACCGCCGCAAGCTCGCGCCGCTGACGGGTTGCTACCAGCCGCGCTCGCGCCACTGCGCCAGGTGTGGACGCTCCGCGCCCAGGGTGGTGTCGTCGCCGTGGCCCGGGTAGACGACGGTGTCATCACCGTAGGCATCGAACAGCCGGCTGGACACGTCGCCCAGCAGTTGCTCGAAACCGCCTTCCTCCCAGGTCTTTCCGACGCCGCCGGGGAACCGGGAATCGCTAGTCACTGATCCAGCCGGTAGAGCGTGGCTGCGTTGTTCCAGAGTGTGTCCTCCAATTCCCGAGGGTCAAGGAAGTCGGCGAGCGAGGTGAGGTCGTCGTCGCTGAACGGTCGTGGCGCGCGGGTTGAAGGAAGATCGGTGCCCACGACGAGGGCATGGCGGTTGATGTCGAGGATGCGACGCATCGCGTCGGCGGGGTCTAGGTCAATCCGTCCGAACCCGGTGGCTTTCACCCTCGCGCCTACCTCGACGAGGCGAAGGAGGTGCGGGAGTCCCTCAGAACTCAAGCCCAGGTGGTCGATGGCCACCGCAGGTAGCTTCGACAAGGTTGCGTGCAGATCGGGCAGTTGGCGGGAGTCGATGTAAAGCTCGACGTGCCAGCCTGCAATCTCGTGGACACGGCGGGCGAGGCGATCAAGGTGGCCCAGGTCGGCGGAGCCGCCCCGGCGGACGTTGAATCGGACTGCACGCACGCCGACTGAGTCCAGGCGTTGAATCTCGGCGTCGGCTGTCTCGTGGGGAATTTGAGTGACTCCGACGAACGTCGGCCCCAGCGCAGCCAGTGCCGCTTGGAGGTAGGTTTGGTCGAAGCCCTGGAACGAGCCGGAGACGACAGCACCGCCCTTGATGCCGAGGTGCGCGATGCAGTTGAGGTAGTCATCGACGGTGAACTTCGGCGGCAGGTAGCCGTTGTTCTCCTGTAACGGGAACTGGGGGTCGATGATGTGCAGGTGCGCGTCGAACACCCGTCGGGCGATCACCAGCCGCGCTCGCGCCACTCCGCGAGCCGAGGCCGCTCTTCGCCCAACGTGGTGTCGTCGCCATGACCCGGGTAGGCGACGGTGTCGTCGCCGTAGACCCCGAACACCTCGGTCTCCAAGCCGGTCATGAGTGAGTCGAACTCCGCCGGATTTGTTGTCCGCCCAGGGCCGCCCGGGAACCGGGGGTCGCTGGTGACCGGTGTTCCTACAGCCATTGCGAGATCGTCACTTTGCCTTGGCCGCCCTGTTCGACCAGTCTGTGGGCGCGACGCAGGGTGTCGGCATTGATGGGGCTGAGCCGCTGGGCAGAGAGGTCGGCGAGCCGACCCTCGTCGATGAGATGCGAAATCTGGGTGAGGATCGCGCCGTGCTTCTCTATCTGCGGCCCCATCGAACGCAGGCCCATGAACTCCATCCCGAAGCTGGCCGAGCGCAGGCGCAGACCGCCGAAAGGCACCGGATCGAGATCGGCCATGACCGCACAAATGTGACCGAACGGCGCGATCAGTTGCGACATGGTGTCAAGGTAAGTCGCTGCCGACGAACAGCACACGATGAAGTCGAAGGTGCTGTCCGGCAATTGGTCTGTCAGCGGCCTGCGGTGATCCACGACTGCGTCGGCACCGAGACTTAAGCACCACGATCTGCCGGACTCCGAACCTGCCGTTGCGGTCACAGAAACGCCAGCCAGTGTCTTGCCCAGTTGGACTGCCGCCGAACCGGTTCCGCCGGTAGCACCGATGACCAACAAGGAAGCCCCGCTGTCGGCTCCGTCCGTTCTGATCCTTAGGACATCGAACAGCGACTCCCACGCGGTGATTCCAACCATCGGCCAGGCCACCGCCCGGTCTGGGCTTAGGGCCTTCGGGAGAGGGGCGAGGAGTCGGGCATCGACGACGATGTACTCGCTCGATGCCCCAGTCGCGGCCATCGCCGAGGCCGAGCCGAAAACCTCATCGCCGACCGACCAGCCACGGACTTCGGTGCCGACGGATTCGATGGCCCCGGCGAAGTCGGCCCCCACGACTCGCAGCGATCCCGAAGAAGGAATCTGCTTAGGCAACGACTGCGCGATTTCCTCCCACGGGGTTGACCGGAAGTAGATGTCCGCCGGATTGACCCCGAGAGCACTGGTTCGTACCACCACCTCGCTCTGGCCCGGCGCTCCCACCTCGACCGTGCCGTTCACGAGGGCGTCGGCATCGCCGTGCTCGTGGATACCAACGGCCCGAGATTCCTTGATCACGCCCGAATCCTAGGCAGCGAAGCCGACCAGGGAGCTGTATTGAGCGCGGTTACCAACCTCGCTCGCGCCACTCAGCCAGTCGGGGCCGCTCCTCGCCGAGGGTGGTGTCATCGCCGTGTCCCGGATAGACGACAGTGTCATCCCCGTACACGTCGAACACCCAGGTCTCCAGGCCGGTCATCAGTGAATCGAACTCCTCCGGCGTTGTCGTCCGCCCCGGACCGCCGGGGAACAGGCAGTCCCCGGTGAACAACTGCACCGCGGTCCGCTCGCCGGCGGGCCGCAATGCCAGCGCCACCGAACCGGGGGTGTGCCCACGCAGGTGGATGACGTCGAAGGTGAGATCCCCGACCTCGAGCACCTCGCCGCCGGCCAGCAACCGGGCAGGCTTGACCGGCAGCGCGTCGGCGTCGAGTGGGTGGGCAGCGGTGGGGGCACCGGTCGATTCCGCGACCGCCTCCAGCGCCAGCCAGTGATCCATATGTTGGTGGGTGGTCACGATCAACTCCAGTTTCGGCGCCTGTTCGGCCACCAGATCCACCAGCAGCGCGGGGTCGTTGGCGGCGTCGATCAGAAGTGACTCGCCGGTCTTCGCACAGGTCAGCAGGTAGGCGTTGTTATCCATCGGGCCCACCGACATCTTGATGATGCTCACCCCCGGCAGGGTGCGCCGCGCTGCGGTCTGGGACTCCACATGACCGGTGTAAGTGTCGTCGACGACTGTCATGAACGCCACGTTACTGCTGTCGGGGCGGGCGCATAGCATGGGCGGGTGGCTGACCGGTTGATCGTCAAGGGTGCGCGCGAACACAACCTCCGCAGCGTCGATCTGGATCTACCGCGGGACTCCCTGATCGTGTTCACCGGCCTGTCCGGATCGGGCAAGTCCTCGCTGGCCTTCGACACCATTTTCGCCGAGGGGCAGCGCCGCTACGTGGAGTCACTCAGCGCGTATGCCCGGCAGTTCCTGGGCCAGATGGACAAACCCGACGTCGACTTCATCGAGGGTCTTTCCCCGGCGGTGTCGATCGACCAGAAGTCCACCAACCGCAACCCGCGATCCACCGTGGGCACCATCACCGAGGTCTACGACTACCTGCGCCTGCTCTACGCCCGCGCCGGCTCCCCGCACTGCCCGGTGTGCGGGGAGCACATCGCGCGGCAGACCCCGCAGCAGATCGTCGACCAAGTGCTGGCCATGCCGGAGGGCACCAAGTTCCAGGTGCTCGCCCCGGTGGTCCGCACCCGCAAGGGCGAGTTCGTCGACCTCTTCGACAAGCTGAACACGCAGGGCTACAGCCGGGTGCGGGTCGACGGGGTGGTGCACCCGCTCACCGAACCGCCGACGTTGAAGAAGCAGGAGAAGCACGACATCGAGGTGGTGGTCGACCGGTTGACGGTCAAAGCCTCAGCCAAGCAACGGCTCACCGACTCGGTCGAGACTGCGCTGGGCTTGGCCGAGGGCATCGTGGTGCTGGACTTCGTCGACCGCGAGGAACATGACCCGCATCGGGAGCAGCGGTTCTCCGAGAAGCTGGCCTGCCCCAACGGCCACCCGCTGGCGGTCGATGACCTTGAGCCGCGGTCGTTTTCGTTCAATTCGCCGTACGGCGCCTGCCCGGAGTGCAGCGGCCTGGGTATCCGCAAAGAGGTCGACCCCGAACTGGTGGTGCCCGACCCGGACTGCACCCTGGCCGACGGCGCCGTGGTGCCGTGGTCGATGGGTCACAACTCCGAGTACTTCACCCGGATGCTGGCCGGCCTCGGCGAGGCATTGGGTTTCGACCTCGACACCCCGTGGCGCAAGCTGCCGGCCCAGGCGCGTAGAGCGATCCTCGAGGGTTCCGACGAGCAGGTGCACGTGCGATACCGCAACCGCTACGGACGTACCCGCTCCTATCACGCCGAGTTCGAGGGCGTCATGGCCTTCCTGCAGCGCCGGATGGAGCAGACCGACTCCGAGCAGATGAAGGAACGCTACGAGGGCTTCATGCGCGACGTGCCCTGCCCGGAGTGCGAGGGCACCCGACTCAAGCCGGAGATCCTTGCCGTCACCCTCGCCGCGGGAGACCGCGGCAAGAAGTCGATCGCCGAGGTCTGCGAACTGTCCATCGCCGACTGCTCACAGTTCCTCAACGACCTCACACTGGGCTCGCGCGAAGAGGCCATCGCCGGGCAGGTGCTCAAGGAGGTGCAGTCCCGGCTGGGTTTCCTGCTCGATGTGGGCCTGGATTACCTGTCGCTGGGCAGGGCCGCGGGCACGCTGTCCGGCGGCGAGGCCCAGCGCATCAGACTGGCCACCCAGATCGGCTCCGGCCTGGCCGGAGTGCTCTACGTGCTTGACGAGCCCTCTATCGGCCTGCACCAGCGCGACAACCGTCGGCTCATCGAAACCCTCACCCGATTAAGGGATCTGGGCAACACCCTGATCGTCGTCGAGCACGATGAGGACACCATCGCCCACGCCGACTGGGTGGTCGACATCGGGCCCGCCGCCGGCGAACACGGCGGCCGGGTGGTGCACAGCGGCCCGTACCCGGAACTGCTGGCGAACCCGGATTCGCTCACCGGGGCTTATCTGTCCGGCAAGCAGAGCATCGAGGTTCCGGGCATCCGGCGGCCACTGGACCGCAAGCGTCAACTCACCGTCGTCGGCGCCCGCGAGCACAACCTGCGCGAGATCGACGTAGCCTTCCCGCTGGGGGTTCTCACCGCGGTGACGGGGGTGTCAGGGTCGGGCAAGTCCACCCTGGTCAACGACATCCTGGCCGCGGTCCTGGCCAACAAACTCAACGGCGCACGGCAGGTGCCGGGCCGGCACACCCGGATCACCGGCCTGGAACACGTCGACAAACTGGTGCGGGTCGACCAGTCGCCGATCGGGCGCACCCCGCGGTCCAACCCGGCTACCTACACCGGGGTGTTCGACAAGATCCGCACCCTGTTCGCCGCCACCACCGAGGCCAAGGTCCGCGGCTATCAGCCGGGCCGGTTCTCCTTCAACGTCAAAGGCGGCCGCTGCGAAGCGTGCTCGGGTGACGGCACCCTCAAGATCGAGATGAACTTCCTGCCCGACGTCTACGTCCCCTGCGAGGTCTGCCAAGGCGCCCGGTACAACCGGGAGACCCTCGAGGTGCACTACAAGGGCAAGACCATCTCCGAGGTGCTGGACATGTCCATCGAGGACGCGGCCGAGTTCTTCGAACCGATCAGCAGCATCCACCGCTATCTCAAGACTCTGGTGGACGTCGGTCTGGGTTACGTGCGCCTGGGACAGCCCGCGCCGACGCTGTCCGGCGGCGAGGCGCAGCGGGTCAAACTCGCCGCGGAACTGCAGAAGCGCTCCACTGGTCGAACCGTCTACATCCTCGACGAGCCCACCACCGGTCTGCACTTCGAGGACATCCGCAAACTGCTGCGGGTCATCAACGGTCTCGTCGACAAGGGCAACTCGGTGATCGTCATCGAACACAACCTCGATGTCATCAAGACCTCGGACTGGGTGATCGATATGGGCCCGGAAGGGGGAGCGGGTGGGGGCACCGTGGTGGCCCAGGGCACCCCCGAAGACGTCGCCGCGGAACCACAGAGCCATACCGGGGGCTTCCTGGCCGGGTTGCTCGACCCGCCGGCGCCGAAGAAGGCCCGGCGCCGCCGCAAGGTCAGCGCGTAAGGGCACCTGCAATCCGGTGAGCACCGCGGTCGGCAGTTGATTGAAGCGGCCGTCAGCGCGCTGGGATCAGTCCGGCTCGTGCATCGAGGCGCGAATCTGCTCGAGTTTCTCGGCGGCGGCCTGTTGTCGGGCCTCGTACCGCTCGGTGGCATTCCGAACTTCCGGGGTTTCCTGCGCCAGTTCGGTGGCGCCCATGGCGTTGCCCAGCCGAGTCTCGATCTTGTCCCGCACACCCTCGAGGGTCGGAACTCCCGACAACGTGTAGCCGGTGTCCGGGACGGCCGGGGCCGCCGGGGGCAGATCCGGCGTCGACGCTACGGGCGACGTCTCGGCAGGCGCCGGCACAGCGTTCCGATCGGGTTCGGCGGATGTCGTCGCATCCCCGGATGCGGTGACGGACTCCGGCACGGATGGTTCGTCGGCCATGAATCTCACCGTACTCCCGAGGGCCGAGGACCCGGTGCCGCCGACGGTCCGGCCATCAGCAGAACGGCGCCAAGGATCTGGGCGGTGACCGGGACCCAGCCGTGCATCAGCGAAACGTGGTCCCGAAACACTCCGTCACGTTAGCGCGGCTTGGCCAGCGGGAAAGGCAAGGTCTCGCGGATACTGCGGCCGGTGATCAGCATGACCACCCGGTCCACCCCCACCCCCAGACCCCCGGTCGGCGGCATGGCGTACTCCATCGCCTGCAGGAAATCCTCGTCGAGTTCCATCGCCTCCGGGTCACCGCCGGCCGCCAGCATCGACTGCTGCTGAAGTCGGCGCCGCTGCTCGACCGGATCAGTGAGCTCGCTGTAGGAGGTCCCCAATTCCACACCCCAGGCCACCAGGTCCCAGCGTTCGGCGACGCCGCGGCGGCTGCGGTGTGGCCGGGTCAGCGGTGCCACCGAGGTGGGGAAGTCGATGTAGAAGGTGGGTGCCTCGGTGCGTTCCTCCACGAGCCGCTCGTAGAGTTCGAGAACGACCGCCCCGGCGTCCCAGTGCGTCAGGTACGGGATCCCGGCGCCGTCGCACAGCCGGCGGAGCGTCGTCAGGTCGGTATCGGGGTCGATCGGCTCGCCCAACGCCTCCGATACCGCGTCGTGGACGGTTTTGACAGCCCACTTCCCGGAGATGTCGACCGGTTCCAGCCCCTCGCCGGTGGCGGCGGGCCGCATCACCACCGCCGAACCGTTGGCCGCCGTCGCGGCGTTCTGGATGAGCTCCCGGCAGCCGTCGACCCACACCAGGTAATCGGCGTGCGCCTGATAGGCCTCCAGCAGGGTGAACTCCGGGTTGTGACTGAAGTCGACACCTTCGTTGCGGAACGCGCGACCCAGTTCGAAGACCCGCTCCACACCGCCGACGCAGAGCCGTTTGAGGTAGAGCTCGGGTGCGATGCGCAGGTACAGATCGAGGTCGTAGGCGTTGATATGGGTCTGGAACGGCCTGGCGTTGGCTCCACCGTGGATTTGCTGCAGGATCGGCGTCTCGACCTCGAGAAATCCCTTGTCGAACAGGGTCTGGCGGATCGAGTGCAGGATATCGCTGCGGGCGCGGATCAAACCGCGGGCCACCGGGTTGATCGCCAGGTCGACGTAGCGGGCCCGGACCCGGGCCTCGGGGTCGGTCAGGCCCTTCCACTTGTCGGGCAGCGGCCGCAGGCACTTGCCCAGCAGCCGCCAGCTGTGCACCAGCACCGAGCGGGTGCCGTTCTTGCTCACGCCCATATGGCCGGTTGCCTCGACCAGATCGCCGAGATCGACGGTGGCGAAATCGGCTGCTGAACAATCGATTTCAGACTTATCGAGCAGCAGCTGGACATCGCCGGACCAGTCCCGCAGCGTTGCGAACGTCACGCCGCCGTAGTCCCGGGTGCGAAGGACCCGGCCAGAGACGGTCACCGGTGTGCCGTCATCGGCCGTCAGTGCAGCGGCGATGGTATGGCTCGGCTCACGCCCGACCGGGTAGGGGTCGACGCCCTGCTCCCGCAGCGCCGTCAGCTTCGCCATCCGCACCCGGACCTGCTCGGGCAGCCGGTCCTCGTCGGACTGCTCGGCCGGTGGCTCCGCGGTGGGCGCGCTCCCATCGGCGTGCAACCATCCGGTCGCGGCGATGTCATGCGGGACAGCCGAATAGTGGCCGGTGTGCTGCCTGGACCGTCGGGAGAACGGCAGCACCAGGAAGCCCTCGGCGATCACCGAGGCCACTCCGACCCGCGGGATCAGCCGGGCGTCCTCGTAGCAGGCGTACCTCGGTACCCACTGCGGCAAGTACTTCATATTCGAGCGGTACAGCGTCTCCAACTGCCACCACCGCGAGAAGAACACCAGCAGGGCACGCCAGAGTCGCGCGACGGGGCCGGCACCCAACCGGGCGCCTTCCTCGAACGCCGAGCGGAACATGGCGAAATTCAGCGATACCCGGGTCACCCCGATGGTGTCGGCCTGCGCCAGCATGTCGCTGACCATCAACTCGACCGTGCCGTTGGGCGATCGCGGTGAGCGGCGCATCAGATCCAGTGACAGTCCGTTACTGCCCCACGGGACGAATGACAGCATTCCCACGACTGTGTCCGCGGTTTCCGGCCCGGACTGGATGGCCTCCACCAGCAGGCAGTCGCCGTCGGCGCTGTCGCCGAGGCGGCCCAGCGCCATCGAGAAGCCGCGCTCGGTCTCGGTGTCGCGCCAGCTGTCGGCACGCTTGACCACCTCGGCCATCTCATCGGCCGGTAGATCGCGATGCCGGCGCATCCGCACCGTCAGCCCGGCCCGCCGGGCCCTGGTCACCGCCTGGCGAACGCCCCGCATATCGGCACCGGACAGCCGGAAACGGTCCGGGTAGAGGATTGCCTCGTCACCGAGTTGCAGTGCGCTCAGACCCGCCTCCCGGTAGGCCTGCGCCGCGGTGGAACTGGCCCCCATGACACCGGGTGCCCACCCGTAGGCACGGCACAGTTCGAGCCACGCCGAGATCGCCTGCGGCCAGGCGCGCGGATCGCCGACCGGGTCGCCGCTGGCCAGACACACCCCGACCTCCACCCGGTAGGTGATGGCGGCGCGGCCGTTGGGCGCGAAAATTACCGATTTGTCCCGGCGGGTGGCGAAGTAGCCCAGTGAGTCGTTCTTGCCCCAGACCTCCAGAAGGCCCCGGATCGCCGATTCATCCTCCCCGGTGAGGGCGTTCTCCGCGCGTTGGGACTGGAACAGCACCACGGCGGCGGCCATCAAGGCCACGGCACCGAACAAGCCGAACAGGGCGTTGAGGAAAACGTGCGGTTTGCCGACGAACAGGTCGGGGGTGGCCACGGCGAAGCCGCTCACCCGGTTGATGGCGTAGGCCAGCCGGTAGTCCCGCTGCAACGAACCGGGGAAGAGTTCGAGCAGACCCCAGGCCAGCAGGATGCCGACGACGTTCACCGCGACCAGAACGGCAGCGGCCTTGAACAGCGCGCCGCGGCGGACCTTGGCCCAGAACTCGCCGTAGGCCATCACCAACAGGGCCAGGGCGGCGACGTGCAGGGTCAGGCCCAGAAACTCACCGAAATCCTCGAACCGGGTGCCTGCGGTCTCGGTCAGGGAGGAGATGTCCAAACCGATCGCCAACACCAGGTTGGCCACCAGCACCCACCAGGCGATCCGCTTCCGGGCGATCAGCGCGCCGGCCATCACCGCCAGCGCGAACGCCCAGGCGAAGCTGGTGTCCGGGAAGTTGAACAGATAGCTGTCGATGAATTCCCGCGGAACCCTGGTCAGCTGCCGCACGACGGTCGAGACACTCGACAGCAGCGACGCGAACGCGACGATGCCCAGGAACGTCCCCGTGGCAGCGGGCACCCAGTGCAGTCGCGACCTGGTCCTGGTCCGGCTCGTCGTGACCGTCATAGCCGGTGAGGATATGCGGCCGACACCGCTCCGCGTACACAGCGGCCTATTTCACCGGCCTATTTCACCGGGCCGGTGTGCCGTTCGCCGGGACCGTGGCCGGGCTCGTCCGGCACGGCGCTGGCCTCCCGGAAGGCCAGCTGCAGGCTTCGCAGGCCGTCCCGCATCGGCGCGGCGTGCGGTCCCAGGAACTCCCTCGATCCGTCGAGCAGGCCGGCGAACGCATTGATCAACCGGCGCGCCTCGTCGAGATCGCGATGCTCGCTGACATCCGGATCGGGTGAGGCCAGCCCAATCTTCTCGGCCGCCGCGCTCATCAACATGACCGCGGCCCGGCTGATCACCTCGATGGCCGGGACGTCGGCGAGCTGGCGCACCCCGGGATCGCGGATTCCGGGTTCATCGGTGTCAGGCTTGCGCGTCATGGCTGCTAGACTTTCACGAACGACCGTCCCGGCTCACGCCAGGACAGCAAGTGGAGTCCCGCTCCCACCGCCGGCCATGAGATGTGATTCACGGGTTGCGCGGTCCGGTCACGGATACCCGACGGTATTCGATCTGCGTGTTTCGCAGGCGGCGCAAGCCGTGATCGGTCGGCATCGGGCCCTGCGATATGCAGGGCCTTCTTGCTGATGGCGTGGTTTCTCCCGATGTGGTCTCCGGTATGCCCGGGCGGTCGGATATGAAAACCGAACCAGGGAGGCCCCATCAGCACTGAGACCCGTGTCAACGAGCGCATCCGCGTACCGGAAGTCCGCCTGATCGGACCAGGTGGTGAGCAGGTAGGCATTGTGCGCATCGAAGATGCACTCCGCGTCGCCGCGGATGCCGATCTCGACCTCGTCGAAGTAGCCCCGGATGCCAGACCGCCGGTCTGCAAGATCATGGATTACGGCAAGTTCAAATACGAGACGGCACTCAAGGAGCGCGAGTCTCGCAAGAACCAGCAGCAGACCGTCGTCAAGGAGCAGAAGCTTCGCCCCAAGATCGACCCGCACGACTATGCGACCAAGAAGGGTCACGTCGTCCGCTTCCTCGAGGCGGGGTCGAAGGTGAAGGTGACGATTATGTTCCGCGGGCGCGAGCAGTCCCGGCCCGAACTCGGGTACCGGTTGCTCCAGCGACTCGCCGCCGATGTGGCCGACCACGGCTTCGTCGAGACGTCAGCCAAGCAGGATGGCCGCAACATGACGATGGTGCTCGCACCGCACCGCGGCGCGAAGACTCGTGCCAAGGCGGCAGAGCAGGCAAGCGGAGCGCCGGCGGCACCTCCTGCCGCCGAACCCGAGACCACCACCGAACAGACCTGAGAAAAAAGGAGCCCGAGGACTTATGCCCAAGGCCAAAACCCACAGCGGGGCAAGCAAACGCTTCCGCAAGACCGGCACCGGCAAGATCGTGCGGCAGAAGGCAGGACGTCGCCACCTGCTCGAGCACAAGGCCTCCAAGCGGACCCGTCGCCTCGACGGGCGCACCGAAGTGGCCGCCAATGACACCAAGCGTGTCAACAAGATGCTGAACGGCTGAGTACCCGCAGCATCTCTGACCCTTTGCCGATCCGAATAAGAAGAGGAACACCCCCATGGCCCGCGTGAAACGCGCTGTCAATGCCCAGAAGAAGCGGCGGACGATTCTCAAGGCGTCCAAGGGCTACCGCGGTCAGCGCTCCCGGCTGTACCGCAAAGCCAAAGAGCAGCAGCTGCATTCGTTGAACTACGCCTACCGCGACCGGCGCGCCCGCAAGGGTGATTTCCGCAAGCTGTGGATCTCGCGCATCAATGCCGCCGCCCGCGCCAACAATATGACCTACAACCGACTGATCCAGGGCCTCAAGGCCGCCGGCGTCGAGGTTGACCGCAAGAACCTCGCCGAGATCGCCGTGAGCGATCCGGCCGCGTTCACCGCTCTGGTCGATATTGCCCGTGCCGCACTACCGGAGGATGTGAACGCCCCCTCCGGTGAGGTTGCGTGAGACCGCTTACCGAGCGGTCGTCCCGCGTCGTTGACGCGGTCAAACTGCAGCGCCGCACTGAGCGGATCGCCGCCGGCAGGTTCCTGGCCGAAGGGCCGAATCTGGTTGAGGCGGCCGCTCGGCGCGGGCTGGTAGACGTGGTGTTCGTCACCGAGGCGGCGGGCGAACGTTACCTTTCGCTGCTGATCGATCTGCCGGTCCGCCCGGTCACCGACCGTGCCATGAGGGCGCTGTCCGAGACCGTCACACCGGCCGGCCTGGTGGCGGTGTGCAGGCTGCCGGGCGAGAGCCTCGATGACATCCTGGCGGACAACCCCGCCCTGATCGTGGTCGCGGTCGACATCTCCGACCCGGGTAATGCCGGGACGCTGATCCGGTTGGCCGACGCCCTGGGTGCCGGCGCGGTGGTCTTCGCCGGTGATGCGGTGGACCCGTACAACGGTAAATGCGTGCGCTCCTCGGCGGGCAGCATCGTCGCGGTGCCGGTCTGCACCGAACCGGACACCGCTGCACTGATGGACCGACTGCGGACGGCCGGCCTGCAGATCCTCGCCACAACCCTGACCGGCGAACTCAGCCTGGATGATGCGCAGCCGATCCTTGCCGCCCGCACGGCGTGGCTGTTCGGCCCCGAGTCACGCGGCCTGCCCGAGCAGGTCGCCGGGCGCGCCGACCGCCGGATCGTCATCCCCATGTCGGGCGCCGTCGACAGTCTCAATGTTGCTGCCGCCGCGGCGATCTGCCTCTATCAGAGCGCCCGCGCACTGCGCGGCCGGTAGGACTGGCCTAGGCTGGCCGGGTGGACCTCGAGGTGAACGGCGAGGCGGCCGATCCCGGTGAAGTCCTCGAGCAACCCAGTATCCCGGCCCGCGGACCGGTCGCCTGGCTGCGCAATACCAACCACCATCCGAACGTCATCGCGGCGATCCGCCGCGCCCGGCAGGCGCTGCCCGGTGACCCCGACTTCGGCGACCCGCTCTCCACGGCGGGGGACAGTGGCGCGCAAGCCGCGGCGCGGGCCGCCGACCGGTTGATTCGCGATCGCGACGCGGCGAGCCGGGAGGTCGGCCTGGCGACTCTGCAGGTCTGGCAGGCGCTCACCGAACGCATCTCCGGCCGTCCGGTCAACGCCGAGGTGACCGTCGTCTTCACCGACCTGGTCGGGTTCTCGGACTGGTCGCTGGGAGCCGGTGACGGGGCGACCCTGCGACTGCTGCGCCAGGTCGCCCAGGTGACAGAGCCCCCACTGCTCGACGCCGGCGGGCGCATCGTCAAGCGGATGGGCGACGGGATGATGGCCACATTCCGCGATCCGGCGATTGCGGTGCGCGCCACGCTGACGGCTCAGGCTGCCGTGAAAACCGTTGACGTGGAAGGCTATACGCCACGTATGCGGGCGGGTATCCACACCGGTCGCCCGCAGCGCATCGGGGGGGACTGGCTGGGTGTGGACGTCAACATCGCGGCCCGGGTGATGGAACGGGCGACCCGCGGTGGCCTGATCATCTCGGGGGCGACGCTGGAGAGGATTTCCCCCGACGAGTGGGACTCGCTCGGGGTGACGGCCAAGCGGGTCCGCCGCCAGGTGTTCGCGCCGCGCCAGCAGGGTGTGCCCGCCGACCTGGCGATGTACCGGATCACGCCGCGTCCTGGCGGGCCCGGTCAGCAGTCGGTTGAGGACGATGACGACGACGAAGATGCGCAAACTTGAGTCAGACGAACTCCTCGGCGCTGGCCTCGATCCAGTCCGAGAGCCAAGCCTCCGGCGGGCATTCCAGCAGTTCGCCGGGCATGAGCCACTCGTAGATCTCGGCGTATGTCCGGGTGCGGGCATAGTCCACGCGCCGGTTGAGCATCGACGGTTGGAGTTCGTCGAAGCTTTCCAGCCCCATCGAGGCGACCATCTGCGCGGCGCTGGCCACCGTTGCCCGTTGAAAGTTCGCCACCCGCTCGATCTTGTCCGGCACATACAGCGCCCGTGCCAATCCGGGGTCCTGGGTGGCCACCCCGGTGGGACAACTGTTGGTGTGGCACTTCATCGCCTGGATGCAGCCGACCGCGAACATCATGGCTCTGGCAGCGAGGGTGAAGTCCGCACCCTGGATGATTCGGCTGACGATATCGAAGCCACTGGAGACCTTGCCTGATGCGCCGATCTTGATGTGCTCGCGCAGCCCGGTGCCGACCAGGCAGTTGTGTGCCAGCATCAGGCCCTCGGTCAGCGGCATGCCGATGTGATCCTCGAACTCCTGCGGCGCGGCGCCGGTTCCGCCCTCGGATCCGTCGACGATGATGAAGTCGGCGGTGATACCGGTCTGGGCCATCGCCTTGCAAATCGACAGGAACTCCGTGCGGGCGCCGATGCAGAGCTTGAAACCGATCGGCTTACCCCCAGACAGACTGCGCAGCGTGGCGATGAAATGGACCAGTTCCAGCGGGGTGGCGAAAGCGGTGTGTGCCGGCGGGGAGATGACGGTCTGCCCGACCGGCACACCGCGGGTGGCGGCGATCTCCTCGGTCACCTTGGCACCGGGCAGCACGCCGCCCAATCCGGGTTTGGCTCCCTGCGAGAGTTTGATCGAGATGGCCTTCACCGAGGGCAATGTCGCCTTCGCGCTGAACTTCTCGGCATCGAAATGGCCGTCGGGGGTCCGGCAGCCGAAGTAACCCGAGCCGATCTCCCAGATCAGGTCGCCGCCGTGCTTGAGGTGGTAGGGGCTTATCGCCCCCTCGCCGGTGTCATGGGCGAACCCGCCCTTCGCGGCGCCGCCGTTGAGCGCTTCGATCGCGTTGCCAGACAGCGAACCGAAGCTCATCGCCGACACGTTGAGCAGCGCGATGTCGTACGGCTGCGTGCAGTCCGGACCGCCGAGGCGGACCCGAGGTGCCACGTCGGCAGCAATCCTGGCGCGCAATGAGTGCCGGAGGAACTCATGGCCGATGGCGTTGAGATTGTGCTCGGTGCCAAACGGTTCGTCGCCCTTGATCCCCTTGGCCCTCCGGTACACCGCGTCACGGCTCTCGCGGTTGAACGGCGCTCCGTCGGTGTTGGACTCGACGAAATACTGGTAGATCTCGGGCCGAATCAATTCGGCGAGGAAACGCGCGTGGCCGAGGATCGGATACGCGCGCAGGATCGAGTGCTTGGTCTGGATCAGGTCCCAGGTGCCCAGGGCAGCAAGGCCCGCCAATACCGCCGCAAGCAGCAGCCACCAGATGCCGTGCCGTACCGCCAGCAGGGCCGCAACGACCGCCTCGGCCCATACCGCCGCCACGATGACTGCTCTGAGCATCTTCCACCCTCTGCCCTCGACGAGACGGCAACGCGTGGCGCTGCCCACCGGACGGAATTGCCCGCGAGGCGTCATTCTGGCATCCCCTATGATCTCCAGACCGGCACTTGAGCCACACCCGTGCCGCCCGGAAATCCCTGGCCAGCTAAGGAGAGCCCCGCCGCGTGGGTGAGCAACCCGTCGATCTGCTCTCGCAGGGCGCGCTGACCACCGCGGTCGACGCGGCCCGCAGAGCCTTCGAGTCATGCACTGACCTGGAAACACTGGCCCGCGCCAAGACCGATCACCTCGGCGACCGTGCGCCGCTGGCACTGGCGCGTCAGGCCCTGGCGACGTTGCCCGCCGGTGAGCGGGCCGACGCCGGAAAGCGGGTGAACGTCTGTCGCGCCGAGGCTCAGGCGGCCTACGACGGGCGACTGGCGGTGCTGCGGGCCGAGCGCGACGCCGCAGTCCTGGTGGCCGAGTCGATCGATGTCACGCTGCCGTCCACCCGCCAGCCGCTGGGGGCGCGCCATCCCATCACGATCCTGGCCGAGCACATCGCCGACACCTTCGTGGCGATGGGCTGGGAGCTTGCCGAGGGCCCTGAGGTGGAGAGCGAGCAGTTCAACTTCGACGCCCTGAACTTTCCGCCCGAGCATCCGGCGCGCAGCGAGTCCGACACCTTCCACATCGCCCCGGAGGGGTCCCGGCAACTGTTGCGCACACACACCTCTCCGGTGCAGGTCCGCACCCTGTTGGGGCGTGAGCTTCCGGTGTACGTGATCTCGATCGGGCGGACTTTTCGCACCGATGAACTGGACTCCACCCACACCCCGGTGTTCCACCAGGTCGAAGGGCTCGCGGTGGATCGGGGATTGACCATGGCGCACCTGCGCGGCACCTTGGATGCCTTCGCGCGGTCGGAGTTCGGCGCCGATGCCCGCACCCGGATGCGTCCGCACTTCTTTCCGTTCACCGAGCCGTCGGCCGAGGTCGATGTCTGGTTCCCGAACAAGAAGGGCGGACCGGGCTGGGTCGAGTGGGGCGGTTGCGGCATGGTCAACCCCAACGTGCTGCGGGCTGCCGGAATCGACCCGGAGGTCTACTCGGGTTTCGCGTTCGGCTGTGGACTTGAGCGCACCCTGCAGTTCCGCAACGGCATTCCCGATATGCGCGACATGGTCGAGGGCGATGTGCGGTTCTCCCTGCCGTTCGGGGTGGGGCTGTAATGCGGCTTCCCTACAGCTGGTTGCGCGAGATGGTGCAGGCCGGCGCACCCGGATGGGACGTCGACCCGCAGGATCTCGAACATGCGCTCATCCGGATCGGCCATGAGGTCGAGGATGTCATCGCGCTCGGATCGGTGAGCGGGCCCCTGACCGTCGGGCGCGTCAGCTCCATTGAGGAGCTCACCGAGTTCAAGAAGCCGATCCGGGCATGCACGGTCGACGTGGGGGAGGGCCACGACCGCGATATCGTCTGCGGGGCAACGAATTTCTCCATCGGCGATCTGGTGGTGGTCGCACTGCCGGGAGCGGTGCTGCCCGGTGATTTCCGGATCGCCGCCCGCAAGACCTACGGCCGTACCTCCGACGGGATGATCTGCTCGGCGGCTGAACTCGGTTTGGGGGCAGATCATTCCGGCATTCTTGTGCTCCCTGTCGGCACCGCGGATCCCGGTGCCGATGCGATCGCGGTTCTCGGTCTCGATGACGTGGTGTTCGACCTCGCCGTCACACCCGACCGGGGCTACGGCATGTCGGTTCGCGGTATCGCCCGCGAGATCGCCTGCGCCTACGACCTGGACTTCGTCGACCCCGCCAGCAATCCGGGCCTGGCCCCGGCACTGCCCGTCGAGGGCCCGGCCCTGGCGGTCAGTATCGAACCGGGAACCGGGGTCAGCCGCTTCGCGCTGCGGCCGGTCACCGGTATCGACCCGGCTGCCGAGTCGCCGTGGTGGCTGCGCCGCCGGCTGATGCTGTCCGGGATCAGGCCGATATCGCCGGCAGTCGACGTCACCAACTACGTCATGCTCGAGCTCGGCCACCCGATGCACGCCCACGACAGCAGTCGGATCCGCGGCGACTTCGTGGTCCGGTTCGCCCGTCCGGGTGAGACCGTCGTCACGCTCGACGGGGTGGACCGCCGCCTCGACCCCGGCGATGTTCTGATCGCCGATGACGTCGCCGTCGCCGCCATCGGCGGAGTGATGGGCGCCGGAACCACCGAGATCGACGCCACCACCGCCGACGTGCTCCTGGAGGCCGCGGTGTGGGACCCCGCCGCGGTATCGCGCACCATCCGTCGGCTGCGACTGGTCAGCGAGGCCGGCCGCCGCTACGAGCGCTCCGTCGACCCGGGCATCTCGGTAGCCGCGGTCGATCGCTGTTCGTCGTTGCTGGCCGAGATCGCCGGCGGCACCGTGCAGCCCCGGCTCACTGACTGGCGCGGTGACCCGCCGCGGGACGATTTCTCGCCCCCGCCGGTGCGGATGCCGGTCGATCTGCCCGACCGGACCGCCGGGGTGACCTACCCGGCCGGCGCCGCCGTGCGCCGGCTCACCCAGATCGGTGCCCGGGTCCGCATGGAGCCGGACAGCCCGGTTATCACCGTGACACCGCCGAGCTGGCGGCCGGATCTGGTCCAGCCCGCGGATCTGGTCGAGGAGGTGCTTCGACTCGAGGGTCTCGATGCCATCCCGTCGGTGCTGCCTGCGGCCCCAGCCGGCCGCGGCCTCACGTCCGGCCAGAAGCGCCGCCGCGCCATCGGCAAGGCACTGGCCCTGTCCGGGTTCGTGGAGGTACTGCCCACCCCGTTCCTGCCGGCCGGAGTTTTCGACCAGTGGGGTCTCCCCGCTGACGACTCTCGTCGCCGCACGACCGCGGTGCTCAATCCGCTGGAGGCCGACCGGCCCGAACTCGCCACCACCCTTCTGCCCGCACTGCTTGAGGCGTTGTCCCGCAACGTCTCCCGCGGGTTCGGGGATGTCGCGCTGTTCTCCATCGCTCAGGTGGTGCGTCCGACCGAGAACACCCGCGCCGTCGATCTGATCCCCACCCACCGGCGGCCGACCGACGAGGAGATCGCGCTGCTCGACGCATCCTTGCCGCACCAGCCGGTCCATGTCGGGGCAGTGCTGGCCGGACTACGCGAACCGCGCGGCCCGTGGGGGCCGGGGCGACCGGTGCAGGCGCCCGACGCCTTCGAGGCCGCGCGGGTGATCGCCCGGGCCTGCGGGGTGCAGGTCGAACTGCGTCCGGCCCAGCATCTGCCCTGGCATCCCGGCCGGTGCGCCGAGATCGTGGTCGAGGGCCGGGTCGTCGGGCACGCCGGCCAACTGCACCCGAGCGCCGTCGAGCGGTCCGGACTTCCCAAGGGCAGCTGTGCGATTGAAATGACCCTCGACTCGATACCCATCGTCGAGAACCTGCCCGCCCCGCGGATCTCACCGTTCCCGGCGGTGTTCCAGGACCTCAGCCTGGTGGTCGAGGCCGGCGTGGCGGCCCAGGACGTCATTGACGCAGTCCGAACCGGGGCCGGTGACCTGCTGGAGGACGTCGCGTTGTTCGACGTCTACACCGGGCCGCAGATCGGGGAGGGCCGCAAGTCGCTGACCCTGGCGCTGCGGTTCCGTGCCGCCGACCGCACCCTCACCGAGGACGAGGCTAGCGCGGCACGCGACGCCGCACTGGCGGCCGCCGGCGAACGCCTCGGCGCGGTTCTGCGCGGCTGACCCCGCCCCCGTCCCCTCCGCGAGCAGACGCAAACTCGCATGAAACGGGCCGTTTCAGTGCGATTTTGTGTCTGCTCGGCAGATAGATGCGGGAATGAAGTTGCATGATGCTGCATAAAAATGCACAATTCTGCAGTGACTACGGTGGCAGTGGCAGGCGCAAGCGGATATGCCGGCGGAGAGATTCTACGTCTGTTGCTGGGGCATCCGGGGTGCGCGGACGGCTCGCTGTCCATCGGCGCGCTCACCGCAGCGGCGAGTGCCGGCAGTGAATTGGCCGAGCATCACCCGCACCTGCTGCCGTTGGCGCAGCGGGTGCTCGAACCCACCGACCCCGGGGTGCTGGCCGGACACGATGTGGTTTTCCTGGCATTGCCGCACGGCCACTCCGCGGATCTGGCCGAGGAACTCGGCCCCGAGACCATCGTCATCGACTGCGGTGCCGACTTCCGGCTGAACGACGCCGGAGACTGGCGCCGCTTCTACGGGTCGGAGCACGCCGGCAGCTGGCCGTACGGGCTGCCCGAACTACCCGGCGGCCGGGACGTCCTGCGCGGTGCCACCCGCATCGCGGTGCCGGGCTGCTATCCGACTGCCGCGTTGCTGGCGCTGCTGCCGGCGGTCGCCGCCGACCTCGTCGAGCCGGCCGTGACCGTGGTCGCGGTCAGCGGCACCTCCGGAGCCGGCCGGGCCGCCAAAGTCGACCTGCTGGCCTCGGAGGTGATCGGGTCGGCGCGCGCCTACAACATCGCCGGTGCGCACCGGCACACCCCCGAGATCGCCCAGGGTCTGCGTGCGGTCACCGCCCGCCCGGTGACCGTGTCGTTCACCCCGGTGCTCATTCCGACCGCCCGCGGAATCCTCGCCACCTGCACCGCACGCACGTCGGCATCGCAATCCGAGATCCGCTCGGCGTACGAGAAGGCCTACGGCGAGGAACCATTCGTGTATCTGCTGCCCGACGGTCAACTACCCCGCACCGGCTCGGTGGTCGGAAGCAATGCCGCCCAGCTTGCGGTGGCCGTCGACGCCGATGCCGGTGTGCTGGTCGCGGTCTGTGCCATCGACAATCTGGTGAAGGGAACCGCTGGGGCGGCGATCCAGTCGATGAACCTGGCCTTGGGCCGGCCGGAGACCCAGGGCCTGTCGGTGGTGGGGGTGGCACCGTGACCTGCCCCTCCACTCCGAACACCCGACTGCTGCGCAGCCAAGGCGTCACCGCACCCGCCGGTTTTCGGGCCGCCGGTATCGCTGCGGGTATCAAGAAGTCCGGTGCGCGGGATCTCGCCCTGGTCTTCAACGAGGGCCCGGACCACTCGGCGGCCGGGGTCTTCACCCGCAACCAGATCAAGGCCGCACCCGTGCTGTGGACCAGCCAGGCGCTGACCACCGGGCGGCTGCGCGCGGTGTTGCTGAATTCCGGCGGTGCCAACGCCTGCACCGGACCGCCCGGCTTCGTCGACACCCACACAACCGCCGAGGCGGTGGCCGCGACCCTGTCGAACTGGGGCACCGAAACCGGTCCGATCGAGGTGGCCATCTGCTCCACCGGACTCATCGGTGACCGGCTGCCGATGAAGGCGGTGCTTGCCGGTGTGACCGAGATCGTCCACGAGCTGGCCGCCGGACTGCTGGGTGGGGATGACGCCGCACGCGCCATCATGACCACCGACACGGTGCCCAAACAGGTTGCACTGCATCACTCCTTGGAGACGGGGGGGAACTGGACTCTCGGCGGGATGGCCAAGGGCGCGGGCATGTTGGCACCGTCGCTGGCCACCATGCTGTGTGTGCTGACCACCGATGCGGTGGCCGACCCGGCGGCGTTGGACACCGCACTGCGCCGCGCCACGGCACTGACCTTCGACCGCCTCGATGTCGATGGCAGTTCTTCCACCAACGACACGGTGCTGCTGCTCGCATCGGGAGCCAG
The DNA here is from genome assembly GCA_001510415.1 of Actinobacteria bacterium casp-actino6. GTDB lineage: Bacteria > Actinomycetota > Actinomycetes > Mycobacteriales > Mycobacteriaceae > Mycobacterium. Next base: position 1,626 of record LFFF01000007.1, on the reverse strand, counting down.
CGAGATCCGGCCCAGCCAGGAGCATCTCGACGATGCGGTGTTTCGGGTCTGCGAGGACCTGTGCGCCCAACTACAGGCTGACGCCGAGGGAGTCACCAAACGGGTGTCCGTCACCGTGACCGGTGCACCCAGCGAGGAAGACGCTGTCACCGCTGCGCGCCTCGTCGCCCGGGACAGCCTGGTCAAGACCGCGCTGTTTGGCTCCGACCCGAACTGGGGACGGGTGCTGGCCGCGGTCGGGATGGTGCCGTTCACCATCGACCCGAACAGGATTTCAGTGTCCTTCAACGGATCCCCGGTGTGCGTCGATGGCGCCGGCGCACCCGGTGCGCGGGAGGTGGATCTGTCCGGTCCGGATATCGAGGTCGCGATCGCGCTCAACCTCGGTGCCGGCGAGGCGACGATCCACACCACCGATCTCTCGCACGCCTACGTCGAAGAGAACTCGGCTTACAGCTCATGACAGCCATCGAGAGGGCCGAGGCACTGCGCGGCAAGATCGTCGTGGTGAAGTACGGCGGGAACGCGATGACCGACGACCGGCTCAAGACCGCCTTCGCCGAGGACATGGTGTCGCTGCTCACCGCCGGCATCCACCCCGTAGTAGTGCACGGCGGTGGTCCGCAGATCAGTGCCATGCTCAAGAGGTTGGGAATTCCGGGCGAATTCAAGGGCGGCTTCCGGGTCACAACCCCGGATGTTCTCGAGGTCGCGCGGATGGTGCTGTTCGGCTCCGTCGGCCGCGACCTGGTGAACCTGATCAACGTCCACGGGCCGTTCGCGATGGGCCTCACCGGCGAGGACGCCCGGCTGTTGACCGCGGTGCGGCGCAAGGTGGTCGTCGACGGTGTCGACACCGACATCGGACTTGTCGGCGACGTCGACAGCGTCAACGCCGATATCGTCCATGACCTCGTCGCCGCCGGCCGGATTCCGGTGATCTCGACCATCGCCCCGGACGCCGATGGCGTGGTGCATAACATCAACGCCGACACCGCTGCGGCCGCAGTCGCCGAAGCGGTCGGGGCCGAGGCGTTGCTCATGCTCACCGACGTCGAGGGTCTCTACACCCGATGGCCGGACCGTAGTTCCCTGGTCAGTGAAATCGACACCTCCACGCTTGCGCAGTTGCTGCCGACCCTCCAGGAGGGCATGGTGCCCAAGATCGAGGCGTGCCTGCGCGCGGTCACCTCCGGCGTGCCCAGCGCCCATGTCATCGACGGCCGGGTCGAGCACTGCGTGCTTGCAGAACTCCTCACCGACGAAGGTGCCGGGACGAAGGTGGTCGGCGCATGACCCTGCTCGATCGCTGGCAGACCGTGATGATGGACAACTACGGCACTCCCGCCCTGGCACTGGCCAGCGGCGACGGGGCGGTCGTGACCGATGTCGACGGCAAGACCTACCTGGACCTGCTCGGCGGTATCGCGGTCAACATCCTGGGCCACCGCCATCCAGCGATCATCGGGGCCGTCACCACCCAACTGAACACCCTCGGCCACGTGTCCAACCTGTACGCCACCGAACCCGGCGTCGCGCTCGCCGAGGCCCTCGTCGGGCGCCTCGGCTCGCCGGCCCGGGTGTTCTTCTGTAACTCCGGAGCCGAGGCCAACGAGGTCGCCTTCA
>LFFF01000006.1 GCA_001510415.1 Actinobacteria bacterium casp-actino6 | reverse complement strand
CATCACCCGTCTGCTGGCGACGCCGTACACCGCCCCGCGCGGCGGCAGCACAACCGCCGCCGGGCCGATCAGCCGGCGCGCCTGGTGTACCGGCATCGCCGAACGGGCACCGAAAGCCCGGGCCTCGTAGCTCGCACCGGCCACCACACCGCGGCCGCCCCGGCCACCGACCAGGACCGGCCGGCCTCGGAGCGTGGGCCGGGTCAACTGCTCGACGGAGGCGAAGAACGCATCCATGTCGAAGTGCAGTACCCAGCGGTCGGCCACCACATCACGCCTTCGCGATCGAGACCTTCACGCCATCGCCGATCTGCACTCCGTCGGCGGGATCACCGAACTCGAAACCCGTCGCCAAGATCTCCCCGGCGATCAGATTACGGTGCGTGCGGGCCCAATCGGCCCGTCCGGCGGGCACCGACATCACCACGGTGATCCGATCGCTGACCTCCAGGCCCGCCGACTTTCTCAGATCCTGCAGTTCGCGGATTCGATCCTTGGCCCAGCCCTCGGCCTCCAGTTCCGGGGTGACGGTGTCGTCGAGGACGACGAGACCGGCGCCACCCGGCAGTGCGGCCGTACACCCCGGGTCTGCGGCGACCAGTTTGGAGTCGTACTCGCCGGCATTGAGCAGCACCTCCCCGGCGGTGAGCGTGCCGTCGGGGTTGAGCGTGCCGTTGCCTGCCTTGACCGCTTTGATGGCCTCCTGCACGGCCTTGCCCAGCCGCGGCCCGGCCGCCCGGGCGTTGACGGTCAACTCGAAGCGGCCGTGCGCGGCGATATCGTCGGTCAGGTCGACGGCCTTGACGTTGAGTTCGTCGGCGATGAGGTCGGCGAACGGCCGGAGGCTGTCCGGATCCTCCACCGCCACAGTCAATTTCGGCAGGGGCAGCCGGACCCGGAGTTTCTTGGCCTTGCGCAGCGAGGACGCCGCCGAGCAGACCTCGCGAACCTGGTCCATCGCCGCGACCAGGCTCGGGTCGGCGGGCAGGGGCTCGGCCTCCGGCCAGTCCGTCAGATGCACCGAGCGACCACCGGTCAGAGCGCGCCAGATCACCTCGCAGGCCATCGGCAGCAGCGGTGCGGCCAATCGGGTGGTGACCTCCAGGACGGTGTGCAGCGTGTCGATCGCGTCGGGATCCTCCTGCCAGAACCTCGACCGGGACCGCCGCACATACCAATTCGTCAGCGCCTCGGTGAACTGCCGCAACTGCTCGCAGGCACCCGAGATATCGCAGACGTCCATGGCATCGGTGAGATCGTCACGCAGATCCGCGAGCTTGGCCAGGATGTAGCGGTCCAGGACGTTGCTGGAATCGACACGCCAGATGCCGACCGTCGGCGCATAGAGGGTCAGAAAGCTGTAGGCGTTCCACAGCGGCAACAGCACCTGACGCACACCCTCGCGGATGCCCTGCTCGGTCACGATCAGGTTGCCGCCCCGCAGGATCGGCGAGGCCATCAGGAACCAGCGCATGGCATCGGATCCGTCGCGGTCGAACACCTCGTTCACGTCGGGGTAGTTGCGCAGCGATTTGCTCATCTTCGCGCCGTCGTTGCCCAGCACGATGCCATGCGCCACGCAGGTTTTGAAGGCCGGGCGGTCGAAGAGTGCGGTGGCCAGCACATGCAGGGTGTAGAACCAGCCGCGGGTCTGGCCGATGTATTCGACGATGAAGTCGCCCGGGAAGTGCGTCTCAAACCAGCCCTGGTTCTCAAATGGGTAATGCACCTGGCCGTAGGGCATGGAACCGGAGTCGAACCACACGTCGAAGACATCCTCGATGCGGCGCATCGTGGACCGGCCGGTCGGGTCATCAGGGTTGGGCCGGGTCAGTTGGTCGATATAGGGCCGGTGCAGATTGTCCGGGCGCACCCCGAAGTCCCGTTCGAGTTCGTCGAGACTGCCGTAGACGTCGATCCGCGGATACGCCGGGTCGTCGGAGGTCCACACCGGGATCGGGGTGCCCCAGTACCGGTTGCGTGAGATCGACCAGTCCCGCGCTCCGGATAGCCATTTGCCGAACTGCCCGTCCTTGACATGCTCCGGATACCAGGTGATCTGCTGGTTGAGCTCGACCATCCGGTCGCGGAACTCGGTGACCGCCACGAACCATGACGACACCGCCCGGTAGATCAGCGGGTTGCGACAGCGCCAGCAGTGCGGGTACGGGTGATCGTAGGTCTCGTGCCGGATCAGCACCGGCGCATTGACGGCCGCGGCACCGGTGCCGTTCTTGAGGTCGCGGATGATCTGCGGATTCGCGTCGAAAACGTTCTGCCCCTGGTAGTCCGGCACGCTGGCGGCGAAACGACCCCGGGCGTCCACCGGGGTGACCGGCACGATCCCGACGGTGTCTGTGGTGGCCTTGTCGTCCTCGCCGTAGGCCGGCGCCATATGCACGATGCCGGTGCCGTCCTCGGTGGTGACGAAATCGCCGGCCAGCACCCCGAAGCTGTTGGCGGCATCGGCGAAGAACGGAAACGGCGGTGCGTACCGCAGTCCCAGCAACTGCTCCCCGGTGTAGCTGCCGAGAATCTCCGGGTCCTCCCCCAGCTCGCGGGCGTAGGCCGCCAGCCGGGCCCGTGCCAACACCAGACGCCGCCCGTCCATGGCGACGACGACATACTCCACCCCCGGATTGACCGCGACGGCCTGGTTGGACGGCAGGGTCCACGGGGTGGTGGTCCAGACGACCAGGTAGGCGCCGTCCAGGTCGGAGCCCGGCGCGGTGATCCGGAACCCGACGGTGATGGCCGGGTCCTGACGACTCTGGTAGACGTCGTCGTCCATCCGAAGCTCGTGGGCGGACAGCGGCGTCTCGTCATTCCAGCAGTACGGAAGGACCCGCACGCCCTGATAGGCCAGGCGCTTGTCCCACAACTGCTTGAACACCCAGATGACCGATTCCATGAACGAGGGGTCCAGGGTTTTGTAGTCGTTGTCGAAGTCCACCCAGCGGGCCTGGCGGGTGACATAGGCCCGCCACTCGTTGGTGTACTTCAGCACCGAGTCCCGGCAGGCGTCATTGAATGCCCCGATGCCCATCTGCTCGATCTGGGCCTTATCGGTGATCCCGAGTTGGCGCTGCACCTCCAGTTCGGCGGGCAGCCCGTGGGTGTCCCAGCCGAACCGACGCTCGACCTTGTATCCGCGCATGGTCCGGTAGCGGGGAACGATGTCCTTGACGTACCCGGTCAGCAGGTGACCGTAGTGCGGCAGACCGTTGGCGAACGGCGGACCGTCGTAGAACACGTACTCGGGTGCGCCGTCGCGCTGAGCCACGCTGGCGCGGAAGGTGTCATCCGAGGCCCAGTAGTCCAGGACATCGCGTTCTATGGCGGGAAAATCCGGCGAACCGCCGGACGGCCTCGGGTAGCCGGTGTCGGTCACGATGGGGCGTTCTCCTGTGCCGTCGGGCCTACGGAGGCCGCAAGCCGACCGCAGACGGACACGGGGACGATGACGCGCTGTTGCGCGGTCACCGCGGTACCACCCCGCTTACGCGCACCCGTGGCACACGTCGCTCATACAGGCTGTGTCGGGCCTCACCCGTCCGGTTCTACTGGGCCCCGCCCGATCGACCTGCGGGACCGTTCTTCCGGAAGCTCCCCGGTGATGGCCGGATCGACGCCAACGGGGATTGTATCGCGGCTTACCGGGACTCTCATTGCTGGTCAGTACCATGGCCGGGTGGCGCAACACCTCCAGTCGGCTGAGATGACCGAAGCCGCCGAAGGTGGGGGGCTCTTCGGTCGGATCGGCCGCATCGTCGTGCGCCGGCCGTTAGTGGTGATCGGGGTGTGGATAGCCCTCGCGATAGGCCTCAGCCAGTTGTTTCCGCCGCTCGCCGTCCTGGCCCAGAAGGCTCCAGCTTCTATCCTACCGCCGGACGCACCCTCGGTCGTGAGCCAGATGGAGATGGCTGACGCCTTTAGGGAGGCCAGTTCCGACAACATCCTGCTGGTCGTCCTGACCAATGAGAACGGACTCACACCGGCTGATGAGGCCGTCTACCGGAACCTGGTCAGCAAACTGCGCGCCGAAACCGAGGACGTCGCGGCACTGCAGGACTTCGTCACCACGCCGCCATTGCGAGAAATCCTGGTCAGCAAGGACAACAAGGCTTGGCTGATGCCGGTCAACATCGTCGGCGACATCGGAACACCGGAAGCCATCGCCGCCACCAAACGCGCCATCGAAACCGTGCAGCAGACCGTCGCGAACACCTCAGTCACCGCCTACACAACCGGACCGGCGGGGACATTCGACGATATCCAGGACATCGGCGAGCACGACCGGGTCATCATCGAGGTCGTCACCGTCGTGGTGCTGCTGCTGATCCTCCTGGTGGTCTACCGGAACCCGCTGACCATGCTGTTGCCCCTCATCACGATCGGGGTGGCGTTGTTGGCAGCGCAGGGCGTCGTTGCGGGCCTGGGCACGCTCGGACTTAGTGTCTCCAACCAGACCATCGTGTTGATGACGGCCATGATGTTCGGTGCCGGGGTCGACTATGCGGTCTTTCTGATCAGCCGTTATCACGACTATCTGCGGCTTGGCCAACACCCCGACAACGCCGTGCGCAATTCGCTGATCTCGGTCGGCAAGGTGATTTTTGCATCGGCGTTCACCGTCGCGGTGACCTTCATGGGCATGGTGTTCACCAAGCTGACGGTGTTCTACACCGTCGGCGTTGCACTTGCCGCGGCCATCCTGGTCGGCTGCCTCGGCGCGGTGACATTCCTGCCGGCCCTGCTCGTGCTGGCCGGCCGGCGTGGATGGGCCAAGCCACGCAAGGATCTGACCACCCAGTTCTGGCGGCGCTCGGGCATTCGGATCGTGCGCCGTCCCGCGATCAATTTGCTCGCCAGCATCGTGGTTCTCGGCGCCCTTGCCGCCGTGGCCGCCCTGGCCGACTACAACTATGACGACCGCAAAGCGCTGCCGACCTCCAGCGAAAGCATCCGGGGATACGACGCGATCGGCCAGCACTTCCCCATCAACGCCAGCCTGCCGCAGTACATCCTGATCACCTCGCCGCGGGATCTGCGAACACCGGAGGCACTGGCCGATATGGAGCAGATGGCCTACCGGGTAAGCCAGGTGCCCGATATCGACATCGTGCGCGGCATCACCCGGCCCACCGGCGAGTCGCTGGAACAGGCCAAGCTCTCCTTTCAAGCCGGCGAGGTCGGAAAGCCACTGAATCAGGCCTCCGCCTTGATCAATGGCAACACTGCCAGCCTCAACCTCCTTGCCTTCGGCGCCGATCAGATCGCCGATGTCCTCGGCGCGTTGCGCGGCCAGCTGGGGCAGACCCTGGCCACGGTGAGCTACCTGGTGCAGTCGTTGGCATTCATGCAGAACCAGTACGGCACCGGACCGGCGCTGCCGGGGTTCGACCTGGGCAGCAATCCGCTCAACACCATTCACGGACTCGGCGGCAATATGGGTGTGAACACCGGCGATGCCGTTGCGGCCTACGACAAGTCGATCGCCCCCGTTCTCGACGCCCTCACCGGCAACCCGGTCTGCGACGCCGATCCGGACTGTGTCGCGACCCGCACCCGCCTGCAGTCGCTGGCCGACGCACGCAATGACGGCACCCTGGACCAGATCGCCGATCTCTGTGACCTTCTGGAGCCGACCACCCGCGATCCCACCGCGCTGCCGGCCGAACAACCGTTGACACCGGATCCCCCCATACCGGGCAAGGAGAAGCCCGGTCCGCTCGCCAGCATGCCCGGCAATCAGCCGACCCCGGCCGCCCCCGGCGACATGGGCCCTGCGCTGGATTCGATCAGCCAGAGCCTGCAGGCGGCCGGCATCACCAATCCGGCCGACTTGGCGGCCCAGCTGAACCAGCTCCAGCAGGGCATCGAGATGCTCGCGGTGGCCAGTCGCCAGGTCTCCGACGGCGTCTCGCTGCTCGTCGACCAGACCAAGCGGCTGGGTATCGGTCTCAATCAGGCGTCATCGTTCCTACTGTCGATGAAGAACAACGCCACCACCCCGTCGATGGCCGGTTTCTACATCCCCGCTCAGATCCTGACCGGTGAGGAGTTCCGCCGAGCGGCCTCGATCTTCATCTCGCCCGACGGCCGCAGTGCTCGTTATCTGGTCCAGACCGAGCTCAACCCGTTCAGCCCGGAGGCTATGGACCAGATCAACGCGATCACCGCAGCCGCCCGGAGCGCCCAACCCAACACCACCCTCGCCGATGCCTCCATCGGCATGACCGGCCTGACGGTGACCCTGCGAGACACCCGCGACTACTACTATCAGGACCTGGCCAGAATCATCATCACGACCGTCGTGGTGGTGCTGGGCATCCTCATCATCCTGTTGCGCGCACTGGTTGCACCGCTGTATCTCGTTGCCTCGGTGGTGCTCTCATATCTCTCCTCGCTAGGCTTGTCCGTTCTCGTGTTTCAGGTACTGCTTGACCAGCAATTGCATTGGAGCGTGCCCGGCCTGACATTCATCATTTCGGTGGCTATGGGCGCGGACTACAGCATGCTGCTCATTTCACGGATTCGCGACGAGTCGCCGCGCGGTATTCGCTCCGGCGTGATCCGCACGGTGACCCAGACGGGCGGGGTGATCACCGTCGCCGGACTCATCTTCTCGGCCTCGATGATCGGCCTGCAATTTTCGAGTATCACCACCCTGGTTCAGATCGGTTTCATCATCTCCGTCGGCATTCTTCTGGATACTTTCGTGGTCCGCACCGTCACTGTGCCGGCGCTGGCGGTGCTAGTCGGCAAGGCGAACTGGTGGCCGTCGAAATGGCAGCCGCCGCCACCCACCCGGGCGCCACGGCAGCCCGATCCCGAACCGGATCCGGTAACGACAGGAGCACCGCAGTGAGATTCGCCATCGCGGTCCATGGAACGCGCGGCGATATCGAGCCGGCGGCGGCCGTCGCCCTCGAACTGAGGCGTCGGGGCCACAGCATCCGGATGGCCGCGCCGCCGAATCTGGTGTCGTTCGCGGAGTCGGCCGGCTTAGGCCCGGTTACGCCTTACGGGCCTGACTCGCAGCAGCAATTGGATGCCGAGGTCTTCCGCAACTGGTGGAGTCTTCGGAATCCCCTCAAGGTCTTACATGAGGCTCGGGATTACGTCACCGACGGCTGGGAAAGCATGGGCGAGAACCTGATTGAGTTGTCCGCCGACGCCGACCTCATCCTGACCGGCACCACATACCAGGAAGTGGCCGCAAACGTCGCTGAGTACCGGAACATCCCGCTCGCCGCGCTGCATTATTTTCCCGCTCGGGCCAACTCCAAGATTCTCCCATTGCCGCTGCCACTCTCTGTCGTGCGCCGCGGTTGGGCGGTGGCCGAGTGGGGCCACTGGCGGCTACTGAAGCCTGCCGAGGACGCCCAGCGACGGACCCTGGGCCTACCTAAGGCCTCCACCCGCGCCGTTCGAAGGATCGTGGAGCAGGGAACCCTGGAGATTCAGGCCTATGACAAGGTGTTCTTCCCCGGTCTGGCAGCCGAATGGAACGACAGGCGCCCACTGGTCGGCTCCATCACCTTGCAACTGGCCACTCAGGTCGACGATTCGGTCGCATCCTGGATCGCCAGTGGAACACCGCCTATCTATTTCGGCTTCGGCAGCATGCCGATCACCGAGCCGGCGAAGGCTGTCGAGATGATCACCGAGGTGTCGGCCGATCTCGGCGAGCGGGCACTGATCTGCACTGGGGTGTTGGATTTGGCCACCGTTCCCGCGGCCGACCACGTCAAGATTGTGCAGTCGGTCAACCACTCCGCGGTCTTCCCGCGGTGCCGGGCCATCGTTCATCACGGTGGTGCCGGAACCACGGCAGCCAGTGTTCGTTCCGGTGTACCGACTCTGGTGCTTTGGGTTGGGGCCGAGCAGCCGGCGTGGGCCGCCAGTGTTAAGCGGCTGGGGGTCGGAACCATGCGGCGTTTCTCGGCTTCCTCTGCCGAGTCACTGACGGCGGACCTCAGAACCGTGTTGTCGTCGGGATGCGCCGCCAGAGCCCGCGAAGTGGCGCGGCAGATGACGCCTCCGGAGCTGAGCCTGTCGTACACGGCCGATCTATTGGAACAGTCCGCTGCAGAATGCCTGTCACACCGATCTGTGGGCCCAGGCGGTCCCGGCAGCGAACGGTAGAGTCGGCGTCCGTGTGGACGACCGTGTTTCTGCTGGGCATTGCGGTCAATGTGGAGCCGACCCGGATCGGGCTGGTACCCCTTCTGCTGGCCCGGCAGCGACCGCTGCTCCAGTTGCTGGCCTACCTCGCCGGCAGCCTCGTCTCCACCATCAGTTTCGGCCTTCTGGTGCTGTTCGCATTCGAGCGGAACCCCTTCGGAGTCACCAGCGCCCACGGCGGGCAAGCCCAGATCGCAGTCGGCGGGATCGCAGTCGTCATCGCCGCCATCATGGCGACGCACTGGTTTCTTGGCACAGGCCGGCGCAATCGAAACCAGGAGGCGACCGCAGCGATCGGCAACGATGAGGCAGGCAAGTCGGACACATTGACCAACACTGTTCGCGGGTTTCTCCGCAAGGGCCGCTCCCCGTGGCTAGCCGGCGCGGTCGGGATCGCAAGTGGGGTGCCATCGGTGGACTATCTCGCAGTGTTGTTGATCATCAGCACGTCGCAGACCTCGGAGTTCGGAAAGGTCGGGGCTCTAGCGACATTCGTCATGTTAGGGAGCCTCGTGGTGACGGCGCCATTGATCGGATACCTGATCGCGCCCGCGAAAACGCTCGATGTGCTCGACCGCTTCGGTGCCTGGACCCGATCACGCAGCCGTATCGAATACGCGGCAATCCTGGCCGTCGTCGGTTGCCTGCTGATCGGACTCGGCGCGACCCACCTGGCCGACTGAAAACCCGAGACCGGGCTGCGCCGTTAGGCGGTCGATGCCCCGAACCGCGCGACGAACTCCCGCGAGTCGATCCGCAGACGGTCGTCGTCCACTCGGGAAAGCACCAAATCGAGCCGGGCGACCCGTCTGGTCAGCGCCCGACGAACGCGAACCGCGTCGGTGACATCATTCGGCCACAGGTAACGCCACGCGGAGTAACTGTTTTTCATCTCGTAAATCCTGAATCCGGCGTCCGTGAAAGGCCGCAGCACGTCGACTGCATTCAGGCCTGGATCTGACCACCACTTCGGCGAAAGCTCCAGAATGACCTCTGCATCGGCCGGCAGGCGCGGGATCAGGTCGCCCATTCCAGCCACCACGTCAGGTTCGGCACCCTCAACGTCGATCTTGATGAGGCGGATCGAACTGAGCTCGTCGGCACTGAGCAGATTGCGCAGTGGCTGGGACTCCACGATGGACTCCACCGATTCGGCGCCGTGCTTGCCCAGGGTCGTCGATGCCCCGACGTTGTGTACGGGGCCCGAGAAAATACTCAAAGTGCCCGGTTCCGCCGCTGCCGCCTTGTTCTCCGCGCGCACGCGGTCGCCGACGCCGTTGTGATCAATGTGGCGTTGCAGATCCGCATACACCGGCGGTGACGCCTCGACGGCAATCACGCGCCCGGTCGGACCGACACATTGAGCAGCAAGGAGCGAGTAGTAACCGATGTTGGCCCCGACATCGACGAACACATCGCCGTCGCGCAGACGGCCAGCGATGAACCTAGTCAGATCCGGTTCCCATTCGTTGAACACCCAAATGTAGGTCTGGATCAGGTCGGGCAGTCGGCAGGTGATTTCGGCTCCGAAACTCGTTAGTCCCGAGACGACGATGGAACGCCGGCTGTGGATCCTCGTCAGCAGTGGGATTGCAAACAACACATACAGCGGTGCCAGGACTGTCGCGCGGATGAACTTCTCAATGGGCGAGACGGAAGTCTTCGAAGTCCTGAGCAGACGCATCACTGACCGGAGCGATCCTAGGACACGCAACGCAAAGCGGTCGGCCGCCAACCCAGAGTCCTCAGTGTCCATTGCTAGTGCCCATCGCTAGTGCCCATCGCTGAAACGCCCATCGCTGAAACGCCCATCGATGCATGGTAGGCGCACCGGCGAGCGAGACTCGCGGAGTGTACTTTCCTGAGATTTTCCTGATAGTTTGAACGGACATTGTCGTTGCCGACAGATGAGTCGGCGTTTAACTAAGGAGCTGCCTGGAATGCGGGTGCCAGTGATGAACACCAGTGGCTCCAAGTATGTCGGCCGCGTCGGCGCGCTGGCGGTCGCCCTCGGTGTCGGCAGCGCGATCGGAGCCGGCTCAGCATGGGCCGACGAGTCCGTGGACTCCAGTCGGCAGGAATCCGTCTCTGCGGACATGTCGTCGCCGGGGCCCGTCCGACGCTCCAGTTCGCCTGGCATCCGGGCGCAGAGTCGCGCCTTCGCGGACTCCGGAGCGCAATCCGCTGCAGCTCCGCACGGCAGCAACCGTGCGCGACGCGGGACCACGATTGCCACCGACCGGTCCCGGCTCAGCAGCGACCGCAATGAACTCAAGAGAGATGTCCCACCTGCGGCATCCGTCGCTGCCCCCGCGGAGTCCCCCGCGCCGCCCGTTAGAACCGCGGTCGTCGGTATCCCCGGATCGGGACAGCCCAGGGGGCTGCCGTCCGTTCCCGAGGTCGCGGTTGATGCCGCAATCGCCCCGGCTATCGCGGTTGCTGCATCCGTTGTGACCCCATCGACGCCCGCCGATCAGGCGGCAAAGCCGGCGCCGGCACAGGCACCGGAGTTGACTGTCAGCACCCGGGTCCGCGACGCACTTGCGGCGATCTTCGGCACCGGGCCGGCGTCTGTGCCGCAGTCCCCGCTGACGTGGGCGCTGATGGGCTGGACCCGGCGCCAGTCGGCGGCAGCGGTCACCGACGCCGTAGCCGCCCCCGCGCAGACGACCTCCCAGCCACTGCCCGCAAACGCCGAACATGACGCTGGCCTTCCTGCTGATCTGGAACGCGTCGTCGTGGCGAGTGGGCTGGCCGAACCGACCGATTTCCGATTCCTGCCCAACGGCAGCATCCTGATCACCGAGAAGGGCGGGACGGTCAGGGTTTTCCAGAACAATGAGCTTCAGCAGACGCCGCTGATCACCTTGAACGTCCTGACAGAGGTCGAACGTGGCCTCGCCGGAATCGCGATCGACCCCGATTTCGTCGATAACCACTACATCTATGTCACCTACACCGGATCAGACAACCACCAGAGGCTGTCCCGCCTCACCGTCAACGGCTACTACGGCGATGAAACCACCGACGTACTGAGCGCCGACTCCGAGCAAGTGCTGTATCGCGTTGCCGACGAGGCCGCCAACTACCACCAGGGCGGCGGGGTCACATTCGGGCCCGACGGCAAGCTCTACTGGGGTCTCGGCGACAACTTCGATTTCGGTAACTCGCAAGACCTCGGCTCACCGCACGGGACGATCCTGCGCCTCGATGTCCACAATCTCAACCCGGACGGCACCGCTACCGCGCCGATCGACAACCCGTTCATCAACACTGCCGGCGCGCTTCCGGAGATCTACGCCTACGGATTCCGCAATCCTTTCCGATTCACCTTCACTCCGACCGGCCAGTTGCTCGAGGCCGACGTGGGCGGCGCCGCGTGGGAGGAAGTTAACCTGGTGGTCCCGGGCGCCAACTACGGATGGCCCCTAGCCGAAGGTGTCTGCAACGGTTGCGGGTTCGCCAATCCTATCTATGCGTACCCGCACACCGCACCCCCCCTTGTGGCCGGAGCTATCTCATCGATCCTGGTCTACACCGGCGATGCGCTGGGACCGGAATACACCAATAAGGTGTTCATCGCCGACTACGCGCTTAATTGGATGAAGACGCTGGAGTTCGACTCCGAGTACGACAGCTTCATCAGCGAGCACATGTTCGACAACGATGCCGGCACCACGGTGCAACTGCTGGAAGGTCCCGACGGCAGGATCTATCAACTCAACATTTACCCCGGCACGCTGTCGATGATCGGACCCACCGGGGGTAACCGCGCTCCAAGCGCCGTCATCGATGCCACCCCGACCAATGGCTATTCGCCGTTGACGGTGAGCTTTTCCTCGGAGGACTCCACAGACCCTGACGGCACACCGCTGTCTTTCGCGTGGGACTTCGGCGATCCCAATACCCTCGAAGACGTCTCTACCGAGGCCAACCCGGTATGGCAGTACACCGGCAACGGCAACTACACCGTGACCCTGGTGGTCAGTGACGGGGAGAAAACCGGTCAGTCGACCCAGCGCATCGTGGTCGGCAGCACCCCCCCGACCGCAACGATCCTCACGCCGGTGAGCGACGCACCGTACAACGCCGGGGACACCATCTCCTTTAGCGCGGAGGGTAGCGACGCCGAGGATGGCCCCCTACCTGACAGCGCCTACTCCTGGAAAGTCGTCTTCCACCACGGCGACCATGTGCATCCGTTCGCCGACAACATTCCCGGCCGGAGCGGCACCGTCACCATCCCCACCGACGAGAGCAACGTCAGTAACACGTGGTACCGGATCGTCCTGACCGTGACCGACAGCACCGGGCTCTCGACATCGAGTTATGTCGACGTCAAACCACGCCTGGTGGATCTGACTTTCGTATCCAGCGACCCGGATGCCGTGTACACCATCGACGGCATCCCGTATCGGGGCACCTACCGCGAGCAGGCCGTCGTCGGCGTCAAGCGCGTCCTGGACGTGCAGTCGCCTCAATCGACCGAGACCGGTCCACTGGTCTTTGGTGCTTGGTCGGATGGCGGCGCGCAGAAGCACACCATCACCACCCCGGGCACCGACACCACGTACACGGTGGTTTTCGACGACGGCAGCCCGCACTACGTGCCGCCTACCGGATCAGTGGCAGGACGACTGATCGACAACCAGGTTGCGACTCTGAGGCATCTTTCAGACGCCATCGGCACCGCCGCCCTGACGTTGTGGAAGACGGCCGTCGACGCGCCCTTCGATTTACTGAACGCGCTACCGACCGTTACCGGGTCCACACAGATTCCCGGACTGCTCAATGAGCTGAGCAACGTCGTGATAGCCGGAATCTCCGGGGCCGTGGTCCCGGTCATCGACGCACTGACCGACGTAGCTGCGGCCACCGTGACCCGCGCTGTGGCGGTCGGGGCAGCACTGGCAGCCAATGTCGCGCCGATCATCCTGACCATGCTCAACACCCCCGTTGCAATAGCCACCGCCGTGGTCGACGGGCTGACCTTGTTCACCACCTACCTGCAGGCCTGGGATGCCCTGGGCATTCAAGCCTCGCTGAAGTACATCCCCGAATTGATCGGAGAGGCTTTCGTCGTGCAGGGCGAGCGTGTGCTTGGTGCGCTTAACGATCTTCGCAACGACGTGCTGGCGGCCCTGTCCATCGGATTCCCTGATTCAGCGCCCGCGTCGACTGGCGATCCGGCAGACGATTCGAGTAGTCCGCTTAGCCTCTCGCTGGAACGCTCAGCGGTCATTGCAGGTCAAGTCGGTACCGCGAGTACGTCAATGGCGCAGGCTGCTGGCGACGCGCTGCGGAACACATTGGTGGCTGGAGCCAGTGGAGTACAGAGCGTGAGCGGCGCGGTGGCTTCGGGCGATTCAGCAACGTCGGCCGCCATGGTCGCGTGGCGATCACTGGAAAGACAGGCGGGCGCCGGGCGTCGTGCAGTGTACGGATCTATCGTGGACGCCGATGAAGCGCTTAGCGGCGGTGCTTAGTCGATCTCCCCTGACAGCCCGAGATCGTGCACCGTCTGCGTGACGATCTCACGCAACCGCGCCTTGGAATTCTCTGCGTCAAGTTGGTAGGCCTCCACCGAGATGGAGATCGTGCCGTTGATCCGACCCGACACCACCACAAGCTGTCCGTGGGATCGCTGCAGATCGCCTACCGTCACGTTGGTGTCCAGCGCCCGGATGAAAACTTTCTCGGCGGGCGTGCCGTCGGCCTGGGCGAGTTCCGGCGGCAGGTCGCCGAGATTCGAGCACGACACCGGCAGATCCTCGGAGTAAGCGAACAACAGATCGGCCACACCCTTGACCGCGCTCCGCGGCAGCCAGGGAATGAGCGGGAGGATTTCCATGGTCGGATCCGGCTCCTGCTTGGCTCTCTCCCGCGCCTCGCGCACAGCCGCGCGCGCCTCGGTCAGGTCGACGGTGACTTTCGTCGGGTCAACGGTGGCGTTGGCGAACGCCATCGCCAAGGCGCGATCGTCATCGAGGCTTTCCCGCAGGTTGATCGCGATGAGCAGGGTCACCGCCCCGTCGGCGGCCCGCCGTCGATCCAAGTGCTCGGCGATCTTGGCCGCGAACCCGCCCAACAGTGAATAGCTATTGCCGCCAAGCGCTTCGGCCTTGGCGTCCCATTCCGCGGTATCCACATAGATCGCTACCGATGGAACGACGACATGACGGTTGTCGGTTGGGCCGGCCTGCGCGGCCCGCGCCCGGGCGAAATCCTCCCGCTTGGCCCGGATCATTTTGGCGGCCTTGACGGCGGTCCGGGCCGTCAGTGGTAGATCCAGGACAGCGCGACGGAGGTCGGCGCCGATCACCGCGCCCCGCGACCGGGAACCAGGCTCCTCGTAGCCGGGGTTGCGGATGTTGCCGGTGATTGCCTCGAACACGGCCATCAGTCCGCCAACACCGTCCCCGATGACGTGTGAGGCCACGATGCTGACCGCGGTGGCGCCGTCCTCCAGGGGCTGGACGGCAAGATAGCAGGCCGGCCCGCGCTCCGGGTCGATAGGCAAGTTGCCCAATTCGTCTGCCCAGTCCATCAGCTCGGCGCGCGGACGGACGCCATCAGCAGTCTGAATCGGCGGGGGCGGTCCCGCCGGTCGCACCCAGCGCGGCCGGCCGAAAGGCAAGGGTGAGCGTTCGATCAGACGGCTGGCCAGCGATGCGTAGAGGTTGTGATGGAACCGGTTGAGACCGTCCTGATCGAGTGGGTGCTCGTACACCCAGACGATCTGAATGAGTTGGTTTCGCCCGGTCACGCGGAGCAGCTCTAGCGCGGTGTGATCGAGGAACGCGAGCCGATGTTCGTCCACCTGCTCACGCTCGGCGCGTCGTAGCAGCCGGCCGCGTGGGCGGGTCTCTGTCGTCACTGTGATTCCACCTCAGACAATCTCACCAGAGAGGCCGAACTCGCCCAAAGTCTCGGCTATCACTCCGTGCAGTTCGGCCTGCGAATTTTTCATTCCGGGCTGGTAACTGATGACGGTGATGGTCATCTTGTCGGCGATCTGTCCGGATGTCACCGTCATGATGCCGCGCCTTCGATCCAGGTTGTCGGCGGATACGTGCCGGTCCACCCCGCGAAACGCCAGGTATTCAGCCGGGGTTCCGTCTACGCAAGTCGCCGCGGGTGGCATGGTGCCGAAGTTGGAACAGGACACCGGCAGGTCGGAGGAAAAGCCAAAGGCCGCGTCGGCGACCTTGGCGATCCCCCGTTTGGGCAGGAACGGAATCAGCGGCAGTAGTTCGATCATCTCATCGGGAACCTCGCGTGCCTTCTTCAGGCCTTCACGGATCGCGGTGCGTGTCCCGGCCAGGTCGCTGATGACCCCGTCAGGATCGAATCGGACATTCGCAATCGACACCACATTGCCGCCGGTGTCCTCCAAGTCGGCACGGTCGCTGACGGGGAACTTCAGCGTCACCATTCCGTCGGAGCCTCGGACACGATTGAGGCGCTGGGCAAGCTTGCCGGCGAATCCGGCTACCAGCGAAAAACTGTTACCGCCGAGTGTCTCCGCGCAGGCATTCCACTCTGCGGCATCGACGAAAGCTGATGCGGACGGCATGCGGACAGTGCCCCGGTCGGCCGCGCCGCCCGATCCGGGCGTGCTCGGCCGCGCCAGCTCGCCGCGACGCCGAACCGCGACCTTGACCGCGCGGCGAAGGGTTCTGCCTATCTCCGGGAGATCCCGGCCGAGCTGGCGAAAATCCTCCCTGGCAGCCCTCCATCGGGTCCGTGACCCCGCCGGTGGGTAGCAAAGATCGCGGATAGACCCGGTACTGGCCTGGGTACAGGCCAACACGCTGCCTGCGCCGTCGGCCACACAGTGCGAGATCACCAGGCTCACTGCGGTCGAGCCATCGGTGAACGGCTGGACCCCCAGCCGCCATGCCGGTCCCGACTCGGGGTCCAGCGGCAGTTCGACCTGCTCATCGGCCCAGAGGTAGAGCTCTCCACGTGGTCGGGGGGTCGCGACGATCTCAAAGTTGGAATCCGTCACTGGTTGAGACACCCAGCGGTGCCGGCCGAAGGGAAGTGGCGATGGCTCAATCCGGCGGGCCAGCAGAGTCCCGAAGAGGTTGCGGTGAAAGCGTTTCACGCCCTCGAGGTCGATCGGATGGTCGTAGATCCACAGTGCCTGCATGACGGCTTCCTGGCCTGCTCCGCGCAGTGCCAGGAACAATGCCTGGTCCGGGTAGGGCAGCACGTTGTCCGGATATCCGGCATGGCCGCCGGCCACGAGGGTCAAACCGTCGCCCTGGGAATCCGCGGGGATGACACCGAGTCGGCGCGGCCCTCTGCGGCACGCAGAAAAACCACCTTCATCATATCGACGTACTGTGCCACCGACTCCCGGGCGACGGCGTTGTCCGGATAGGCCACCGTCACAGTGGTACCGGTGTCGCGCCGGTTTACCCACATCCCGATCTGGTTGGCCGCCCCGAGATCGGTGTACAAAGTGCCATTGCGGTCCTGCCACTGACCCATGACAACCGGGTTCAACGGCGGCAGTCCGATATCGAGATAGGACAGCATCGGCACACCGGGACCGGGCTTGCTAATGCCGGGAAGCGACGCGGCCAGTTCCAGCACCCGCTCGATGGGCACGTTCGCCAGGTGCATGCCGGAGTCGAAGGCGGCCTGGGCGGCCCGGGCCACCTGGTTGAACGACATCCCTTCCACTGGAACGGAAATCGGCACGATTCCGGTGAACCAACCGGTGGTCATGAACTCTGCCGGGGTACTTCGAGTGGTGGTCGGAGTGATGACCTGGTAGGTGTCGACACCGGCCAGTTCGCGCTCGGCGATCGCCGCGCAGGCGAACACCCCGCCGATGAAGCGCACACCGGACTGCGCGCACACCGCCTCAAATCGATCGCTGTCGTGGGAGTCCATCAGCTTCACGGTGATCAGGTCCCCGGTGCACGGAATATCCGAACCACCGAGCGGCAACGGGAAAGTCGGCAGGGTGCCACCGTTGCGTCGGAGGAAATCGAGCCACTCGACCACCGCCGGCGATTCCAGCGTCAAGGCGGAGGTGTATTCCCGTTGCCGGGTGCAGTAGTCCAGGTAGCGTCCTGGATCCGGAAGTTTGATGGGGGCACCGCCCTCCCCCAGCGCCGAGTAGTTCTGGTAGATCTCAACGAACAACGCGACCATGAACATGGCGTCGGCGTGGACGTGGTCGATGCTGGCGTAGAACGTGAAATGGTCGGCCCGCTGGATGACACCGAACCGGAAGCAGTCCCACTGCAGCGGGCTGGGCGTGTTGAGGATGTGCTTGCGCCACTGCGCCGCGTTCATCTCGCCACTCTTGGTCGCGACGAACTGGATATCGGCCGGGTTGGCGACGGCATGCCGCACGACGCGGTCCTGATCGTCGAAGTCGAACCAGCTGTGATAGGTATCGTGCCGGCGCAGGTAGGAGTTGATGACGTAGGTCATGGCCCGGATGTCGCAGCGGCCCCGAATGTTCCAAGCCGGGATCAGCAGCCGCGCCATCTCCAGACCGTTCGCCGAATGCTCCCGGTAGTTCCGGATGTGCTGTTCCTGCTGATAGCTCGCGGGAACGGCGCGCACCGGCGCCTGCGCCACCTTCGCCAGGCAAACGGGCGAGGGCCCCCAAGAGACCACCGAACCCGGCGCGTCCACCCAGTCATGGATTGCCGTCAGCGCAACCACTCAGTCGCTCCCTATCCAGATCTCGCCGGTCCGCGTCAGCGGGCCGACGCAAGCACACCAGCCAGCGTCTCGCACAGGCCCTCGGCCAGCGTGCGAACGGTCGTGATGTCCATCGACCGCACGCGGATACCCGTCTCGGTCTCGATCCGGGTGCGCAGCTCGAGGTTGCCCAGCGAGTCCAAACCATACTCTGAGATCGGCCGGTCCGGGTCGATCGACCTGCGCAGGATGAGGCCGAGTTGTTCGGCCACCAGGCGGCGGACCCGGGTGGGCCATTCCTCCCGCGAGAGGGTGTGCAACTCGGCGCGGAAGCTGCTGGTGTCAGTCGGGCGGTCCGCTGCCGACGCGAATGCCTCGGCGAACGGGCTACGCGCGGCGAGGTCGGTCAGCCACGGCGTGCCGATCACCGGTGCGTAACCGGTGTGGGCGCGGTTGTGCCGCAGCACGGCCTCGAAGGCGTGGGCCCCCTCCTCCGGGCTGATCATCGTGGTGTCGCCGGAGGCGGCGAGATGGCGACCGGCGCCGATCTGGTCCCACGCCGCCCAGGCGATCGCCGTCGCCGGCAGGCCCTGGGCGCGCCGCCAGTGGGTGAAGGCGTCGAGCCAACTGTTCGCCGCGGCATAGGCGCCCTGGCCGGGTGAGCCGAGCAGCGCTGCCGCCGAGGAGAACGAGCAGAACCAGTCCAGCGGCTGCGTGGTGGTGGCGCGGTGCAGATGCCAGGCGCCGTACACCTTCGGCGCCCAGTCCCGCTCGACCAACTCGTCGGTGATGTTGGCCAGGATCGCGTCCTCCACGACCGCGGCCGCATGCAGCACGCCCCGGACCGGCAACCCGCTCACGGTGGCCTCCGCCACAAGGCGGTCGACGGTCTCAGGCCGGGAGATATCGCCGCTGACGACCTCGACCTCGGTCCCGGAGGCACGCATCCGCTCGATCTCCACCAGCGCCTCGGGTGTCGGCGCCGAACGGGAGTTCAGCACGATGCGCCCGCAACCGGCCGCCGACATCCTGGCAGCCAGGAATAAGCCGAGACCCCCCAGTCCGCCGGTGACGATATAGGAGCCGTCGCCGCGGAAGACCCGTGCCTGATCCGGCGGCACCACCACCTGGCTGTGGCCCACCCGAGGAACCGACAGCAGCAGCTTGCCGGTGTGTTCGGCCGCACCCATCACCCGGATGGCGGTGGCGGCCTCTGCCAGCGGGTAGTGCGTGGTCTCCGGCTGCGGCAGAACCCCGTCCGCGGTCAGCCGGTACACGGTGTCCAGCAGTTCCCGGATCTGGGCGGGATGCGTCTTGCACATCAACGCCAAGTCCACACCGTAGAACGACAGGTTCCGGCGGAACGGGAACAGCCCCATCCGGGTGTCGCCGTAGATGTCCTTCTTGCCGATCTCGACGAACCGGCCACCGAAGGCCAGCAGTTCCACCCCGGCCCGCTGGGCGGCACCGGTCAGCGAATTCAGCACGATATCGACGCCATATCCATCGGTGTGGGCCCGGATCTGGTCGGCGAACGCAGTGCTGCGCGAGTCGTAGACCCGATCGATGCCCATCCGGCGCAGCATGTCGCGCCGGTCCTCGGTGCCGGCGGTCGCGTAGATCTCGGCACCGGCGAGACGGGCGATCGCGATCGCGGCCTGGCCGACACCGCCGGTGGCGGAGTGGATCAGCACCTTGTCGCCGGCCCTGATCCGGGCCAGGTCCTGCAGCCCGTACCAGGCGGTCGCGGCGGCGGTGGATACCGCGGCGGCCTGATCGTCCCGCAACCCGGCGGGCAGCGTCACCGCGACAT
Organism: Actinobacteria bacterium casp-actino6; assembly: GCA_001510415.1. Classification (GTDB taxonomy): domain Bacteria; phylum Actinomycetota; class Actinomycetes; order Mycobacteriales; family Mycobacteriaceae; genus Mycobacterium. The sequence goes on along the minus strand of LFFF01000006.1, from coordinate 12,017 downwards.
CGGCGTCGCAGGTCAGGAACGTACTCCAGCAACCGTTGGGCGACATGCCGCCGACGTGGTCACCGACCCGGTGGTTGGTCACCTCCGGACCGACCGCGGTCACCACGCCCGCGAAGTCGATGCCCAGTTGCGGGTTACCGTCGAAACTCGGATAACGGCCCATCGCCACCAAGACGTCGGCGAAGTTCAGGCTCGACGCGGTCACGGCGACCTCGATCTGGCCCGGCCCCGGGGTGACCCGCTCGAACGCGGTCAGCTCCAGGGTCTGCAGATCGCCGGGTGTCCGGATCTCCAGCCGCATGCCCTCACGCTGGTGGTCGACCACCGTCGTGTAGCGCTCCTCCGGACGCAGCGGGCTCGGGTAGAGATGGGCGGTGTACCACTCCGCGTTGCGGAACGCGGTCTCATCCTGCTCCGAACCCAGCAGCAACTGCTGAGCGACGAACTTACCCTCGGTCTTCTCATCGACGTCGATCTGAGTGGGGCGCAGGTGCGGATGCTCGGCGCCGATGACTCGCAGCAGGCCACGCAAGCCGGCCTGCTCAAGGTTGGGCCGCTCGCCCGGCAGGACGGTCTGGGCCCCGCGGGTGACGACGTACAGCCGCGGCGGGTCGCCGGCCAACTCGGGCAGATCGCGCACGATCCGCACCAGATGCCGGACATGGTCGCCGCCGCGGTAGGCCAGCTGCTCCTTCGGGCAGCCGTTGCGCGGAGCATCCACCACGACCATATTGCTGAAACCGACCTCACCGAAGTAGGCGGTGAGACGCTGGGCGTTGGCCGCGTGGTCGGCATGCTGCGGCCACGACATCGTGGTCACGTCGGCGTCGTTGAGCTTGAGAGCGTCGGTGAGTTCGGACGCCAGGAAGTCGGTGGTGTCCGACGCACTGACCACCAGCCAGGTGCCAGCACTGAAGTGGTTGGCCAGTTCGGGAAGCTGCTGCTTGCGCCACTCGACGGCCATCAACCGCTCGTTGAGCACCCGGTCGCCCTCAGCCCCACCGGTGCCCATCGACAACCCGTCGACGGCGAGCAGGACCTCACCATGCTCATCCACCAGATGGATATCGGCCTCGACACCGGACCCGCCGACGGAGACGATCCGCGTCAGGCAGTAGCGGGCCTTGTTGGCCGCGCCATAGCTGCGAAGCCGGCGCACCCCCAGGGGCAGCAGCAGCCCGCCGTTACCGGTGTTCTGCACACCGGGATGCGCCGCCACCGACTGGAAGCAGGCGTCCAGCAGGGCCGGATGCACGCCGTAGGCGGTGTGCTGACCCCGGATCACGGTCGGTAGGCCGATCTCGGCAAGCACCGTCTCGTCGGCGTCGTCGCCCGCGTTGACGGCGATCAGCGCCGTGAACGCCGGGCCGAACTGCACACCGCGGGTGTCGAACCAGTGCCGGATATCGCCGCCGTCGGCCCGCATCGGATGTTCGGCGTGCAGCGCGTCCATGTCATACGGGGCGGGGCGGCCGGTGTCCTCAGGGTCCCCGGCGGCCGCCAGGACCGCGCTGGCCCGCCGTTCGCGCTCACCGTCCTGGTCGGTCTCGACCAGGAAATCCAGCGTCCCGTTGCTTCGGGCGCACGCCTGCACACTGACCTCGGTCTCCTCCTCCAGCAGCAGCATCCGCTCGAACCGGATATCGCGGACCTCGGCGGCATCGCCGAGTGCGGATCGGGCGGCGGACAACGCCATCTCGCAGAAGGCGGCACCCGGCATCGCCGCAACGTTGTTGACCTGGTGATCGACCAGCCAGGGCAGCGTCGCGGTACCGACCTCGGCAGCCCAGACGTGACGCTCGGGCTCCTCGAGCAGACGGACATGCGAACCCAGCAGCGGGTGCGCAGCCACCAGGTGGGCACCCCGGCCCGCGTCGGCACTGCGCGCCTCCAGGACCAGCCTGCGGCGGGTCCAGGTGGGCAGCGGGGCGTCGACCAGCCGACCCCCGGGCAGCAGCGTCGCGAAATCGACCTGGGCTCCCGCGGCGTAGAGATCGCCGAGCAGGGTCCGCAGCCCGTGCGGCATCTCCTGACCGCGACGCATTGCGGCGATAGCGGCAACCTGGATATCGAGGGACTCGGCGGTCTGGTCTACCGGACGGGTCAGCAGCGGGTGCGGCGACAACTCGGCGAACACCCGGAATCCGTCCTCCAGGGCGGCCTGCACGGCGGCCGAGAAGCGGACGGTGTGGCGCAGGTTGTCGATCCAGTAATCGACATCGCAGTACGGCTGTTCGCGCGGGTCGAATGAGGTGGCGGAGTAGTACGGCACCTCCGGGGCCAGCGGGGTGATGTCATCGAGCATCGCAGCCAGTTCGTCCAGGATCGGTTCGACCTGCGGGGTGTGTGACGCGACATCGACCGCGACCTCGCGGGCCATGATCTCCTGCTGCTCCCACTCCGCCACGATTCGGCGGACGGTCTCGGTGTCGCCACCGATCACCGTCGACTTCGGCGAGGCCACCACGGCGACGACGACGTCCTCGACGCCGCGACGCTCCAGTTCCTCACGGACCTTCTGGGCAGGCAGCTCCACAGCGGCCATCGCGCCGCCGCCGGCGATCTTCAGGCACAGCAGGGACCGACGGCAGATCACCTTGACGCCGTGGGCCAGCGAGAGCGCCCCGGACACCACGGCGGCGGCGACCTCGCCGAGTGAGTGGCCGATGACTGCTCCCGGCGTCACGCCGTAGGCCTTCATGGTGGCCGCCATCGCCACCTGCATCGCGAATATGGTCGGCTGCACCCGGTGGATCCCGGTCACGGTGTCTGGTGCCAGCATCGACTCGGTGACCGAAAAATCCGACTCGGCGGCGATCAGCGGCTCGATCTCGGCGATCGTCGCCGCGAAAACCGGTTCGCCGGCCAACAGTTCGGCGCCCATGGTCGCCCATTGGGATCCCTGGCCGGAGAACACCCACACCGGCCCCCGGTCATCCTGACCGACGGCGGCCTGGAACGGGTCGTCGCCATCAGCGACCCCACGCAGCCCCTCCACCAGCCCGGTCCGGGTCGCGGCGAGCACGGCGGTGCGAACCGGGCGGTGCCCGCGACGACGCGCCAGGGTGAAAGCCAGGTCTGACAGATCCACGTCCGCCTCAGCGTCCTCGACCCACTCGGCCAGCCGCTTCGAGGTCCGCCGCAGTTCGTCGGCGGAGGTCGACGACACCGGGAACACCAGGGTGTCCGCGGCGGCCGTCCCGGTGGTGGCGCCATCGACCGTCGGCTCGGGCGCCTGCTCAAGCACCACGTGCACGTTGGTGCCGGACATTCCGTAGGAGGAGACCCCCGCACGACGTGGGGCCACACTGGCCTCAACCGGCCACGGGGTGTTCTCCTGCGGCACGAACAGCCCGGTCTCGATCGCGGCCAGATGGTCGGGCAGCCGGTTGAAATGGAGGTTCTGTGGAACGACACCGTGCTGAACCGACAGCACCGCTTTCATCAGGCCGAGCACACCGGCGGCGGACTCGGCATGGCCGAAGTTGCTCTTGACCGAGGTCAGCGCGCATCGACCCCGGTGGCCGTAGACCGTCGAGATGCTCGTGTACTCGATGGTGTCGCCGACCGGGGTGCCGGTGCCGTGACCTTCCACCATCCCAATGGTCACCGGGTCGACACCGGCGTTGGCCAGCGCGGCACGGAATACCGCGACCTGGGCGTCTTCCGATGGCGTCAGAATGTTCTCGGTGCGACCGTCCTGGTTGGAGGCAGTGCCACGGATGACCGCGAGGACCCGGTCGCCGTCACGTTGCGCGTCGTCGAGGCGCTTGAGCATGACCACGCCGCAACCCTCGGCCCGGACGAAGCCGTCGGCCTCGACGTCGAAGGCGTGGCAGCGACCGGTCGGCGACAGCATGCCCTGCCCCGAGGCCGAGGCGTACAGGCGCTGGTCGAGCATCAGCATCACCCCACCGGCGAGCGCCATATCGCTCTCGCCGTCCTGCAGGCTGCGGCACGCCTGGTGCACCGCGACCATGCTTGACGAGCAGGCCGTGTCCATCGTCAGCGCCGGCCCCTGCAGCCCCAGGGAGTGGGAGATGCGACCCGACGCCATGCTGAACGGGTTGCCGGTGAACGCGTAAGCCTGATCGAAAGCACCCGCGTCGCTGGTCACCATCGCGTAGTCGTCATGCGACATGCCGATGAAGACACCGGTGGCGGTGCCGGCCATCGACGACGGAGTCCGGCCGGCATGCTCCACGGCCTCCCACGCGGTCTCCAGCAGCACCCGGTGCTGCGGATCCATCGCAGTGGCCTCGCGCTCGTTGATCCCGAAGAAATCGGGATCGAATCCGGTGACGTCGTCGAGGAACGCGCCCCATTTCGATACCGACCGGCCGGGCGCTCCGGCCTCCGGATCGTAGATCTCCTCGGCATCCCAGCGGTCGAGGGGAATATCGGTGACGAGGTCGTCACCCTGCAACAACGCGTCCCACAACTTGCGGGGCGAATCGATACCGCCGGGGAGTCGGCAGGCCATGCCGACTACTGCGATCGGGGTCATTGAGGTTCCTCGCACGTCGTTCACACCTCGTTCTTCGTCGATGCGCGGCACGTTGTTTCTCACCGCCGGGAAAGCCGCAGGTTCACCGATGCGAGGCGCGCCGTTGCGTCGATCAACCCGAAGTTGCCAGTGCCGACGTCAGCTTAACCGCTTCGAGACAAAAAAGCGAGATTTGATTTGACTCACCGATTTAAGCAGGACCGGAAAGTTAACTGCTCGCCGAGCAACCAGGGCAATGGCTGCATCCGTGTTAGCTGAAGGAATGGCCCTGGACACCAGAAGCGGACCGGAACCCCAGCACCTCCGTCGCCTCGACGCGCACGAAAGCACAGGTAGAGAAACTATGACGAGGACGAATCACAACGCGCCGCCCCTTCGCTCCCTCGTTCCACTGTCACCGAGCCGATCCGGATCATGGTTGCGGTGCCCGGTTAAGGGTGAATCCGTCGAAATCGCGCCCATCGCCGGGTATAGCAAACGTGATGGATACATCAGCCCGAGGTTCCGTAATGACTCTCGGCAAATCACCCCAGTGGGACCTTCCAACCCGCGCCAACGCCCCCGACCGCGACCAGGTGGAGGTCCTCACTGACGGTCTTTACTGAGAGGTTCCGCTATCAGACTGGGATCCTGGATAGCACTGTAACCAGTTAGTTTCCAGATACTCTCAGCTATATGGCAACTAACCTGAGAGCCTCCTGAGACACCTGAGGGGACCCCAAGAAGGGTTATCAGGGCATCGATTCCTTCACGAGGATGAGCACCGGAACGGGGTTTCCGAGATGCCATAGATGTCAGTTCAGCAAATCAAATAGGTGCTATCAAAGGGAAAATAGTGATTAATAGCGATTAAGTGAGAAGAATAGCCGAATAGCCGCCCGGAGCGAGGGCGGGAAAATTACAAAAAAGGGGAAAATGAGACCACTTGCGGGTATATCGATGTTAGCTGGTGGCGGACACTGACACTTCGTACCGGCATCTGGTCGACCATCGACGACCAGAGATCTGCCACATTTTCACCGAGGGCGAACACGGTTGTGCCGGCATCCGGGCGCGTCGGGCCGGACTAGCCCGCCGCCACCCCGGCCGCGGCGGGTCCGTAGCTGGATCCGAACTCGACGACGGGACCGAATCCACGCGTGCGGGCCTGAGCCGCCCCGAGTCGGACCAACGCTGCGGTGGCTACGAAACCGGGCTGATCAGAGGCCACCAACGGCGTGAGCAGGCGGTTGTGGACCATCGCAAAGGCCAGTCCGGCCTCGGGAATGGCCCAGCCGAACGATCCGCCGAGTCCGACATGGCCGAACCCCGGAAGTACCCCGGGGATGGGCAGTCCGTGGAATCCGAGGTGGAACGCCAACGGCATGATCAGGTTGCGGTCCGGCCGGAGACTGCGCCGACCGGTGAGCGTGGCCACCAGATCCGCCGACAGATAACGCCGGCCATCAATCATGCCGCCGTTCGCGATCGCGCCGTACATCCTGGCCAGCGCCCGCGCGGTGATGACACCGTTCGCCGACGGCAACTCGGTGTCCAAAAGCGGAATATCGCGCTGGATAACCGCCTTGACACCCGGAAAGTACATCGAGCCGAACGCCGCGGAGAGTTCTAACCCGGCCACCGCGGGCGCGATGGCGTTGAAAACCGGGTTGGGAATGTTGAGCTGTGGTCCGATGATTCTCGCGACCCGGGTAGGGGCACCGGCCGGCGGACGACCGAGATGCACGCCGTCAGTATCGAGCGGCTCAGCCACCTCGATGCGCATCAGCTCCCGCATCCCCTTACCGGTGGCACCGCGGGCCAAGCCGGACAGCAGCCAGCCGTAGGTCAGAGCGTGGTAGGCGGACTTGCCGAAGTGCCGACCGACCGGCGCGGCGGCGATGCGCTCCTCCATATGCCGGTGGTCGAGGAGTTCGCGCTTACGGACTCCGCGCAGATGCGACAGCCCTGCCCGGTGGCGCATGACGTCGCGCACGGTGATCGCGGCCTTGCCGTTGGCGCCGAACTCGGGCCAGTATTCGGCTACCGGGGCGTCGTAGTCGATCAGACCCCGATCGGCCAGGCGATGGATCACCGTCGAGGCGACTCCCTTGGTGGCCGAGAACACCATCGGGGCGGTATCGGCCGACCAGTGCCTGCTGCCTCGCCGGTCCGACCAACCGGTCCACACGTCCACCACGGGTTGGCCGTCCAGATAGACGGCCAGCGCTCCCCCGCCGAACCGGGGGTGCGGGAAGAGGCCGGCGAACCCTCGCACCGCACAGGCGAAGTTCGGGTCAGCGACTCCCTGCACCCCGTGGGGCAGATCCAAGCCGCTACGGTCCGCCGAAGCCGAGGTCACACAACCGAATTTATAAGCCCGACGCGCCGCATCCGAAAATCGTTGTCGATCCGTTAACTTTCCCGGGCAAGGTCCAGAATGCGTTGGGCGGCAAGGGCAGGTGTCAGCTCACCGTCGCGGACCTGCCGTTCCACCTCAGCCCGCATCGCTTTGACGCCCGGATGGGTCAGCACTCGATCGAGCACGGCGTCGCGCACCATCGCCCAGGTCCAGTCCACCTGCTGGGCCCGCCGCCGGACCTGGAACTCGCCCGCCTCGGTAAGAACGGCCCGATGCCTGAGCACGGTGTCCCACAACTCGGTAAGCCCGGTTCCTTCGATAGCGCTCATGGTCAGAACCGGTGGCCGCCAGAGTGTTTCACGCGGATAGATCAGACGGATCGCAGCCGACAACTCTCGAGCCGCAGCCTGGGCCTCGATGGCATGCCGACCATCGGCCTTGTTGACCACAACGATATCGGCGAGTTCCAGCACGCCCTTCTTGATGCCCTGGAGTTGATCGCCGGTTCGGGCGAGGGTCAGGAACACGAACGTGTCGACCATATTCGACACGGCGACCTCGGACTGCCCCACCCCGACTGTCTCCACCAGCACGACATCGAACCCTGCGGCCTCGAGCAGCACGATCGTCTCCCTGGTGGCCTTGGTGACCCCGCCCAGCGTGCCGGACGTCGGAGACGGCCGGATATAGGCGTTCGGGTGAACCGCCAGCCGGGCCATCCTGGTCTTGTCACCGAGGATCGATCCGCCGGTGCGGGTCGACGAGGGGTCGACCGCCAGCACCGCCACCCGGTGACCACCGTCGACGAGATACATGCCGAGCGCCTCGATAGCGGTGGACTTGCCGACCCCCGGGACGCCGGTGATGCCCACGTGCATGGCGGAACCGGCCGTGGAGATCAACTCCATCAGCAGCTGCTGCGCCTGCTCGCGATGATCGGACCGGGTGGACTCGACCACCGTGATGGCCCGCGCCAGCGCCGCACGGTCACCGCTGCGGACAGACGCAGCCAACTCCCTGACGGCGCTGGCCCCCGACGTGTCCCGGCTCATCAGCTCACGTCGTAGCCGAGCCGCTCGGCAAGCTTGTTGAGCAAGCTGACCGCGGCATCCGCGATGACCGTCCCCGGTGGGTAGATGGCGGTCGCACCGGCGGCGTAGAGCTCCTCGAAGTCGCCGGGCGGTATGACCCCACCCACCACGATCATGATGTCGGGCCGTCCGACGGCGGCCAGCGCATCGCGTAACGCCGGCACCAGCGTGAGGTGACCGGCCGCCAGCGAGGACACTCCGACCACGTGGACGTCATTGTCGGCGGCCTGCCGGGCGACCTCGTCGGGGGTGGAGAACAGTGAGCCGACATCGACGTCGAAGCCGATGTCGGCGAAGGCCGTCGCGATGACCTTCTGCCCGCGGTCATGGCCGTCCTGGCCCATCTTGGCGACCAGGATGCGAGGCCGGCGGCCATCGGCCTCGGCAAAACGCTCCACCAGCCGAGTGGCCTCGGATAGTCCGCTGATGTTCCCTCCTGTCCCTACCGCGCTCCGGCGGCCGACTTCATCGCGATACACCCCCGAGATCGTCCGGATCTCCGCCTGGTGGCGGCCGTACACCTTTTCCAGGGCGTCGGAGATCTCGCCGACCGTGGCCTTGGCCCGGGCAGCGTCGATGGCCAGCGCCAGCAGGTTGTTACCCAGCCCGTCGGGTCCGCGTCGTCCCTCGGCCGCGGCCGCCCGGGTCAGCTCGGCAAGGCCCGCCTGCACGGCAGCCTCATCGCGACCGGCGCGCAAGTGGGCAAGTTTGGCCAGCTGTTCCGCGCGAACCCGGCTGTTCTCGACCTTGAGAACCTCGATATCGGCGTCCTCGTCGACCTGATACTTGTTGACCCCGATCACCGGCTGCTGACCGGAGTCGATCCAGGCCTGGGTACGGGCGGCCGCCTCCTCGATCCGCAGCTTGGGGATCCCGTCGCTGATGGCCTGCGCCATTCCCCCGCGCTCGGCTACCTCGGCGATATGGGCCCGGGCCCGCTCGGCCAGTTCGTGGGTGAGGCACTCCACGTAGTAGGAGCCACCCCACGGGTCGATCGGCCGGGTGGTGCCCGATTCCTGCTGCAGCAGCAACTGGGTATTGCGGGCGATACGCGCGGAGAAGTCAGTGGGCAGCGCCAGTGCTTCGTCGAGCGCGTTGGTGTGCAGCGACTGGGTGTGGCCCTGGGTGGCGGCCATCGCCTCGATACAGGTACGGGCGACGTTGTTGAACGGGTCCTGAGCGGTCAACGACCATCCCGAGGTCTGCGAATGGGTCCGCAGCGACAGCGATTTCGGGTTCCTCGCACCGAATCCGGCGACCAGTTCGCTCCACAGCAGACGGCCGGCCCGCAGCTTGGCCACCTCCATGAAGAAATTCATCCCGATACCCCAGAAGAACGACAGCCGGGGCGCGAAGGTGTCGATGTCCAGACCGGCGTCGAGACCGGCCCGGATGTAGTCGACACCGTCTGCCAGCGTGTAGGCAAGCTCGAGATCCGCTGTGGCACCGGCCTCCTGGATGTGATAGCCGGAGATCGAGATCGAGTTGAACTTCGGCATGCGCGCGCTGGTGTAGGCGAAGATGTCGGAGATGATCCGCATCGAGGGCTTCGGCGGGTAGATGTAGGTGTTGCGGACCATGAACTCCTTGAGGATGTCGTTCTGAATGGTCCCAGCCAACTTCTCCGGCGGCACGCCCTGCTCTTCGGCCGCTACCACGTACAGGGCCAGGATGGGCAGAACCGCACCATTCATGGTCATCGACACCGACACCGCCGACAGATCGATACCGTCGAAGAGTTGGCGCATGTCGAGGATCGAGTCGATGGCCACCCCGGCCATTCCGACATCGCCCTGGACCCGGGGATGGTCGGAGTCGTACCCGCGGTGGGTCGCCAGGTCGAAGGCCACCGAGAGACCCTTTTGGCCGGCGGCCAGGTTGCGCCGGTAGAAGGCATTGGAATCGGCGGCGGTGGAGAACCCGGCGTACTGGCGGATGGTCCACGGCTGGTTGACGTACATCGTCGGGTACGGGCCGCGGATGAAGGGCGGCTCGCCGGGAAAACTGTTCAGGGGGTATCCCGCCGCCACCGCCGCGTCCCGGTCCGCGCCGATATAGAGCGGCTTGACGACGATGCCCTCCGGGGTGTGCCAGTCCAACTGCTCGGCCGCATAGCCGTGGGCGCGGGCCGCTGATTCGATGAGGTCGGCGGCGGCGGCCGGGGTGGGCGCCGACGGTGGATCCTCGCCACGCCAGGGCACGTCGGCGAAGCTCGGTACGGCGTCGATCCCGGAGTCACGTGCAGTCTCTGAACGGGTCATCTCATGCCCCCAGTCTGTTCAGCAGCTCCGAAAGCGACTGCACGGCATCAATCTTGGCGGTCAGGTAGCCGTCCGGCCGGGCGTCGGACGGAACATCGGCGAGCGCCTCCTCCGGACCGGCCAGATAGATGTGCTCGATCCCAGCCGCGCGGGCCGCCGGCACGGTGGCGGCCACCTCAGTGCGGTAACGGGCGTCCGTGCCGCAGATCACCGCGACGGCGACTCCGGCCTGCCGCACCGCGTCGTCGATTCCGGCTGGGCCGATGGTACCGGGGTTGACGGCCTCTATACCGCCGCAGGCCAGCAGGTTCGCCGTGAAGGTGGCCCGGATATTGTTCTCCGCCAACGGACCCAGCGGCAGGAGCAGGACTTGCGGATGCCGACCGGTCCGATCCCGGTAGACGTCGGCACGATCGCGCAAGTGCTCGAATGCCGCCGCGTAGCGAGCCGCCTCCGAAGTCTCGCCGGAAGACGGCAGTGGCGGTTCGGCCACGTTGGGGAATGCGCTGACACCGGTGATTGCGGTGCGCCGGTGGGCGATATCGTCGGATCGACGGGTGCGGGTCCGTTCGATCTGCGCCGTCACATAGTCACCGGCCTCTTGGAAACCGCCCCTCGACTCGATCTCCCGAAAATGCGACCACGCCTGCGCGGCAAGGGTTTCGGTGAGATCCTCCACGTACCACGAACCGCCCGCCGGGTCGAGAACCCGGCCGATGTGGGACTCCTCGAGCAACAGCAACTGGGTATTGCGCGCGATGCGGCGGGCGAAATCCGCGGTCACACCCGGATAGCCCCCCGGTATCGCACTATCGAACGGCAGGACCGCGACGGTGTCCGCTCCCCCGACCCCCGCACCGAACGCGGCGATGGTGGCGCGCAGCATGTTCACCCACGGATCACGCTGGGTCATCATCGCCGCCGAGGTGACCGCGTGCAACCGGAGAGCGCCGCCGCCGGGATGGCCCAGCGCCTGCGCGACCCGGGCCCACAACCGCCGCGCCGCGCGGAATTTCGCGATGGTCATGAACTGGTCGTCGCTGGCGGCGAGTCGAAGACTGATCTGGCCGAGCGCGTCGGCGACGCCTATCCCGGCCCCTGTGAGTAGCCGCAGATAGTCGGTCGCTGCAGCGAGCACAGCGGCAAGCTCCCAGTCGGCGCCGGCGCCGCGATCGTGAAACACCGGGCCGTCCACGGTGATCGCCCGGACTCCGGTTCTGCCGTTGCTCGCCGCAGCCACCGCAACGACATCGTCGACGGCGGGCGCCGGACGGGCCGCGAATCGGGCCGTCAGCGGATCGGCGCCGAGGTCGATGGACAACGACGCGGCCACGGTGTCGTCCGCCCCGGCCACCAGGCGCATCAGCACCTCGGCGGCGGATGGGAAATCTGCTCCGGCATCAAGGATCACCGGCGCCAGATCCAGGTAGACGCCCGCCAGCCAGCGGTCGAGATCCCGCGGCGCGATACCGGTATCACCGACCCGCAGCACCAGGGCGCTGACCCCCTCTGCCAGTGCATCGAGGACCGCGATGTTGCCCTCGGCGGCCGATCCCGCGAAACCGGGCCCGGGAAATTCGCCGGCGACTTTCCAACCGGCCAGCACATCACGGTCTCTGTTGGCGCCGCGCACGAAGGGCCAGTCGCCGGGAAGTGCGGCCTCCGGCAGCGCGTCGAGGGCGGTATAGAGCGCCCGGATCGGAAAGCCCTCATAGGTGGGCGTATCCAGCAGTCGCTCCGGTTCGGGGGGCAGTTCCGCCGGATCGCGGCGGCTGCTCTTGGCCAGCACGCCCACCACGGCTCCGCGCCAACGGGCG
>LFFF01000005.1 GCA_001510415.1 Actinobacteria bacterium casp-actino6 | reverse complement strand
TCGGCTGGGGCCCTTCTCGTCGTGCGGGTTTCAGTGCCCGTGGGAACCGTTCCCGTTTCCACTTCCGTTGGACCCGTTTCCGCGGGACCCGTTTCCGTTGGATCCGTTGCCGTTCCCGTGCGGCTCGTCGTCCTGATACTCCTTCAGGGCGGTGAGTGCGCGCACCTCGGAGGCGTGTGCCGCTTCGTTCAGTGCGGCATCCTCAGATGCCGGATCGGCGGTCAGGAAACTGCCCCTACCCGGTTTACCGGCGGATCCGAGCTTGTTCATCCGTTTGGGCAATGCCGCGCCCTGGTATTCGAGCGGGATCGGGTGGCCGTGATCGTCCACCGGCCCCAGCGGCTGGTGCAGTTCGATATAGGCACCGTGCGGCAGCCGCTTGAGGATGCCGGTCTCAACACCGTGCTCGAGAACCTCGCGGTCACTGCGTTGCAGAGCAACTGCCCACCGGTAGGCGATGAAGAACACCAGCGGAGGCAGAACCAGCATCCCGATCCGGCCCATCCAGGTCATCGCGTTCAACGAGATGTGGAATTTGTAGGCCAGGATGTCGTTCATCGCGCTATAGGTCAGCACCATGTAGAAGGCGATCGCCATCGCCCCGATCCCGGTGCGAACCGGAACGTCACGGGGACGCTGCAGCAGGTTGTGGTGAGCGTCGTCACCGGTGAACCGCTGTTCGAGGAACGGGTAGATGATGAGGAGCAGGAACACCACGCCCATGATCACCGCCACCCAGAACGCAGCCGGGATGGTGTGGTTGCCGATGTAGATGTCCCACGGCGGGAAGAGCCGGATCAGGCCGTCGGTCCACATCATGTAGAAGTCAGGCTGGGAGCCGGCCGAAACCTGGGATGGCTTGTAAGGGCCGAGTTGCCAGATCGGGTTGATCTGGAGCAGTCCGCCCATCAGTCCGAGGATTCCGACGATCATCGCGAAAAACGCGCCGGACTTGACCGCGAACACCGGCATGACGCGTACACCGACGACGTTGGTCTCCGTGCGCCCCGGGCCGGGGAACTGGGTGTGCTTCTGGAACCACACCAGCGCCAGGTGAATGCCGATGAGTGCCAGCATGATCCCGGGCAGTACCAGGATGTGCAGGGCGTAGAGCCGCGGCATGATGATCTCGCCGGGGAAGTCACCACCGAACAGCGCCCAGTGAATCCAGGTGCCGACCAGGGGCAGGCCCAGGGTGATCGAGGACAGTGCGGCACGGACGCCGGTACCTGACAGCAGGTCGTCGGGCAGTGAGTAGCCGAAGAAGCCCTCGAACATCGCCAGGATCAGCAGCAGCACGCCGATGACCCAGTTGGCCTCGCGGGGTCTGCGGAATGCGCCGGTAAAGAACACCCGGGCCAGGTGCACCATGATCGACGCGGCGAACAGCAGCGCCGCCCAGTGGTGGACCTGGCGGACGAACAGACCGCCGCGTACCTCGAAGCTGATATCCAGGGCGGTCTCGTAGGCCCGCGACATCTGGATGCCGCGCAACGGCTGATACACGCCCTCGTACGTGACGTGCGCCATCGACGGGTCGAAGAACAGGGTCAGGTACACGCCGGTGATCAGCAGAATGATGAAGCTGTACAGCGCGACCTCACCCAGCAGGAACGACCAGTGGGTGGGGAAGACCTTGTTCAGCTGGCGGCGCAATGCCGCCGACGGGTGGTATCGCGAGTCGATATTGTCGGCAGCCTTATCGAGGCGGTCGGCGACGCTATTGCTCATGATCTGCGCTCCCAGAATGCCGGTCCTACGGGTTCGATGAAGTCGCCGTTGGCGACCAGATAGCCATCCTTGTCGATGGTAATCGGAAGTTGGGCCAAGGCGCGGGCTGCCGGTCCGAAGATGGGCCGCGCGAAGTGCAGCGCATCGAACTGCGACTGGTGGCAGGGGCAGAGGATGCGATAGGTCTGCTGTTCGTACAGCGAGGACGGGCATCCCAGGTGTGAGCACACCTTGGTGTAGGCGAACAGCTCACCGAAGTTGAAGCTCTCCTGACCCTGGCGCTTGACGACGCGGGCCATGTCGACCGGCTTGATGCGGATCAGCATGACCGGGTTGCGGACACCGAACGAGATGTGGGTGAGTCGTTCATGGGACTCCACCGTGGTGCCGTCGCCATCCTCCTCGCGCCACGGGAACACCGTCTCCATACCGCCGGCGTCGATATCCTCCGGGCGCATCTTGATGAACGGCGATTCGCCGGGCCGTCCGGTTGCCCGACCGAGGTAGATGGTCTCGCCGTTGTACCGGGGCGTCCAGTCCGACGTCCACAGCACTGCCTTCGGGCCGTTGGCGGTGGGCACCACCGGCTTCCACGGGTTCTTGATGATGCCGCCGAGCGCGGCGACCAGGGTTCCGACACCGAACGCGCCGAGACCGATGCCGGCCGCCATCCCGATCATCTTGCGGCGCTTGATCGTCGAACTGTCGAATGCGTCGACCAGGGTTGCGGCCGAGGTCTTGCGATCAATCTCCGGGGAACGCCCGTCATGGCGGTCCTGGATCGAGATCTCCTCGGGGATGAACCGCTTCTGGTAGAGAACCGCACCGACACCGATCGCCAGGATGGACAGTCCGAAAGTGATCCCGTACATCGGGGTCGCCCAGGAGTACAGCAGGTTGCCTTTGACGCCGTACGGTTTGTACTCCCAAGGCCAGAACAGGAAAACCAGCAGCAGCAGCAGGCCCATCACGCCGCCGAACAGCAGCCAGAACGCCACCAGGCGTTCGGACCGCTTCTCGGCGCGGGTGCCGGGAACCGGCCAGCGGTCTTCCTTGAAGACCGTCTCGACACCGTCCATCCGACCACCGAGGGCGGCGAGTTCGGACTCCGACATCGCGGAGAGGTTTTCGCCCTGCGGATTACTCGACTCACTCATGACCGTGCCCCGATCCACATCGCGACGCCGATGGCGGCCACGATTCCGATGATGAAGATTGCCATGCCCTCAGGTGCAGGACCGAAACCGCCGAGGCCGTAGCCGCCCGGATTCATCGTCTCCGCTGACGACCGCACGTAGGCGATGATGTCTTTTTTCTCCTCCGGTCCAAGCTGGCGGTCGGAGAATTTGGGCATGTTCTGCGGTCCGGTCAACATCGCGGTGTAGATCTGCGCGGGATTGGCCGGATCCAGGCCGGGCGCGTACTTGCCGGACGACAGCGCGCCGCCGCGTCCGGTGAAGTTGTGGCATGACGCGCAGTTGAGTCGGAACAGGTCGCCGCCGCGGGCGACGTCGTTGCCGATCAGCGACTTGTCGGCGATCTGGCCGTTGGCGTCGCGGGGGACCAGGGGCCCGCCGCCCATGCTCTGCACATAGGCGCCGAGCGCATCGGTCTGCGCCAAGTCGAAGTTCGGCGGTTTGCGCATGGCTTGTGCCTCGTTGCGCATCATCGGCATCCGGCCGGTGTTGACCTGGAAGAACACCGCAGCCTCGCCCACTCCGACCAGGCTGGGGCCGCGGCCGTTCACGCCCTGCAGGTTCGCTCCGTGGCAGGTGATGCAGGCTGTGTCGTAGAGCTGTTGCCCGGTCCGCAGCAGTGCGGACTGCGACTCGTCGGCGACGGCCACCTGCGGCTTCGGCGTCAGGGTGGCGGCCGTGCCGCCGGCCAGCACCAGACCGAGTAGCAGCAGAACGGCCCCGGTCAGCCGTCGATGTAGCCGTCGGCGCGACTTGTCGGTCATCCCGGATCCCTTCTTGAACACCGAACCGCTGAACATCGAACCCCTTCTCATCAACGGATGAAGTAGATCGTCGCGAACAGGGCGATCCAGACGATGTCGACGAAGTGCCAGTAGTACGACACCACGATCGCCGCGGTCGCCTGGGCCGGGGTGAACTTGCTCATCCGGGTGCGCATCAGCAGCATCACGAAGGCAACCAGGCCGCCGACGACGTGCAGGCCGTGGAAACCCGTTGTCATGTAGAAGACGCTGCCGTAGGCGCTGGAGGCGATCGTCGTCCCGGTCGTCACCAGGTGGTAGTACTCGTAGCCCTGGCCGATGACGAAGAACAGGCCCATCAGCAGGGTGATCGTGTACCACCGGCGCAGCCCGAACACATCGCCGCGCTCGGCGGCGAACACGCCCATCTGGCAGGTGAACGACGACGCGATCAGCACCAGAGTGACCGGCACCGCCTGATAGAGGTTCAACTCGGTGGGCGGCGGCGGCCATACCCCTCCTGAGTGGGAGCGCGCGGTGAAGTACATCGCGAACAGTCCAGCAAAGAACATCAACTCACTGGAAAGCCACACGATGGTGCCGACACTGACCATGTTGGGTCGGTTCAGCGAATGCACCCGCGACGTTATGGCGGTTCCGGAGGTACCTGCAGCACTCGTCACAAGAAGAAGTATGACGCTTTGTAGTTGTTGAGGTACAGCCAGGGGCCGAATTGGTCACAACAAGTTTTTCCGGGGCCGCTCTCCGGCCTTGGTGGACGGTGCCCGGCATGCGACGATCTGGCGGTGGAATCACCCGTTGCCGGGCCCGTCGCCGGCCTCCCGAATTCGTCGTGGCCGCAGGTCCTGGGCCGATTGACCACCGGATCCGAGCTCGTCCGGGGGGAGGCGGCCTGGGCGATGGACCAGATCATGACCGGGGCGGCAACGCCGGCTCAGATCGCCGCCTTCGGCGTGTCGATGAAGATGAAGCGCCCGACGGCCGCCGAGGTGCGTGAACTGGCCGACACCATGCTGGCCCATGCGCGGCGGGTGCCGACCGACGTGATCGGCACCGACACCGTCGATGTCGTCGGGACCGGCGGCGATCGGGCCAATACGGTGAACCTGTCCACCATGGCCGCGATCGTGGTGGCGGCGGCCGGGGTGCCGGTGGTCAAACACGGCAATCGGGCCGCGTCGTCGCGAAGTGGCGGCGCCGACATGCTCGAAGCACTGGGGGTTCGGATCGACCTCGGCCCCGAGCAGGTGGCGCGCTGCGTGGCCGAGGTGGGAATCGGTTTCTGCTTCGCCCCGGTGTTCCATCCGTCGCTTAAGCACGCGGGCCCGCCGCGCCGGGAGATCGGCGTCCCGACGGTGTTCAACATCCTGGGGCCGCTCACCAATCCGGCGGGACCGCGGGCGGGGTTGATCGGTTGCGCCTTCGGTGACCTGGCTGAAGTGATGGCGGGGGTTTTCGCGGCCAGGGGGGCCAGCGTGCTGGTGGTGCACGGTGACGATGGTCTCGATGAGCTGACCACTACGACCACCAGCACCATCTGGCGGGTCCGGGCCGGCACCATCGACACGCTCACCTTCGACCCGCTGGGCTTCGGTTTCCCACGCGCCCAGGTCGCCGAACTCGTCGGCGGGGATGCCGATACCAACGCCGAGGAGGCCCGGGCGGTGTTCGCCGGGTCGACCGGAGCCGTGCGCGACGCCGTCGTGCTCAACGCGGCCGGGGCGATGGTCGCCCACGCCGGGTTATCCAGTCATGCCGAATGGCTGCCGTCCTGGGAGGACGGGTTGGGCCGCGCCGCCGAGGCGATCGATTCCGGCGCGGCGCAGCGACTCCTCGACCGGTGGACCAGGTTCACCCGGGATCTCTGACTCCAGCATCGCAGCGGCGGCATGCCGGGCCGATCGCGCGGCGGCGGCCCAGCCGAGCCAGCGGCCCGCCGAGTGCACCGGCGATGCGAAACCGGTGGTGCTGCCGACGATGCGAACGCCGGGTTGGTTCAGCCAGCGGGCGATGAGGGAGGTTTCTTCGACCAGCGCACCGCCCAGCGGGGCCGGTTGCGGCAGCACCACCTGGGCCGCACTGCATAGGGCGTCGACCACCGGCATCGGTGGCACGCCGCGCCGGGCGCAGCCGGCGGCGGCCAGTTGCCCGTGCCGAATCACAGCCAATTGCCAGCCCCCGGCGCCGTCGGGGGTGGCGGCGACGAGTTCTTCGACCGCGGCGAGGGTTCGCAGGCGCTGGCCGCGCCAGAGCACCTCGACGGCGGTCGAGGTGAGATCGCGCAACCGGGCCGCGTTTTCGTAGCGGGCCCGCCCGGCCAGGTCTCCGATCCGCTGGATCGCCGATTCCAGTGCGGTGTTGTCAAGTCCGTCGATGAGGTCAGCGGCCCGGCGCGGGGCGCCCGCATACTGGGCGGCGGTCAGGCCGCGCCCCGCCGGGCACGGCGAGACCTCCCGCGGCGGACATGATGGACCGTGCTCACCGCCCCGGGCGATCCGTCGGGTGCAGGTCCGCACGCCGGTGAAACGCGCGATCAGCCCGGCGGTGTCGGCTGCATCGGCCCGGGAGCGGAACGGGCCGACCGCCCGGTGCTGGGCGGGTGAGCGCACCACCGACAGGCGGGGGAAGGGTTCGTCGGTCAGCACCACCCACCACCACCGGTGCGGAAATCGGGAACGGCGGTTATAAGGCGGGGCGTGGGCCGCCAGCAGTCGTAGTTCGCGGACACCGGCCTCCAGTGCATGGGCGCACTCGACGTGGTCCACCGCGGTGGCCAGACCGACCATCTCCTTGATCCTCACCCGGGGGTCCGCTCCGGTGAAGTACTGGCCGACCCGGCGCCGCAGGTCGGTCGCGGTTCCCACGTAGAGGACCTCGGCAGAGGGGCCTCGGAACAGATAGACCCCCGGACGGTGAGGCAGCGCCCGGGCCAGGATCCGCTTGCCGCGCTGGGCGGTGCCGGCCGTCGGAAGATACGAGCGCAACTCGGCGTAGGTCGACACTCCCTGGTTGCCGACCCGGCCGATCAGGGCGTGCAGCACATCCACGGTGGCGCGGGCGTCGTCGAGGGCGCGGTGGGTGGGCTCGGTGGCCGCCCCGACCAGCCGGGCCAACGCCGACAGTCGCACGCTGGGCGCCTCCTCGCGGGTGAGCACCCGGCGCGCCAACCGGACTGTGCACAGGACCGGAGGCCGAGGCCAGGTGATCCCGCATTGCTCCGCGGCGGCGCGCAGAAAGCCGATATCGAAGCCGGCGTTATGGGCGACCAGCACCGCACCGCGGGCGAATTCCAGAAACATCGGCAACACCGCCGCGATGGCCGGTGCATCGCGCACCATCGCCGTGGTGATACCGGTGAGCTCGACAATTTTGGGAGGGATGGCGCGCCCGGGGTCGACGAGGGTGGCGAACTCGCCGATCACCTCCCCGGCGCGGACCTTCACCGCCCCGATCTCGGTGATCGCGTCCGCCGTTGCGCCGTCGCCCGCCCGGGCCCGGCCGCCGGTGGTCTCCAGGTCGACCACGACGAACGTGGTCTCCCGTAGCGCGGTGTCCTCCTCGGCCCGATGCCCGGCCAGGGTGTCGGCCCCGGTATCGATGAGGGCATCGACGAGGCCGAAGCTCAGCTGCGGGTCTGCGGGGGAGCCGGCCATGGTCAACGACGGTAGGGACCGACACCGACAACCGGCTCGCGCCACACCGAAAGTTGTCGGTGCGGCCGCCTACGTTCGGTTCGATCACCCACATGCGGTACCACGACCGGTACTGCGGCGTTCTTAGGAGACCGATATGGGACACCTCGGCGGAGAGTCGGACGAACCGGTTGTCATCGACTGCGATGAGTGCGCCGTACGCGGTCCAGGCTGTCGCGATTGCGTGGTCAGCGTGTTGTTAGGAGTTCCCGAAACCTTGCTGCAGGACGAGCGCGCGGCGCTTGAGATCTTGGCGGAAGCGGGGCTTGCGCCCCGTCTGCGGCTTGTCCCGATCCGCCGCGACGACCATTCCGGCCTGGCCGGCTGAGGTCGGCGGCCCCGGTGGGCTGGGGCTGATGTGACTAATGTGGTGCAAGTTTCTGCCACTTTCCGGCTCCTTCGTTGGACAAAGCCGATGCCGTTTCGTAACCTGTTCGAGACCTAAGGCATATCGACCGGCAGTTCGACGGGTTGAGTCCGCAGCAGTCAAAGGATGTAAATCTTGAGGTTTGACCGCACGTCTCTGGCTAAATTCGTGGCTCGTAAGCCCCTGGTAAGTGTCATCGTCGGCATGATCGCGATCACCAGTGTCTGGACCACGGCGGCCTTCGCCGATCCGGCCGAGGACGCGCTGGCCAAACTCACCGAACTCTCGCGCCAAGCCGAGCAGCTCACCGAGACCATGCATTCCGCGCAACTGGACCTGGACAAGAAGGTTCAGCTTCAGGTCGAGGCGGACCGAAAGCACGCCGACGACCTCGCCGCACTCGAGGCGGCCAGGGTCCAGTTGGCCGGCTACCAGGGTGCCGTCGACAAGTTAGCTGCGTCGGTCTACATGGGCGGGCGCACCGATGGTTTCAACGCGATCCTGACGGCCGCCTCGCCCCAGGGTCTGATCGACAAGATGTCGGTACAGCGGGTGATGGCCATCGAGATGGCCGCCCAGATGCACAGCTTCCGCCAGGCCAGCGCCCAAGCCGTGACGATCGAAGCCGCCTCGGCCAGCTCGGCGGCCCAGGCCAAGGCGGCCGCCGACGAGGCCGCGGCAATCCGGGCTGACCTGCAACGTCAGCAGTCCGAACTGCAGGTCCAGATCGCGGCGGTGAAGGCGCGCTACGCGTTGCTGACCCCCACCCAGCGGGCTGTTTTGGCCGCCCCGGCAGCCCCGCCCGAAGCGGTGCCGGGCGCTGCGGTACCGGAAGCGGGCCCGGCCGGCGATATCGCCACGCTGGCCGCGCTGCCCACCCCGGGCGGCGGCGGCAGTGGGGCCGGTGCCATTGCGGTGCAGGCGGCGTTGAGCCGGTTGGGAGATCCCTATGTGTGGGGTGGCGGCGCGCCGGGCGGCTTCGACTGCTCCGGTCTGGTGATGTGGTCCTTCCAGCGGGCCGGGATCTTCCTGCCGCATTCGAGTTACGCGCTGGCCGCCGGTGGGCAGCCGGTGTCGGTCGACCAGATGCAGCCCGGTGACGTGGTGGCGCAGTATTCGGACGCCTCTCACGTCGGCATCTACATCGGCGACGGGATGATGGTGCACGCGTCCACCTACGGCATCCCGGTCCGCGTCGAGTCGGTTCACAGCGCCCCGATCTACAACGTTCGCCGGTACTGAGACGTTCGCCGGTACTGAGACGTTCGCCGGTACTGAGACGTTCGCTCGGCGCACCATCCGGGTTCGGCGCCTGCTGGCCGCTCTGCTGATCGTCCAACTGGCGGCGGCCTGGGCCGTCCTTGCCGTCGCACAGCCTGAATCCGGGCCCCGGTCCGGTTCTGCATCAAGCTCGTTGACGATGGTCGATGGCCGAAGCGTTCGTCTGACGAACCTGGGTGGGGCCCGCACCGATGAACTGCTGAACCGGGTTGGTGCCGATATGAGTGCTGCGATCGGCGCGGTGGAGCGGTTCTGGGGCACCGACTGGACACCTGAGATCGTGATCGTCGCCACCGGGTCGGCCGCCCAATTCGCCGCTGAGGCTCGCCTGGACCCGCGACGGGAGTGGGTCGACATCGCCGCGGTGTCGGTCGCCGACGAGGTGGACTTCGACCGGCGGCAGGCCCCGGGACAGCGGATTGTCCTGGCGCCCGGCGCATCGGATATGACGGACTCCGCGTTGCGAATCGTCCTGACGCACGAGCTGTTTCATGTCGCAGCCCGGACCGAGACGGCACTTGACGCGCCGCGCTGGCTGACCGAGGGGGTCGCCGATTTCGTCGCCCGGCCTTTTGCCCCGCTACCGTCCGGTGCCGCCGCCAGTGCGGCGCTTCCCTCAGACGCCGATCTGGATGCGACCGGCCCGGATCGTTCCGCCGGCTACGACCGCGCGTGGTGGTTCGCCCGCTTCGTCGCCGACACCTACGGCGTCGACGGCCTGCGCCGCCTGTATGCCCAGGCCTGCGGTCCCGGCCACGGCGACCTCGACGCGGCGGTCCGCAGCGCGCTCGGCACCGACCTCGCCGATCTGCAGGCTCAGTGGGCCGGGTGGCTGACTCGGTAGGCAACGACCGATAGCCTCGACGAACGATGACGCGGATCCTGCTGGTCACCAATGACTTTCCGCCGCGTCGCGGCGGTATCCAGTCCTACCTAGAGCAGTTCGTCAATCGGCTGAACGCCACCGGTGAGCACCACATCACCGTCTACGCCCCGCAGTGGAAGGGGTCCGACGGCTATGACCGCGATGCGTCGTTCCAGGTCATCCGGCACCCGGGGACGTTGATGCTTCCCGAGCCGGGCGTCGACCGCCGGATGCGCCGGCTGATTCGCGAGCACGATATCGAGACCGTCTGGTTCGGAGCGGCCGCCCCGCTGGCCCTGCTGGCGCCCCGGGCCCGCAGTGCCGGGGCACAGCGTGTGCTGGCCAGCACCCACGGCCACGAGGTGGGCTGGTCCATGCTGCCCGGTGCCCGCTCGGCGCTGCGGCGCATCGGCGAGGGCGCCGATGTCATCACCTATGTCAGCCGCTACACCCGGGGCCGGTTCGCTTCGGCCTTCGGCCCGACGGCCCGCCTGGAACACCTGCCCCCGGGCGTCGACACCGACCGGTTCGAACCGGACCCGGTGGCCCGTGCAGAACTGCGGGCCCGCTACCGGCTGGGTCAGCGGCCGGTGGTGGTGTGCATCTCGCGACTGGTGGCGCGCAAGGGCCAGGACATGCTGATACGGGCGCTTCCCGACATCCGGGACAGGGTGGCCGACGCCGCACTGGTCATCGTCGGCGGTGGACCGCACGCCGAGACCCTGCACCGACTGGCCCGCGATCGCGGGGTCGGCCCGCACGTCGTCTTCACCGGCGGGGTTCCCACCGCCGAACTTCCCGGGCACTATGCGATGGCCGACGTCTTCGCCATGCCGTGCCGGACGCGGGGCGCGGGCCTGGATGTCGAGGGCCTGGGAATAGTGTTCCTGGAGGCTTCAGCGACCGCAGTACCGGTGGTCGCCGGCGACTCGGGAGGGGCACCGGAAGCCGTCCGGGACGGCGAGACCGGCCGGATCGTCGACGGCCGCAGCCACGAGGAGATCGTCGAGGCGGTCAGCGCTCTGCTCGCCGATCCCGCGACGGCCCGGCGGATGGGCGAGGCCGGGCGCCGCTGGATCGGCCGGGACTGGAATTGGGACACCCACACCGCGCGTCTGGGCGGCCTGTTGCGGGTCGGTCCGGGACGTATGTGAGGCTGATGAGGTGAGCAGCGTTCAGGTTGCCGACGAGACCTTCGTCGCCGCGAGTCCCGCCGCAGTGGGCCGGGCGGTGGGGGACCGGGCCTGCTGGCGGCGGTGGTTTCCGGATCTACTGCTCGAGGTCGTCGAGGACCGTGCCGACAAGGGTGTCAGATGGACGGTTACCGGGTCGCTGACCGGCACCATGGAGATCTGGCTGGAACCCGTGCTCGACGGTGTGGTTCTGCATTATTTCCTGCACGCCGAGCCCGCGGGGGCGGCGGCCTGGCAGTTGGCGAAGATGGACCTGCCCGGGATGACACACCGCCGGCGGGTGGCGGGCAAACGGATGGCATTCGAGGTCAAGAACACCCTCGAGGCCTCCCGGCCGGTGGGTGTCGCGCCCACGGTTTGATACCCGGTGTCCCGCCGCGGCGGGAACGGTACGGTTTGGAGCCGGAGGAACGCGGGCGGCGGAGCGATGGGCAAGCGGTAGACAAGTGGCGGACAAGACGGCGCAAACCATTTTCATCGATGCGGATCCCCGCACCGTGATGGATGTCATCGCCGATATCGGCTCTTACCCGCAATGGGTGTCGGAGTACACCGAAACCGAGGTCCTGGAGACCGACGCCGAGGGCTATCCCACGATCGCCCGACTGGTGCTGGAGGCCGCAGTGCTGCAGGACACCATGGTGCTCGCCTATGACTGGCCGCCCGACCATCGATCGGTGCGCTGGTCACTGGTGTCCAGTACCTTGCTCAAAGCGCTGGACGGCGCGTACACGCTGACCCCGAACGGTCCCGGAA
The DNA here is from genome assembly GCA_001510415.1 of Actinobacteria bacterium casp-actino6. GTDB lineage: Bacteria > Actinomycetota > Actinomycetes > Mycobacteriales > Mycobacteriaceae > Mycobacterium. The sequence continues at coordinate 20,208 of LFFF01000005.1, read as the reverse complement.
CCGAGGTCACCTACGAACTCGCGGTGGATCTGACTGTGCCCATGATCGGTCTGCTCAAGCGCAAGGCGGAGCGCCGATTGACCGAGACCGCGCTCAACGACCTCAAGAGGCGCGTCGAGGACGTCCGTGACGACGGGTGAGGCTGCCGTTGCGGACCCGTCCGGTGGGACCCGCATCGGTTTCTTCGTCGGCAAGGGCGGGGTGGGAAAGTCCACGCTGGCGGCCGCGACCGGGGTCCAGGCGGCGCTGAACGGTGAGCGGGTACTGCTGGTCTCGACCGACCAGGCCCACTCCCTCGGTGATGTCCTCGGTGTCCCGGTCGAGCCCAGCGGCGGCACCGAACCGGTCCGCATCCTCACCGAGGAACGGGGTGGCGACACCGGTGGCGGGCACCTCGACGCCATGGCTTTGGACACCCTCGTGCTGCTTGAGTCGACCTGGCGTGCGGCCGCGCCGGTGCTGGCCGCGCGATTCCCGGCTTCGGATCTGGACGCCATTGCTCCCGAAGAGCTTTCGGTGGTACCGGGGATACAGGAGGTGCTCGGACTGCGTTCGGTCGCCGACCTCGCGGAGTCCGGCCGGTGGGACTATCTGGTCGTCGATTGCGCATCGACCGCGGACGCCTTGCGGATGCTCACACTGCCCGCGGCATTCGCGACCTACCTCGAGCGCTGCTGGCCCCGGCACCGCCGGCTGTCCGCGGGTGCCGAGGATCTGCGGGGTGCGGTAACGGTGGCGATGGTCGAGGCCGTTCACGCCGGCCTGGAAGGGCTGTCGGAATTGGTCTCCGGTCCGCGGGCTGGTGCCCACCTGGTCCTGACTCCGGAGCGGGTGGTTGCCGCCGAAGCGGTTCGGGCTCTCGGGTCGCTGGCCGTGATGGGTGTCGCGGTGAGCGAATTAATCGTCAATCAGGTTCTGTTCCAAGATGATTCCTACGAATACCGCAATCTGCCGGACCACCCGGCCTTCGACTGGTACGCGGCGCGGATCTCCGAGCAGCAGTCGGTCCTTGATGAACTCGCCGACGTCATCGGCGATCTGCGGTTGGTGCTGACACCGCACCTGGCCGGCGAACCGATCGGGGCCAAGGCGTTGGCCCAGTTGCTCGACGAGGCCCGTCGGCGCGACGGTGCCGCCCCGCCGGGGCCACTTCGACCGGTCGTCGATCGCGAGTCCGGTTCCGGTCTGGATGCGATCTACCGGCTGCGACTAGAGTTGCCCCCGCTCGATACCGGTTCGCTGAACCTCGGCCGGGCCGGCGACGACCTGATCATCGGCGTCGGTGGCCTGCGGCGTCGGGTGCGGTTGGCTCCCGTGCTGCGCCGCTGCACAGTCGCCGGGGCGGCGCTGCGGGGCCGCGAGCTCACGGTGCGATTCCGACCCGATCCGGAGGTGTGGCCGAGGTGAGCAGCCACTCCGATCTGGGACCAGAGTTACGCCAATTGGCGCAGGTGATCCTCGACAGGCTCGACCCCGCGGTGCGGGCGGCCGCGACGATGGCGACCGAGGCGCTGCGCGGACCGGGCCGCTGTCAGCAGGTGTGGTGTCCGGTGTGCGCGCTGGCCGCCCTGGTCAGCGGTGAACAGCACCCGATGCTCACCGTGATTGCTGAACACAGTGTGGCGCTGATGGCTGTGGTCCGGGCGATGGCCGCGGATCCGTCGCCGGGACAGGAGTCCGGCGAGACCCCAGTCGATACCGATACCGATACCGGGCCGGCCGGGGACGACTCGGCTGCAACGACCACCGACCCGGGGCCGCCGCCGACCGCCAACGGGCGCTACCACCGCATCGACATCGTCATCGAGCCTGAGGTCGTCGACTCCGGCACCGGTGAACAGCACCCGGCGCCTGAGGATTGACCGTGAACCGGCTCGCCGCGTGGTTCGGCGCAGCGGCCGCTGGGTACAGTGACCGGGAAGCGAACGCCCACGCGTGAGCCGGCGAGGGAGGGTCTATGTGGTACTGGTTGTTCAAGTACATCTTCATGGGCCCGCTCCTGAGCTTCCTCGGGCGTCCGAAAGTCGAAGGCCTGGAACACGTTCCGCACTCCGGACCGGCTATTCTGGCCAGTAATCACTTGGCGGTGGCCGACAGCTTCTTCCTCCCACTGGTCGTGCGACGCCGCATCACCTTTTTGGCCAAGGCCGAGTACTTCACCGGTAAGGGCCTGAAGGGTGCCTTCAACCGTTGGTTCTACACCGTCGCCGGCCAGGTGCCGATCGACCGCACCAACGCCGATGCGGCCCAGGGCGCGTTGGAGACCGCGCAGCGCATTCTGGGCGCGGGCAAACTGCTCGGCATGTACCCGGAGGGCACCCGTTCCCCGGACGGCCGGTTGTACAAGGGCAAGAGCGGGCTGGCCCGACTGGCTCTTGAGACTGGTGTTCCAGTGATTCCAGTCGCCATGATCGGAACCGATGTCGTCAACCCGCCGGGGTCGAAGATGTGGCGGTTCGGCCGGGTGACGGTCCGGTTCGGCAAACCGATGGACTTCTCCCGCTTCGACGGCATGTCGGGCAACCGGTTCATCGAACGGGCCGTCATCGATGAGGTGATGTACGAACTGATGGAACTGTCCGGTCAGGAGTACGTCGACATCTACGCCGCGACGGTGAAAACCACAGGTCCGGATGCCACGGCCGTCACACCGGGCGGAGCAGGTCAACCCTCGGCGCGGATTCCGAAGAGCGCGGCGGGCTAGCCGCGCGGGAGGCCGAGGTCAGCCCCGTCACTGCGATGACCGCCAGCGCCCACCAGACGTAGGACATTCCGATCAGCTGACGCCACCATGCGGCGTCGGCCTCCTGATGTTCGGGGAGCAGTGCGATGGGTGGCCACAGCATCAATGCCAGCCCGGCGGCGCTGACGGCCGCCAATGCGCCCGCACGGCGCTGGTAGGCCACGATCGCGGTCACCAGGATCGCCGGTAGCGCCCACACCCAGTGGTGCGACCACGACACCGGCGAGACCACCAGGCCGAACAATGCCACGCAGATCAGTGCCAGCGTCGGCTCATCCGCCGCCAGTGCCCGGCGTACCGCCCAGACCGTCAGCGCCAGCGTGGCCAGGCAGGCCGCGGTCCACAGCACGAAATGGGTGCTTTCGCTGAGCCCCAGTCGGGCCAGCGCGCCTGCGGCGTTCTGGTTGGTATTGAGGCTGGCGCTGCCGATCCGGTCGGTATTGCGCACGGTGGTCGTCCAGTACTCCCGGGAATCCTGCCGGGCCAGCACAAATCCGAGCGCGGTGGCCATCGCGAAGGACGCCGCCGCGGTCAGCACCGCGCGACGGTCACGGCGCAACACGAAATACAGCAGGAACACCGCCGGGGTCAGTTTGAGGGCGATCGCCAGTCCCACCAGCATTCCGCGCGGCCACGGGGTGCGCCGCGGCACGCAGTCGGCGATCACCAGGGTCATCAGGATCACGTTGACCTGGCCGAAGGAGAAGTTGGCCCGAATCGGCTCGAGCGACGTCACCGACAGAGCGACGATCCCGGCGGCCAGCCAGCAGCGCCGGAGCCAGGCCGGTTCGGCGCCGGTCCGCCAGTCGTCGGTGACTCCGAGTCGGGTCAGGACGATCCAGACCGAGACCATCAGCAGCACCCAGGTGAGGGCGGTGATCGCCACCGAGGCGGCCGGCAGCGACATCAGCGCGAGCGGACTGAACGCGATCGCCGCCAGTGGCGGATAGGTGAACGGAAGCTCCAGCCCGCCCTGGGTGGCGAATACCGCACCGTCGGCGTATAAAGGCCGGCCCTGCAGCCAGGCCTGCCCGCCCATCCGGTAGACATCGGCGTCGATGCGATAGGGGATGTGGCCGAACAGCCGCCAGCAGGCATGGCCCACGGCGATGACGACGACCATCTGAGCAAGCCGCCACAGCAGAAGTGGCGGACGGCCGGATCGGCTCAGCCCGTCGAGACTGCCCCACCCGGGCCACCGCAACCTGCTCATCGCGCCTTCCAGCGTATCCGGCAGCAACGCTGGGACCCGGATGGGCGTAAGTTTCCTAGTCGTGCCGTCAGCCGCGCACCCCGTCGTCTACGGGGACCTCCGCCTCGATGTCGTCGCGCCGGGGCGTGAACCGCTGATGTGGTGTCTCATCGCGTTCTGCCTGACGTTCTTCGTCACCCGTTCGATCACCCGCTATATCCGGGCGACGGCCGACCGGTCCGGGCCGCGCAAGTGGTGGCAGCCGCACAATATCTCGGTCTCGTCCAAAGGCGAGGGCGGTGGCGGTGGCCTGCACATCCATCACGCCGTGTTCGGAGTGGTCCTGGTGCTGATCTCCGGTGTCGCCATGGTGACCATGGCGTCGGACGGCACTCTGCACCAGTTCATCGCCGCTGCGATCTTTTTCGGGATCGGCGCGGCCCTGGTGCTCGATGAGTTCGCGCTGATTCTGCACCTCGAGGACGTGTATTGGTCGGCGGACGGTCGCACCTCGGTGGACGCGGTGTTCGTCGCGGTGGCGGTGGCCGGTCTTCTGGTGATGGGCTTCAACCCGCTGTCATTCTTCGATATCGGCATTTGGCGGGACGACGACTCGGTGGTGGCCAGGGTGAGCGTGATCGTGCTGGCACTGCTCACCCTCGCCCTGGCGGTGGTGGTGTTACTCAAAGGCAAGCTGTGGACCGGACTGCTGGGCATGTTCATCACGCCATTGCTGTTCGTCGGCGCCATCCGGCTGTCTCGGCCGCACGCGCCCTGGGCCCGCTGGCACTACCAGGACAAACCCCGGAAAATGCATCGTGCGATGGAACGGGAGCGCTATCTGCGCCGGCCGTTCGTCCAGGCCACCCTGTGGCTGCAGCACGTGATCGCCGGCGAGCCGCGTTTCCCGAGCGACACCGAGGTCGACGCCGAACTGGATCGTGAGGTGCATGCCGCGCCCGCACCGGGGCAGGCGGCACCGGCGCGCCCGGCTCTGGCGAAGGCCGAGGGATAGCGGCGCGATGCGGTACTTCTACGACACCGAGTTCATCGACAACGGCCGGATCATCGACCTCATCTCGATCGGCGTGGTCGCCGAGGATGGCCGGGAGTTCTATGCGGTGTCCACCGAGTTCGACCCGGAGTCGGCCGGCCGCTGGGTGCGTACCCATGTCCTGCCCAAGCTGCCGCCCCCGGCCTCGCAGCTGTGGCGCTCGCGCCGGGAGATCCGGGAAAGCCTGGAGGACTTCCTCGATATCGACGGTGACGAGCCGATCGAACTGTGGGCCTGGGTGGGCGCCTACGACCATGTGGCGCTGTGCCAGCTGTGGGGGCCGATGACCGCCCTGCCCCCGCAGATTCCCCGGTTCACCCGGGAGTTGCGCCAACTCTGGGAGGACCACGGCAGTCCGCGGATGCCGCCCCGTCCGCAGGACACCCACGACGCCCTGGTGGACGCCCGGCACAACCGGCGGCGCTACGAGCTGATGATGGCGGGCCGGGATCTCGGCCCCGGCGCTTCGGCGCAGGTAGGCCACCTCTCCGGTGGTCATCCCTCCGGTTAGGCCCGGTTACGATGGTCGCGTGAACTGGACCGTTGACGTACCGATCGACCAGCTGCCGGCGTTGCCGCCGCTGCCGACCGACCTGCGGGACCGGCTGGACGCGGCGCTGGCCAAGCCGGCTGCCCAGCAGCCGAGCTGGGATCCCGCGCAGGCAAAGGCGATGCGCAAGGTGCTCGAAAGCGTGCCCCCGGTCACCGTCGCCTCGGAGATCGAGCGGCTCTCCGGCCAACTCGCCGCGGTGGCGCGGGGGGAGGCCTTCCTGCTCCAGGGCGGGGACTGCGCCGAGACGTTCGCCGACAACACCGAGCCGCACATCCGGGCCAATATCCGCACGCTGCTCCAGATGGCGGTGGTGCTGACCTACGGGGCCAGTATGCCGGTGGTGAAGGTGGCCCGGATCGCCGGGCAGTACGCCAAGCCGCGTTCATCGGATACCGATGCCCTGGGCCTGAAGTCCTACCGCGGCGATATGGTCAACGGGTTCGCCCCGGAGGCCGCGGTCCGCGATCACGACCCGTCGCGTCTGGTCCGCGCCTATGCGAACGCCAGCGCGGCGATGAATCTGGTGCGGGCGCTGACCTCGTCGGGCCTGGCTTCGCTGCACCTGGTGCATGACTGGAACCGCGAGTTCGTCCGCACCTCGCCGGCCGGGGCCCGCTACGAGGCGCTGGCTTCTGAGATCGACCGGGGGATGCGCTTCATGGAGGCCTGCGGCGTCAACGACCGCAACCTCGACACCGCCGAGATCTACGCCAGCCACGAGGCGCTGGTCCTGGACTACGAACGTGCCATGCTGCGGCTGTCCGATGAGTTCGGCGAACCCCGGTTGTACGACCTGTCCGCCCACTACGTGTGGATCGGCGAGCGGACCCGACAGCTAGACGGCGCGCATATCGGGTTCGCCGAGGTGATCGCCAACCCGATCGGGGTGAAGATCGGGCCGACGATGACCCCCGAGTTGGCCGTGGAGTACGTCGAACGACTCGACCCGCACAACAAGCCGGGACGGCTCACCCTGGTCAGCCGGCTGGGCAACCACAAGGTTCGTGACCTACTACCGCCCATCATCGAGAAGGTGCAGGCGACCGGGCATCAGGTGATCTGGCAGTGCGACCCGATGCACGGCAACACCCATGAGTCCTCCACCGGATACAAGACCCGGCACTTCGACCGGATCGTCGACGAGGTGCAGGGTTTCTTCGAGGTGCACCGCGGGCTGGGCACCCACCCGGGCGGCATTCACGTCGAGATCACCGGGGAGAACGTGACCGAGTGCCTCGGTGGGGCACAGGACATCTCCGACACCGATCTGTCCGGGCGATACGAGACGGCCTGCGACCCGCGGATGAACACCCAGCAGAGCCTCGAGCTGGCCTTCCTAGTCGCCGAAATGCTGCGCGACTGACCCTTGCGCAGGGGCGGTTCAGCGGCCGATCAGGCCGTTGATGTTCAGGCCCAGCGTCCATGCGCCGCCAGCCACCAGCGCGTTGATAACGAGCACGGCCAGCACCCAGAGCACCACGGCCCGGCGGCCCCGCTGGCGTGCCCAGGCGAATTCTTCGAGGTCTATCCCGGCGAATTGCCTTGTCGGCCCGGGCTGCTCATCGAAGGCGGATTCGGTTTCAACCTGGTCGGCGGTCTCATCGCCGGCCGGGGGTGCGGGACGCCGATGCTGCGGTGGCGGGGTGAACTGCCGGGTTCCGCCGTCCGGTGGGTGATGGTGGGCGGTGGTGGCGGCGTGCTGTGCCGCATGTTGGGCTGATGTCCGGGGCGCCGGAACTCGGAATTGCGGCAGCCCCAACTCGGTGGCGACCGCTTCCAGGGCATCGTCCATCTCCGTCGCGTCGGCGAACCGGGCCCCCGGGTCGCGGGCGGTTGCCCGGGCGATGAACGTGTCCAACTCCGGCGGAACCCCGTCAATCAGCGAACTGGGTGGCGGAACGTCCCGGTCCAGTCGCTGGTTGGCAACCGCGAGCGGACTGTCCCCGGTGAACGGCGTTGCGCCGGTGAGGAGTTCGAAGGTCATCACACCCGCTGCGTAGATGTCGCTGCGCGGTCCGGTCGGCTGGCCGAGAACCTGCTCCGGCGACAGGTAGCCGGCGGTTCCGAGGATGACGCTGGTGGAGGTTATCCCGGCTTCGGCGCTGGCCCGGACCAGGCCGAAATCCACCAGTTTGACCTCACCGTCATCGGATATCAGCACGTTCTCCGGCTTGATATCGCGGTGCACCAGGCCGGCGCGGTGCGCCACGGCCAACCCGCCCAGCACCGGTCGGAGCACCGCCACCACCGCGTGCGGCGGCATCGGTCCGCGTTCGGCCAGCAACTCGCGCAGCGTCCCGCCCTCGACGAGTTCCATCACCAGGAAGGGGTGGGCGGCATCGTTGCCCTGGTCGTAGATGCCGACGAGCCCCGGGTGTTTCAGCCGGGCGATCGCGCGGGCCTCGCGCTGGAAGCGGGTGATGAACTGTTGATCCCGGGCGTAGCGGGCGTCCATCACCTTCAGGGCGACCGGGCGGTCGAGTCGGATGTCGAGGCCGCGGTACACCGTTGACATGCCGCCGGTGGCGATTGCGGCATCGACGCGGTACCGGCCGTCGAGCACTGTCCCGACGAGGGGGTCCGACCTCACCGGCCCATCCTAGATCGGCGACCGCGCCCGACCCGTCGCGTGCGATTCGGCGATGAGGGCGGCGTGTCCCGGCCCAGCTTCTCTAGACTGTGCCGGTGAGCAGCATTCCGGCCGGTGACGATGTCCTTGACGCGACAGAACCGGTCTACGACCTGCCGACAATGGCCGAATTGATGCGGATTCCGGTGACGAGGGTCCATCAGCACCTGCGGGAGGGCCATCTTGTGGCGGTGCGCCGCAACGGCATACCGATGGTTCCGAGGGCCTTCCTGACCGAGTCGGGTCAGGTGGTCAAGGCGTTGCCCGGTCTATTGGCGGTGCTGCGGGACGGCGGTTACAGCGATAACGAGATTCTGCGCTGGTTGTTCACCCCCGACCCGTCGCTCACCGTGACTCGCGACGGGTCGCGGGAATCGGTGCCCAACGCGCGCCCGGTCGACGCCCTGCGGGCACATCAGGCCCGCGAGATCCTGCGGCGCGCTCAGGCGATGGCGTACTGACTCCGACCGGTGTCAGCCGGTCCGCCATGACTCGGCACGCCGCAGCGAGTGCCAGGCCGCCAGCGCGCAGGCGGTGGCCAGCAGCACATGCAGCCAGGAGTACATACCGTGCGAGCCGTCCGGCTTGAAGATCACCATGATCCAGGTTGAGAAGCCGGCGATCAGAGCGATCGCCGCTCGCGACTGCGCCAGCGCCGACACCACCGCAAGCGGCCAGGTGTAATACCACGGCAGCGCCGCCGGCACGAACAGCACGACCACCACCATGGCCCACACGATGCCTTGCAGTGCTTCGCGGTCGTCGTGCCGGAATCGCCACCACAGCAACGGAAGTGACACCAGGATGATCGCGATGCCGACCAGTCTGGTGACCTCCAGCACGGCGTAGAAATTGACCGCCGTGAAGCTGCCACCGATCGTGCTGGCGAGATTGGCCAGCGCCGTCGGAATGGTCAGCCAGTTGATGATCCGCACCGATCCGGCGAGCGCCGTCAGCCAGCCGAGGCCGACCCCGGCCAGGCCGGACAGTATCGCGAACACCGCGACGAAGGTGGCCAGTGATGCCGCCGAGGCGATGACGAACGCGCGGAACCGGTTTCCGGTGAGGTGTCGCATCCACACCCACACCATGAATGGCAAGGCGAGTATCGCGGTGGCCTTGACGGCGACGGCGACGGCGATCAGTGCGGCACCGGCGATGTGCCTGCGGGCGAAGGTCAGCGCGATGCCGGCCATCATCAGCCCGACCATCAGCATCTCGTTGTGCACTCCGCCCATCAGGTGAACGATCACCAGGGGGTTGAGCACACAGATCCACAGCGCCACCGCGCCGTTGGCGCCGACATGGCGCGCCACCCGAGGTGCGGCCCAGATCAACAGCGCGAGGCCGGGCAGCATGCACAGCCGTAGCAGCATGGTCCCCGCGACCACGTCATCGCCGACGATCCGCGTCACGAACTTCGCAACCAGAATGAAGGCCGGTCCGTACGGCGCGGTGGTGGTCGTCCAGATCGGACTGACGTTGTCCAGCAGGGAATTCGGATTCTCGATCGGACCCACGACGTAAGGGTCGAAACCATCGCGCAGCAGCGCGCCCTGGGCCAGGTACGAGTAGGTGTCGCGGCTGAACAGCGGAACACTCAGCAGAAGAGGAGCCAGCCAGAAGCCGGTGGTGGCGATCATGGTGTACTCGCTGACCGGTCGACCGTCGACGATGCGACGCCCCAACCACAGCCACGCCGCGAGCATGAGGGCGACGCCGCCCCACAGCACGATCGTGGAGACCACCACGCCATGGCCGAAGCGCAGCCACGACAGGTGCAGCGATTCCAGCAGCGGATCGTGTTGGCGGGTGCTACCGGCACCCAGACCCCCCAACGCGATCAGGGCCGCGCCCAACAGGCCCAACAGCGCGGGCCTGCCGTCGTAGCCCCGGGTGAATTCGCCGAAGCGGCGCAAGGCGGGAAGCGCTGATCCGGCGGCGGTCGGTGCGGTCATCTGCCTACGCCGACCGGTTGGCGGCCAATCCGGCGAGCTCGGTCAACCCGGCTCTGGCCGGCGCGTTGATCGGCGCGCGCTGCAGTACCTCCAGTGCCCGGCGGGTCAGCATGCTGATGTGCTCCTCGACCGCGGCCAGGGCGCCCACCGACTCGATGACCGAACACAATTGGCGAACCTTCGCCTCGCTGAGGTCGGTGCCGACCGAGGATCGCAACAGTTCGGCGCCCGCCGGGTCGTCCCGGTCGGCCCGGTCGACAGCTTCGGCGAGCAGTACGGTTCGTTTGCCGGCCCGGAGGTCGTCGCCGGACGGCTTTCCGGTGACGGCGGGGTCGCCGAACACGCCCAGCACGTCATCGCGTAACTGAAACGCCACCCCGAGATCGGTACCGAGGCCGCCGAAGAGGGCTTGGACGTCCGGTCGGTCCGCGGCGGCTGCCGCGCCAAGCTGCAACGGGCGGGTGACGGTATAGGAGGCGGTTTTGTAGGTATTGACGTTCATCGCGGTGGCGATCGAGTATTCGCTGCTTGATTCGGCGACGATGTCGAGGTACTGGCCGCCGAGGACCTCGGTGCGGATATCCGACCAGACCCGCTGCACCCGTTGCCGACCGTCGTCCGGAAGGTCTGCCGCCGCGACGATGTCGTCGGCCCACACCAGGGACAGGTCGCCGAGCAGAATTGCCGCGGATAGGCCGAACTGGTCGGCGGACCCGCGCCAGCCCCGCCCGCGGTGCAGATCGGCGAACTGCACATGCGCCGTCGGCATTCCGCGGCGGGTCGCGGAGCCGTCGATGACATCGTCGTGCACCAGCGCGCAGGCGTGCAGCAGTTCCAGCGCCGAGAACAGCCGTAGCGCCTCATCGTCGACACGGTCCTCCGGGCCCGGGGTCACCGCCCGATAGCCCCAGTAGGCGAAGGCCGGGCGCAGCCGCTTGCCGCCACGCAACACGAAGTCCTCCAGCGAGGCGATCAGTCCGTCGTAATCGGTTCCTATGTAGGCCGCGCGGGCGCGCCGGTGGGCCAGATACCCGCGAAGTTGATCGGTAACGGCGCCAGCCAATTCGGCGGCCGACGGAGCTGCTGTGTGCACGCTCAGCGCGGCACCCCTCTCTTGCTGCGAATCCATCGGTCCGGGTTCCCTAGCCTAGAGCTCTTCGCCCGCCTCGGCAGCGGCGAACCGCGGCGAGGACTGATCGCGGTCGCGCCATGCCAGGGTGCCGATGACGCCGGCCGTCAGCAGTGCGGCCAGCGCCAGCCACAGGGCGGCGGTGGTGAAGGAGCGGGTGCTGGGGTCGGTGAAGCGCGACTGCGCCGTCATCATCGCGACCGCGCCGGGGGGGAGATCCCATTCGACATAGCCGCCGTCGACGCGGTCGCCGTTGGTCGAGGTCACCTCGCCGGGGAAGACGGCGCTGAACGTCACGTCGGCCTCCGGGTCGGTGACGTTGGTCAGGTCGACCCGGCCCTCCAGGATCACCAGGTTGCCGGCCCGGCGCAATGAGATGTCCACGCCGGTGGCATCACTGCTGAGGTTGGCCAGCTGAGGCAGTTCGGCGAAGGTCACATCGGTGAAGGTGGCCCGCGAACCCACGTAACCGTCCGTCTCGTAGGGCGAGACCGAGATCTTGTCGCTGAAGCCCACGTTCTTGTCGAACTGCGGACCCTTGTCCTTGTCGTTGCGGGGTTTGACGGCGGCAACGATCTGGCCCGACACCAGGTCGTCTGGGGACACCGTGATGGAGGCGTTCACCCGAAGGCACCCGGACATCAGCGGCACCGCGAACAGCAGCAGCATCACCAGCAGCCGCAGGCGGGTGCGGTGGGAACGGTGCAGTGGTGACACGAGGGGTATCGTGCCAGACTCCTCGGCCTACAGCGGCAACGTCCGTCCCAGGATCGCGAATGCCCGGGGGTCGCCGGCGAAATGGTAGCCCCGGATGATGTCGGTGAACCCGAGTCGGCGGTATAAACGCCAGGCCCGGTTGGCCTCGCCGTTCATCTCCGGGGTGGACAGCAGAACATTGTTTTCGTCGCGTCCGCTGAGCAGTCGCCGGACCAGCGCCTCACCCAGCCCGCGGCCCTGGGCGCCGGGGTGGATGTGTAGCTCGGTCAACTCGAAATAGTCGCTCATCAACCGGCTGATCTCATCGCGGGGGAGGCCGACGTGGTGCAGGCCCCTGAGCACCTGCTGCTGCCACCACTGGTCCGGTGCACCCCGATATCCGTAGGCCACGCCGAGCAGGGGGGCGGCCGACAGGTGTTCCGGATTCGGTAGTCCGGCGCCGATGGTGTCCGCCTCGACCGCGGCGACCGCCCGCCATCCGAGTCGACGGGTGTGCTCCAGCCACATCGACGCCCGTTGGTTCTCGGTGCCGCGCGGGTAGCGCATCGCATCGACGTAGACCGTGAGCGCCTCGCCGAGTCGCAGCGCCATATCGGCGGGCGACAGATCGATCAGGAAGGCCGCCACACCTCGCCCCCTTCGCCGTCGGTCCGCACCATTGTCGATCGCGCCGGACTGCCCCCAACATCACCGTTGGCCACCCGGTCACTCGTGTCATGGCCATTATGGCGGCGGGGCGCCACCGTCCGGCGCAGTCGTGACGGACGCCTTACGTCATCGCGACCATTGTCGACCCGCTTCGGGGCGGGGCTACACTTTCGGAGACCGGTGATGGACAATCAGGTGTTCAAACCGGGTGGTACGGGGAATCCCCACCTCGTATCATGTGGTTAGCCGCCGAGGTCGGGTCTTCGGCGGAGACTTGAAGTACATCGGCGTCGGCAAGGAGGGACGAATGCCACTCTCCGATCATGAGCAGCGGATGCTCGATCAAATCGAGAGCGCTCTCTACGCTGAGGACCCCAAATTCGCCTCAAGCGTCCGTGGCGGGACATTGCGTACACCCTCGACCCGGCGTCGCCTGCAGGGCGCGGGTCTGTTCGTCCTCGGTTTGGCGATGCTGATCGCCGGGGTGGCCATCAAGGCCACCATGATCGGCGGGTTTCCCGCGCTGTCGGTCCTCGGGTTCATCGTGATGTTCGGCGGTGTGGTGTTCGCCGTGACGGGGCGGCAGATTCCGGGCGGACGTGAGAACGGTGCCGCGCCGGCGCAGGAACGTCCGCGTCGGGGCAAGAGCGCAGGCGGATCGTTCACCAGTCGCATGGAAGACCGTTTCCGTCGGCGGTTCGACGAGTAGCACAGTCCGAATCCAGCACTGAGGGGCAGCCGAACCGGCTGCCCCTTTTTTGTTCCCCCACGTCGCCCCACTCCGTTTCTAGCAGGCCTTTTAGGGATCACTGTGGCCGTGGAGGTCGGCCCTGCGGGCTCATTGGGGGGTGAACTGGGCGACATCGACGTTTTTTGGGTCGCTGTGTGGAGCAAAGTGGGGGAATGTGGGGTATCGTGGCGGCAGCGGGGTGATAGCGCCCCGGGGTCGAGGGGCGAGGAGATGTGCACAGCATGTTTCTAGGCACCTATACGCCCAAATTGGACGACAAGGGCCGGCTGACGCTGCCGGCGAAGTTCCGGGACGCGCTGGCAGGAGGGCTGATGGTCACCAAGAGCCAAGACCACAGTCTTGCCGTCTACCCTCGGGCGCAGTTCGAGGAGCTGGCCCGACGCGCAGCGGCGACCTCGCGGAGCAATCCCGAAGCCCGCGCCTTCCTGCGCAACCTGGCGGCGGGTACCGACGAGCAGCACCCGGATTCCCAGGGCCGGATCACGCTGTCGGCCGACCACCGCCGTTACGCGCAGCTCACCAAGGACTGCGTGGTGATCGGTGCTGTGGACTTTCTGGAGATCTGGGACTCCCGAGCCTGGCACGACTATCAGCAGACCCACGAAGAGAATTTCTCCGCGGCCAGCGATGACGCACTCAGCGGCATTATCTGAGCCTGCGGTCAGACCGCGGCACGTCCGTGCAGCGTGGCCTCTGCCCGAACCGACCCTGGCGTACTTCCCCGACGCCAGGTTCGAGACGGACAGGGACCTCGATGCACGGGCGTCCACCCGAGCCGGAGGTTGTCTGGTGGCCGGACAGGACGCTGAAGGTCGGCCGGCGGCTCCGCACATTCCGGTACTGCTGGATCGCTGTGTAGAACTGCTCGCCCCGGCCTTGACTCGTACCGCACCGGATGGGTCGGGCGCGGTGCTCGTCGATGCCACGCTGGGTGCCGGCGGCCACTCCGAGCGGTTCCTGGACAGGTTCGGCGGCCTGCGCCTGATCGGTCTGGATCGCGATCCCGACGCGCTGGGCATTGCCGGGCGCCGGCTGGCCCGATTCGGCGACCGCGTCCGCCTGGTCCGAACCCGCTATGACGGCATCGCCGGGGCTTTGCACGAGAGTGGTCTTCCGGTAACGGGTTCGGTGGACGGGGTGCTGTTCGACCTCGGGGTGTCATCGATGCAACTGGACCGTCCGGAGCGGGGCTTTTCCTACGCCAAGGACGCACCGCTGGACATGCGGATGGACCCGGACGCCGAACTCACCGCTGCCGAGATCCTCAACACCTACGACCGTCGACGACTCACCGATATCCTGCGCCGCTTCGGTGAAGAGAAATTCGCCCCCCGGATTGCCGGCTTCATCGTCGAACGTCGCGTGGACAGGCCGTTCACCCGCACCGGCGAACTCGTCGAGACGCTCTATGACGCGATTCCGGTGCCGGCCCGGCGCACCGGCGGCCATCCGGCCAAGCGCACCTTCCAGGCGTTACGGATCGCGGTCAATGCCGAACTCGAATCGCTGACGGCGGCGCTGCCCGCGGCACTGGAGGCGCTTCGTCCCGGCGGTCGCATCGTCGTGATGGCTTATCAGTCACTCGAGGACAGGATCGTCAAGACGGCCTTCGCCGCGGCGACGGCGTCGCGGACGCCGGCAGGTTTGCCGGTGGAGTTGCCCGGCTACGGACCGGAGTTCGGCACGCTTACCCGCGGTGCCGAGCGCCCGGACGCCGGTGAGATCGGCCGCAACCCGCGTAGCGCCCCGGTTCGGCTGCGGGCCATCGAACGTGCGCACGGAGAGGACATCGGATGAAGGTTTCCCGAAAGCCGGCCAGTCGCGCGGGGGATTCCAGGAAGCAGGCCGCGCCGGACGCCGCCGCGACGGTCCGCCGACGCGGTTCGGACGGCGCGACGCGCACACGTCGCACCGGTGACGGCCCGACACGCGACAGCCGCCCGCGAGCCGGTACCCGGACCCGGCGTCCCCATGAGCCACGCGGTCCCCGTCCGGGCCCGCAGACGGCACCGACCCCTCGGCCCGCCGATCGCCCGGCCCGCGCCAAGACCACCAGCCAGGCCAAGGCGCGAGCCAAGGCACGTAAGGCCAAGGCGCCCAAAGTAGTCCGGCCGCCGCTGCGGGAGCGGCTGCTGGCCACACTCGCGACTCTCGAACTGCGGCCCCAGGCGTTGCTGGCGAGGATTCCGTTTGTGGTGCTGGTCATCGGATCCCTGGCGATCGGACTGGCAATAACGCTGTGGCTGTCCACCGATGCCGCCCAGCGGTCCTACCAACTGGGCAACGCCCGTGAACTCAACGATGCGCTCACCCAGCAGAAGGAAGCCCTCGAGCGCGACGTCCTCGAGGCCCAGTCGGCACCCGCCCTGGCCGACGCGGCCCGTGAACTCGGCATGATCCCGTCGAAGGACACCGCCCACCTGGTCCAGGATCCGGGCGGCAACTGGGTGGTCATCGGTCAGCCCAAGCCCGCCGAGGGGGTTCCGCCGCCTCCGCTGAACACGAAGCTGCCCGAGCTGCTGCCGCCCGGCCCCAAGCCCGCGACCCCCAAACCGCCGCCGGTCCCGTCGTTGCTCGCTCCGGGCGCCACCGGGGAGGTGCCGGTGCGGCTGCCCCCATCGCTGGCGGGCAGGCTTCCGGGTTCCGCTCCGGAAGTCCCGGGACTTGTCCCGTCGGCCACCGACACCAACCAGCACGCCCCGCTCGGCGGTCCGGCGCCGTTGCCGGGAATGGCGCTACCCGATCCGGCGCCGCTGCCGGGAGTGGCGCTACCCGATCCGGCGCCGCTGCCGGGAGTGGCGCTACCCGGTCCGGCACCGCTGCCGGGAGCGGCGCCAACCGGTCCGCAGACCCTGCCACTGCTTCCGCCACCGCTCGGCGACACGCTGGTGATTCCGCCTGCCGTAGCAGCGGGAGCCCCGGTACCTACAGTTGCTCTTGTGCCTCCTGTGACTGATGTTGCTTCTGAGGTCGCTCCCGTGGGAGTGGCCCATTGAGCCGCGTCGGTAAACCAGGGTCGGGGCCAACCGCGGGCTGGCAGCGCCGGGCCGGCAGTACCCGGGTCGCCAAATCCGGGGTTGTGCCGGGCCCGGCCCAACCGGCACCGGCCGGTCATGGTCGGGCCGCCAACGCCCGTCGCGTCCGGACAGTGACCGAGACCGGGCCGGACCGTTCGTCCTTCGTCTACCGCTACCGGGTCGGCAATGCGGTGATCGTGCTGGCACTGCTGGTCGCCGCGGCGCAGCTGTTCAACCTGCAGGTGCCCAGTGCGGCCGGACTGCGTGCGCAGGCGGCCGGCCAGTTGAAGGTCACCGACGTCGAGCAAGCGGTCCGAGGGGCCATCGTCGACCGCAACTTCGACAAGCTTGCCTTCACCACCGAGGCCCGAGCCCTGACCTTCCAGCCGGCAAAGATCCGTAAGGAATTGGTCGAGGCCAAGCAGACGTCGTCGAGCGCCCCGGATCCTGACCAGCGGCTCGTCGATATCGCCAGAGCAGTTGCGGCCAAGCTCGACAACAAGCCGGACTACGCCACCGTGCTCAAGAAGCTGCGCGGCAACGAGACCTTCGTCTATCTGGCCCGTGCCGTGGATCCCGCTATCGCCGACGCGATCACCAAGAAGTTCCCGGAGGTGGGTGCCGAGCGTCAGGACCTGCGGCAGTACCCCGGCGGATCGCTGGCCGCCAATGTGGTCGGCGGGATCGACTGGGACGGTCACGGGCTGCTCGGCCTGGAGGATTCGATGGACTCGGTGCTGGCCGGGTCCGACGGGTCGATCACCTACGATCGCGGCTCCGATGGGGTGGTGATCCCGGGTAGTTATCGCAACCGGCACCGGGCGGTCAACGGATCCACGGTGCAGCTCACCCTCGACGATGACATCCAGTTCTACGTCCAGCAGCAGGTCCAGCTGGCCGAGAACGCCTCCGGCGCACGCGACGTCTCTGCGGTGGTTCTCGACGCCAAGACCGGTGAAGTGCTCGCGATGTCGAATGACAACACCTTCGATCCCAGCCAGGACATCGGCCGCCAGTCCGACCGGCAGATCGGCAACCTGCCGGTGACCTCGCCCTTCGAACCCGGGTCGGTGAACAAGCTCGTCATCGCCTCGGCGGTGATCGAGGACCGGCAGTCCAACCCCGACGAGGTGCTCAGCGTCCCCGGTTCGATCGGGATGGGCGGTGTCAGCATCAAGGACGCCTGGAGCCATGGCGTCCTGCCGTTGACCACCACCGGGGTATTCGGCAAGTCATCCAACGTCGGCACGCTAATGCTCGCCCAACGGGTAGGTCCGCAGCGGTTCTACGAGATGCTCGGCAAATTCGGACTTGGTCAGCGAACGAACGTCGGGCTCCCGGGGGAGAGTGCCGGAATCGTCCCGCCCATCGATCAGTGGTCAGGCAGCACGTTCTCCAATCTGCCTATCGGACAGGGGCTTTCGATGACCCTGCTGCAGATGACGGGCATGTACCAGGCCATCGCCAATGACGGTGTGCGAATCCCGCCGCGCATCGTGAAGGCGACCATCGCCCCAGATGGAACCCGCACGGAGGAGCAACAGCCGTCCGGGATCCAGGTGGTCTCCCCGGATACCGCTCGCACCGTTCGCAATATGTTCCGGGCCGTCGTGCAGCGCGACCCGATGGGCGCACAGCAGGGCACTGGTCCGGCCGCGGCGGTCGAGGGATATCAGGTGGCCGGTAAGACCGGCACCGCCCAGCAGATCAATCCGGCCTGCGGGTGCTACTACGACGACGTGTACTGGATCACCTTCGCCGGGATGGCGCCGGTCGACGATCCGCGCTATGTGATCGGGATCATGATGAACGCACCGGTGCGCAATGCGGACGGCACGCCCGGGCACTCGGCAGCGCCGTTGTTCCACAACATCGCCGCCTGGCTGATGCAGCGCGAGAACGTGCCCCTCTCGCCCGACCCGGGACCGCCGCTGACGCTGCAGGTGACCTGACGCCCGCAGTTCTCGGTAGGGTGACTAGCCGATCGGGCAGCCGATGTCATCTGGACTGCGGCCGGGCAGCGGAGGAGGTGACCAGCGGTGACCAGTGTCCTTCGCCCACGCAACACCCCCGGTATGTCTCTCCGGTCGCTGTCGACGCGGGTGAATGCCGTTGCGGCGGATGGCGCCGAGGTCCCCGATGTCCGCATCAGCGGGGTCACACTGCGGGCCCAGGAGGCGGCGCCGGGTGACCTGTTCGCCGCGTTGCCCGGTGGTTCGGCGCACGGAGCCCAGTTCGCCACCGCGGCGATCGAGGGCGGCGCGGTGGCGGTCATCACCGACGCCGACGGTGCCGCGGCCATCCACCGACGTCTGGGCGAACCTGCCCCGGTACCGGTGCTGGTGCATCCGGCACCGCGTTCAGTGCTCGGTGCGCTGGCCGCCGACGTCTACGGCCATCCGTCGGATCGGGTGGTGGTGCTGGGCGTGACCGGTACCTCCGGCAAGACCACCGCGGCGCACTTGATCGAGTCCGGGCTGCGGTCGGCGGGTCGGGTCGCCGGCATGATCGGAACCGTCGGGGTCAGGATCGCCGGGGTCGAGGTGCCCAGCGCGCTGACCACACCGGAGGCGCCGGCGCTTCAGGCACTGCTGGCGGTGATGGTGGAACGGGGCGTGGACACCGTGGTGATGGAGGTGTCCAGTCATGCTCTCGAACTCGGCAGGGTGGACGGAATCCGTTTCGCGATAGGCGGTTTCACCAATCTGTCCCGTGACCACCTGGACTTCCACCCCACCATGGAGGCCTACTTCGAGGCCAAGGCGAAGTTGTTCGACCCCGTCTCGCCGGTGCACGCGCGGTCCGCGGTGGTCTGCGTCGATGATGACGCCGGCCGGCGGATGTCCCAACGGGCCGCCGACCCGGTGACGGTCAGTGCGCAGGGCCAGCGGGCGGACTGGGGGGTGCAGGACGTCGTCGTTCTGGACAGCGGACTGCAGGAGTTCACCGCAGTCGATCCGGCGGGAGTGCACCACCGGCTGCGCATCGGGCTGCCCGGTCGCTACAACGTCGCCAATGCGTTGCTGGCCCTGGCCATGCTGGACGGTATCGGGGTCTCCCCGGAGCAGGCGTCGCCGGGGCTGCGCAGCGCCACCGTCCCCGGTCGCCTCGAGTTGATCGACCGCGGCCAGGACTTCCTCGCCGTCGTCGACTACGCACACAAACCCGGCGCGCTGCGGGCGGTGCTGGAAACCCTTCGGCGGCCGGACGGGCGGCTGGCCGTGGTGTTCGGCGCCGGTGGTAACCGTGATCCGGGTAAACGGGAGCCGATGGGCCGGGTCGCCGCCGAACTGGCCGACCTGGTGGTCATCACCGACGACAATCCGCGCGACGAGGATCCGGCGACGATCCGGGCGGCCATCCTGGCCGGTGCGGCGGCGAGCGCCGGTGATCGCAGCGGCCACGAGGTCATCGAGATCGGTGATCGGCGTGCCGCGATCGAGTACGCGGTCGGCTGGGCGCGCCGCGGCGATGTGGTGGTGATCGCCGGTAAGGGGCACGAGACCGGTCAGACCGGCGGCGGGCAGACCCGGCCGTTCGACGACCGCGATGAACTGGCGCACGCGTTGGAGAGGATGGCCCGGTGATCGACCTGACGGTGGCACGGATCGCCGAGATCGTCGGCGGCCGACTGTCCGATATCGGCGCCGAGGAGGCGGAGTCGACCCGCGTCACCGGAACCGTGGAGTTCGACTCCAGGGCGGTCACGCCCGGCGGGCTGTTCCTGGCGCTGCCCGGAGCCCGTTCCGACGGCCACGACTTCGCCCCCGCCGCCGTGGCGGCCGGGGCGGCGGCGGTGTTGGCTGCCCGCCCGGTC
>LFFF01000004.1 GCA_001510415.1 Actinobacteria bacterium casp-actino6 | reverse complement strand
CCCCCGCCCCCGCCGGAGGCGGCGCCCCCACCGCCACCGCCACCGCCACCGCCTCCGTGACCCTCCTTCGGTCTGGCGACTGGCAGTAGTCTGCGTGCTATGGCCGCTTTCGCCTTGAGAACCTCCGCCGCCGCGGCGGTAGGCACCGCCGCCCTCGCGGTCGGCTACGCCACCGCCATCGAACGCAACGCGTTCGTCGTGCGCGAGGTGACCATGCCGGTTCTGACGCCCGGGTCCACCCCGCTTCGGGTGCTGCACCTCAGCGATATTCACATGCGCCCGGCACAACGCCACAAACAGGACTGGCTACGCGAGCTGGCCCGCTGGGAACCGGACCTGGTCGTCAACACCGGCGACAACCTGTCACATCCGAAAGCGGTGCCCGCGGTGGTGCAGGCGCTCGGAGATCTGCTGTCGGTTCCCGGGTTGTTCGTGTTCGGCAGCAATGACTACTTCGCCCCGAAGCTGAAGAATCCGGCCAAGTACCTCACCGACGCCGACCACCGGTCGCACGGCCGGCCGCTGCCGTGGCAGGACCTGCGTGCGGCGTTCAACGAACGCGGTTGGCTTGATCTGACCCACAGCCGGCGCGACCTGGAGGTCGCGGGCCTGACAGTGGCCGCAGCCGGCGTCGATGACCCGCACCTGGGCCGCGACCGGTACGACACCGTCGCGGGGCCACCCAGCCCCGTCGCGAACCTGAGCCTGGGCGTCACCCACGCCCCCTACACCCGGGTATTGGACCGGTTCGCCGCCGACGGCTATCAGCTGGTGTTGGCCGGCCACACCCACGGTGGGCAACTGTGCCTGCCGTTCTACGGCGCGCTGGTGACCAACTGCGATATCGACCGGTCACGGGTCAAGGGCGCCTCGAACTGGGGAGCGCAGACCGCCCTGCATGTCTCCGCGGGCATCGGCACCTCTCCGTTCGCCCCGTTCCGATTCTTCTGCCGGCCGGAAGCGACCCTGCTCACCCTGGTGGCCGCACCCACCGGCGGTCGTGACCACACCGTCAACATGCTGCGTTCCAGCCCGACGGCCTCGGTCCACTAGCGCTGCTGTGACAGCCGCCACCCGTAACGCGCCCCGTGGGTGGGTCGACGAAGCCATCCGGCTGCTCCAGGCCGATGCCCGTCGCAGCGCCGACACCCATCTGCTGCGCTATCCGCTGCCGTCGGCCTGGTCGGCGACGGTCGACGTGGCGCTGTATCTCAAAGACGAGTCCACCCACATCACCGGTAGCCTCAAGCACCGGCTGGCCCGCTCGTTGTTCCTGTACGGGTTGTGCAACGGGTGGATCACCGAAGGAACCCCCGTGGTCGAGGCGTCCTCGGGTTCGACGGCGGTCTCCGAAGCGTATTTCGCCGATCTGCTGGGCCTTCCGTTCATCGCGGTGATGCCGGCATCGACCAGCCGATCCAAAGTCTCCTTGATCGAAAAATACGGTGGACGTTGTCATTTCGCGGCGAGCGCGACTGGCGTCAACGCCGAGGCGCACCTGGTGGCCGAGCAGACCGGTGGACATTTCCTGGACCAGTTCACCAACGCCGAACGGGCGACCGACTGGCGCGGGAACAACAACATCGCCGAGTCGATCTTCGGCCAGATGCAGGCCGAGAAGCATCCGGTTCCATCCTGGATCGTGGTCGGCGCCGGTACCGGCGGCACCAGCGCAACCCTTGGCCGCTTCATCCGCTACCGCGGCTACCCGACCCGCCTCTGCGTGGTCGACCCGGAGAACTCCGCCTTCTTCCCCGCCTACGCCGAGGGCCGCTGCGCAGTGAATACCGGTGCCTCGTCGCGTATCGAGGGCATCGGCCGACCGTGGGTTGAGCCATCGTTTCTGGCCACCGTGATCGACCGGATGGACCGCGTTCCCGACGCCGCGTCGGTCGCGGCGGCCCATCACGTATCCCGGGTGCTCGGCCGCAGGGTGGGACCGTCCACCGGAACCAACGTCTGGGGGGCGTTCGGCCTGCTGGCCGAGATGGTGGCGGCCGGTGTCAGTGGATCGGTGGTCACACTGATCTGCGACAGCGGCGACCGCTACTCCGACACCTATTTCGACGACACCTGGCTGGCGGCCAACGATCTGAGTCCGGGTGCCTACACCGATGCCCTGATCGGCTTCGAGAACTCCTGTTCCTGGCCGACGCCGACCGCGTCGATCGCCCCCTGAGGTCGTTTGGCTTCGGGGCGCGACGGTGCGATAGGCTGTCGATGCTTCACGCGGGGTGTGGCGCAGCTTGGTAGCGTGCTTCGTTCGGGACGAAGAGGTCGTGGGTTCGAATCCCGCCACCCCGACTGCGAAAAGTCAATTCATCGGGGTGAGGCTGACCTCGGAGAACCACACCGCAACATCGTCGGCGTCGATGTCGAGGACGTTGGAGGAACCCGGTCCGGTCAGGGTCGTCGCCACTATGGCGGCGTTGGGGTTGGCCGGCCCACAGGGAACGCTCCTGCAACGCATCCAGGAGCCCTCAGCGGCGTCCGGGAGTAACTCGACGCGGTACCTGCCCGGCGGAATTCGACCGTCGACCCCCGTGATCCCGGACATTCCGCCCGCCACGGAGAAGACTCCGTCACCCCGTATCTGCCCGCGGTAGAACTGCGGCGCGCTGTCCGGCGGGGTCGGCGTCGACGGCACTGTCACGGTGCTGTAGCGGGTCGGTGGCGGAGCCTGGGTGAAGTCACCGCCGTATTCACCGGCACAGCCGGTCGACAGGACCGCCACCGCAGCGGTGGTGACGATGGACCGTCGCCTGATGGACACGCTGACAACTCCCATCCCCGACGCCGATAGCCGACTCCCCATTCAGCCGGCGCGGACACCGATCTCCCTGAGACAAGTCTGTCGACGGGACCACGTCGGAGCCATGGGACATCGGATCGAATCAGGAACTGGGCCTCCCGACTGGACGCGTGCGGCGAGGTGCGCGACCGGTCTCAGCTGACCTTTGTCTGCCGACCCCGCGCAATGACGATCACGGCGACGACGAAGACGAGCAGCGACGCGATCGCCGTGGCGATGATGCCCGGATAGCGGCCGTCGAGTCCGGTCGCTGAGGTCTGCCGCAGCAGGATTCCGGCGAACGCCCAGATCAGGACGAGACCGTAGGCGATATCCCGGTTGCGGAGCATGGTGAGGGTGCCGATCGCCATCGCGACGAGCACCATGATCACCGCCCAGGTGGACTCCGCCAGACCGAAACCGTCCCACTTGCGGCTGACCAGCAGCACGGTCATGTTGGCGACCACCGCCACGGTGGTCCAGCCGAAGTAGACGCTGAACGGCACACCGACCAACCAGTACTGGCGCCCAGCAGGTTTCGCCCCGCGGACCGTGGTGACGATCAGCGCCAGACAGACCAGAATCACCACGATCAGCACCGCTGACAGCGGGATCAGACCGTAGTGCCATGCGAACACCCATGCGGTGTTGGCCACCGATGAGACCGAGAACAACACCCCGACCCGATTGAGCAGCGCCGCCTGCGCCGCCGACTCCGGCCCGTCCCGGAGCAGGCCCCACTGGTAAAGAACGTGTGCACCGAGCAAGAGGTAGATCACTCCCCAGATGGAGAACGTCACACCGGCCGGGGTGAACAGATTCGGATAGGCGCTGGAGACGTCACCGGTGCGCTTGCCGTTCAGCGGAAGCGAATTGGCGAGATAGTTCACCGCGATCATCACCAGGTAGGTCACCGTCACCAGCACCTTGACCGAGGTCCGGCTTGTTGCGGTCATCTCTTCCTTCCCCCCATCTGCTACAGGGCCGCGGCGGCGTGCCGACCGGCGGCGCGGCCGGAGAACAGACAGCCGCCCAGGAAGGTGCCCTCCAGTGCGTTGTAGCCGTGCACCCCGCCGCCGCCGAAGCCGGCAACCTCCCCGGCCGCGTACAGGCCGTCGATCGGGGTGCAGTCGGCACCGAGTGCCCGGGAGAACAGGTCGGTTTGGATGCCGCCGAGGGTCTTGCGGGTCAGGATGTGCAGTTTGACCCCGATCAGCGGACCGGCGTCCGGGTCCAGGATGCGGTGCGGGGCGGCGGTTCGGGCGATCCGGTCACCCAGATAGCGTCGGGAATTCCGGATGCCCTGCACCTGAGCATCTTTGGAGTACGGGTTGGCGATCTGACGGTCCCGCGCCTCGATCTGATCGCGGATCCCCTGCGGGTCCAGCAGCGGCTCGTCGGTGAGCTTGTTCATCATGGCGACGAGTTCGTCGAGGGTGTCGGCCACCACGAAGTCAGCGCCACGGGATTTGAAGGCCTCCACCGGGGCGGGTGCGCCCTTGCTCATCAGGCGCTCCCGCAGCATCCCGACCCGATCGGAGTTGGTGATGTCGGGGTTCTGTTCGGAACCGGAGAGGGCGAACTCCTTCTCGATGATCTTCTGGGTCAGGATGAACCAGCTGTGGTCGTAGCCGGCGATCTCAGGATTGGTGCGCAGGTAGCGCAACGTACCCAAGGTGTCGTAGCCCGGCAGATAGGGCGCCGGCAGCCGCCGACCCAGGGCGTCGAACCACATCGATGACGGCCCGGGCAGGATGCGGATGGCATGCTGCGGCCAGATCGGGTCCCAGTTCTGCACACCCTCGGTGTAGTGCCACATCCGGTCGCGGTTGACCAATCGGACCCCGCTGCCGGCGGCGATATCGAGCATCCGGCCGTCAACGTAGGCGGGTACCCCGGTGACCATCGACCGCGGCGGCGTGCCCATCCGTGCCGGCCAGGAGCGTCGGACGATATCGTGATTGCCGCCGATACCGCCGGTTGTGATGATGACGGCCTGGGCGCGTAATTCGAAGTCGCCCACTGTGTCCCGGCTCGACGGCGCGCCCCGCGGAGCATCATCGGGGGCCAGCACCATCCCCCGCACGCCGGTGACCGCGCCATCGGTCATGAGAAGTTCGTCAACGCGGTGGCGGTGATGCAGTCTCACCAGCCCGCGGCCGACCGCGGCGAGTGCGGAGTCCACGAACGGTTTGACCACGCCGGTGCCGGTTCCCCAGGCGACGTGGAACCGGGGCACCGAGTTGCCGTGCCCGTCGGCCCGCAGGTCGCCGCGCTCAGCCCAGCCCACCGTCGGCAGGAATGTGATGCCGTGACCGTGCAGCCACGACCGCTTCTCTCCGGCTGCGAACTCGACGTAGGCCCGGGCCCACTGGACCGCGAACGCATCCTCGTCATCGAGACGGTCGAATCCCGCGCTGCCCCGCCAGTCGCTCCAAGCCAGGTCGACGGAGTCCTTGACGCCCATCCGGCGCTGCTCGGGACTGTCCACCAGGAACAGACCGCCGAATGACCAGAACGCCTGGCCGCCGAGATTGGCCGCGTTCTCCTGATCGACCAGCGCGACCTTCTTGCCGCGGCTGGTCAGTTCATGGGTGGCGACCAGACCGGCCAGTCCGGCACCGACGACGATCACGTCAACGTCCATCACACGCCCCTCGCTCCCGGAAGTCCCGTCTCTACCGTACCGCTGAGGTCCACTGCCGCGGTGGCTGCCGACGCCCCCGGGTTTAGCCGCCGGCCGATTCGGGAAGAGGACCGGCGTGACCCTCGCCTCCACCGCCCTTGAGCCTGCGCTTCCCACGGCCCGAGGACCGCTGTCGCTGGCCGTGGTCAACCTCCTGACCGAACGCGTGCCGAGATCGCGGCTGGACCGGATCGAGGCGTCGGTCGCGGACTGCGATCCGTTCGGTATCGACGTCCAACTGACCCTCTGCGTCTGCTACGAACTGCACTACCGCGGGTTTGCCGGGGTCGATCCGGATTGGGAGTGGAGCCCCGGTCTGCTGCACCTGCGGGCGCGACTCGAGGACGCGTTCCTCGCCGCCGTTCACCGGGCGGTGGGCGACCGGGGTGGCCCCGAAACCATCGACGGGGAAATGGACCGATTGCTGGGCGACCCGGTTGCCGGCTCCAGCCCGTCCGGACACCTGCGCACCCGCGGCACCTGGCAGCAGGTGCGGGAGTATTTCGTGCACCGCTCGCTTTACCACCTCAAGGAGGGCGACCCGCATGCCTGGGCCCTGCCGCGGCTGAACGGCCAGGCCAAGGCTTCGTTCGCCGCGGTGGAGTTCGACGAGTTCGGCGCCGGGCGCGGCGACAAGGTGCGCCAGCAGCTTTTCGCCGAGTTGATGGTCGCCGCCGACCTCGACCCGGGCTACCTGGCCTATCTCG
This sequence comes from Actinobacteria bacterium casp-actino6, assembly GCA_001510415.1. Taxonomy (GTDB): domain Bacteria; phylum Actinomycetota; class Actinomycetes; order Mycobacteriales; family Mycobacteriaceae; genus Mycobacterium. The sequence goes on along the minus strand of LFFF01000004.1, from coordinate 26,513 downwards.
ACCTGGTGCCCGCCGAGGCGCTGACAGTGGTGAATCTGATGTCACTGTTCGGCCTGCACCGTCGGCATCGGGGCGCCGCGGTGGGGCATTTCGCGGCGACCGAGATCACCGCATCCCCGGGATCCCGCCGGATGCTGGCGGCCCTGGACCGGCTGAACGCCCCGGACCCGTGCCGGGATTTCTACCGGGGGCATGCGGCCGCCGCAGCGATGCACGAGGAGGCGATCCGCACCGACGTGGTCGGCGATCTCGTCGGGCGCGAGCCCGATCTGGCAGTCGATGTGGTCTTCGGGATGCGGGCCTTCGCCGTGATGGAGGACCGGCTGGCCACTCACCTGATGCGGTCCTGGGGTGCCGGCGACAGTTCGCTTCGGCACCCGCTGAACTGACCCCGGCTACAACCGGTCGCGTGCCGCCGCGGACAGCCGCGACCCGTCGGCCTTGCCGCCGGCGATCGCCGTGGCGACCTTCATCACCAAGCCCATCTGTTTGGCCGAGGGCCGCTCGCCGATCTGCTCGGCGACCTCGGCGATCGCGGTGTCCACCACATCGGCGACCTCGGCGTCGGTGAGCGGGGTGGGCAGGTACTCCTCGATGATCCGGCCCTCGGCGTGCTCCTCGGCCGCCAGTTCGCCGCGCCCGTTCTGGGTGTAGATCTCTGCGGACTCGGTGCGTTTTTTCGCCTCACGGGCCAGAACTTTCAGTACATCCTCGTCGGTGAGGTCCCGGGCCTGTTTGCCGGAAACCTCCTCGGTCTGGATCGCGGCCAACAACATGCGCAGCGTCGCGGTCCGCAGCTTGTCCTGGTTTTTCATCGCCTGGGTGAGATCAGACCTCAGCCGATCTTTCATGTCCGCCATGTCGACAACGCTACGCGTGGCGGAGGGTCCGGAGACGACGGGTTTGAGAAATGCCTCACCGATCGACAGGATGAGTTGGTGAGCAACGAATCCGGTGGCGCAAACCGGTGACCGCGCCGCCCCCCGGTCCGTTCGGACCGCCGCCCGGTTGGCCTGGTCAATCGCAATTCGGCGGGTACGGGTACCCCCCGCCCTATCCGGTCTCACCCCCGATCCCCGGCTACCCGGGTTACCCGGGTTACCCGGGAAACCCCGGCCATCCGGGGAATCAGGGGTATCCCCCGCCCGGTTACGGCCATCCCGGGCCCGGCTATCCGCAGCCCAGCTATCCCGGCGGGACCCCGTGGAAGCCGGGAATCATCCCGCTGCGCCCGCTGTCGCTGAGCGACATCTTCAACGGCGCGGTGGCCTACGTCCGGGCCAACCCCAGGGCCACCCTCGGCATGACCACCGGCGTCGTGCTGATCACGTCGGCACTGGGACTGCTCATCGGGCACAGCGCACCGCCGGCCGCCAGCGATGTCGGGATGCTGGCGGGGGTCCTGACCGGTGCGACAGCCGCGGTTCTCGCCACCATCCTGCTCTCCGGGATGCTCACCGTCGTCGTCGCACGCGCGGTCCAGGGCATCCCGATCACCGTCGGTCAGGCATGGCAGCGGGTTCGGGACCGGCTGCCGGCCCTGATCGCGCTGACCCTGCTGGAAATCCTCGCGGTGGTGGTGTTGATTGCCGCAGTGGTCGCGACGATCGCCGTGGTGGCCAGGACAGTTGACGGCGCGATGGCCGCAGTGGTGGGCTTTCCCCTGGTGTTGCTGCTGATCGCCGCCCTGGCCGCGCTGTTCACCCTGTTGTCGCTGGCACCGATGGCGATCGTGCTCGAGCGCAAATCCGTGACCGCCTCGATCGGGCGATCGGTGGCGCTGGCCCGTCCGCAATTCTGGCGCATCTTCGGAATCCGGCTGCTGGCCTCCATCGTCGCGGTCCTGGTGGCCGGAGCCGTCTCGGTGCCCTTCGACATCGTGGGTCAGGTGGTGTCCGTCGACGGCGGACCCGAGGCTCCGTCGCTGCTGCAGATGACGGTCGTCACGATCGGCCAGGCGATCGGCCAAATCATCACCACCCCGTTCACCGCCGGAGTGGTCGTCTTGCTCTACGTCGACGCCCGCATCCGTTCGGAGGCATTCGATTTCGTGCTGCAAAGCGCACCGGCGCACGGTATCGACCCCGACACCCTCTGGCTGTCCCGCTGACACCACCAGACATGCCCGCCATCGATATCGACCGAGAGGCCGCCTACGAGGCCGCCCAGCGCGAACTCGCCAAGCCGGTCTATCCGCGGGCCTCGCTGAACGACCGGATCGCCGAGTGGGTCAACGACCTGATGTTCCGACTGATGCAGGCCGGAGCGGGCCTTCCCGGCGGATGGTTCACCATCGTGGTGCTGGGAATGCTGTTGACGGCGGCCGTGATCGTCGCCGTCCGAATCGCCCGCCGCACCATGGGTGGACGGGGCGTCGCGCAGCTGTACGGAAGCCGGACGCTGAGCGCCGCGGATCACCGCGCGCGCGCCGAACACTCTGCCGCTCAGGGAGACTGGGCGACGGCGATCAGGCAGCGGCTGCGCGCCATCGGCCGCCAGCTCGAAGAGGACGGGGTCCTCGACCCCGTTCCCGGGCGCACCGCCGGCGAACTCTGCGACGACGCCGGCCGGGCGCTGCCCGGATTCGCCGCCGACCTCGCGGCGGCGGCCGCCGCATTCGACGACGTGACCTACGGTGAGCAGCCGGGCACCGAGCCGGACTACCGGCTCATCGCCGGGCTCGACGACCGGGTCCGGACCCGCTCAGCCGGCCACCCAACCGATCACACCGGGGCGACGGCACGATGACCGGACCGCGCCTGCGGGCCGGCCGCTGGGTCGTCCTCGGACTGATCGCCATCACCGCGTTCGCCGTTGTGACCGCGTGGCTCACCGCACCGCGGCTCGGCGGCCGAATGGACCCCGGCGCCACCTCGCCCGGCGGTGCGCACGCGTTGGTGACGCTGCTGCGGGAACGCGGGGTCGAGGTGGTGGTCGCCCAGAGCGTTGACGACGTGGAACGCGCCGCCCGCCCGGACAGCCTGCTGCTGATGGCCCAGACGGCCAACACCCGCGGGGACGAACTGCTGGACCGCCTGGCATCGGTTCCCGGCGACCGACTTCTCGTCGAGCCGACGGTCCGCAGCCGTGAAGTCCTGGCACCCGGGATCAAGCTGAGCCGGGAGGGCCTGCCCAGCGGGGAGCCGGATTGCACCCTGCGCGAGGCGAATCGGGCCGGCGTCGCCCAGATCGAGACCGGCGATATCTACGAGCGGGCCGGTGCGGAACGGGTGATCCGCTGCTACGGCGGGGCGCTGGTCCGCTACCGGTCCGATGACCGCACCGTCACCGTGGTGGGGACGGCCGATTTCATGACCAACGGTTCGTTGCTCAAGGAGGGCAATGCGGCGTTGGCGATGAACCTCGCCGGGGATCGCGCCCTGCTCATCTGGTACGCACCCCAGCGCCTGCAGGGTGACCGGTCCGCCGACGCGACGATCGTCGAACTGATCCCCGAAGCGTTCCTCTGGGTGGTCGCGCAGTTGATCCTGGTCGCGGTCCTGGCCGCCTGGTGGCGGGGACGGCGATTGGGGCCGCTTGTCGCAGAACGGCTTCCGGTGGTGGTGCGGGCATCGGAGACGGTCGAGGGACGGGCCCGCCTCTATCGGGCGCGCCGGGCCCGGGGCCAGGCCGCATCGGCCCTGCGCACCGCGACGCTGACCCGGTTGATCCCCCGCCTCGGACTCGGGCCCCATGCGTCGGAGCCCGCGATCGTCCGGGCGGTGAGCCAGCGCCGGCACACCGATGACCGGACCGTTCAGCGCATCCTGTTCGGTCCGCCGCCGGACACCGATGCCGACCTTGTCCATCTCGCCCAGGCACTCGACGACATCGAAAGGCAGGTCAGCCAGTCGTGACCCGTTACGCATCACCACCCGGAGCCGGACAGGACCCCGCCCGGGCCGCCCTACTGGCTCTGCGCACCGAGATCTCCAAGGCCGTTGTCGGACAGGATGCCGTGGTCAGCGGTCTGGTCATCGCACTGCTGTGCCGCGGCCACGTGCTGTTGGAAGGTGTGCCCGGGGTGGCCAAGACACTGCTGGTGCGGGCACTGGCCGCCGCCCTGCAACTGGACTTCAAGCGCGTGCAGTTCACACCCGATCTGATGCCCGGCGACATCACCGGGTCGCTGGTATACGACGCCCGCACCGCGGCCTTCACCTTCCGGGAGGGCCCGGTGTTCACCAATCTGATGCTCGCTGATGAGATCAACCGCACGCCGCCGAAGACGCAGGCAGCGCTTTTGGAGGCCATGGAGGAACGTCAGGTGAGCGTCGACGGCGAACCCCGACTGCTGCCGGATCCCTTCATCGTCGCGGCCACCCAGAACCCGATCGAGTACGAGGGCACCTACCAGCTTCCCGAGGCCCAACTCGACCGGTTCCTGCTCAAGCTCAACGTCCCCCTGCCGGCCCGCGATCAGGAGATCGCGATCCTGGGCCGGCATGCGCGTGGATTCGATCCGCGCGATCTCGGCGCCATCCGCCCGGTCGCCGGCCCGGCGCACCTGGCGGCCGGCCGCGAAGCCGTCCGCCGGGTTCTGGTTGCCGACGAGGTGCTGGCCTATATCGTCGATATCGTCACGGCCACAAGGACTTCGCCATCGCTTCAGCTGGGCGTCTCACCTCGCGGAGCCACCGCTCTGTTGGCGACGGCGCGATCGTGGGCCTGGCTCACCGGTCGCGGTTATGTCACACCCGATGATGTCAAGGCGATGGCCCGGCCGACCCTGCGGCACCGGATCGGCTTGCGCCCGGAGGCCGAACTGGAAGGTGCCACGGCGGACGGCGTCCTGGACGGCATCCTCGCCGCGGTGGCGGTCCCGCGCTAGTGGTCCTCACCGGCCGTACCGCGCTGATCGCGTTGATCGCGGTCCTGCCGATCGCGGTTGCGCCCTGGCCCGCAACGGCTTTCCTGATGTTCGCGGTCGCGCTGACGATCGCCGTCGCGACCGATACCGCCCTCGCGGCCCGTCCGGATGCGCTGGTTCTGCGACGATCCGGACCGGCCTCGGTCCGGCTTGGCGAATCGGTGGACACCGTCATCACGATCGGCAACGACGGCAGTCGACGATTCCGGGGCGCCGTCCGTGACGCCTGGCCACCCAGCGCCGACGCCGAACCCCGCAGCCACCCGCTGATGCTGGCCCGCGGCGCCTCCGCGACTGTGCCGACCAGGCTCCGGCCGACCCGTCGGGGCGACCTGCAGTCCGCTGCGGTGACATTGCGTGCGATCGGCCCACTCGGGCTCGCCGGCCGGCAGCGATCGGTGGCGCTGGCCGGCACCGTCCGGGTGCTACCGCCGTTCCTGTCCCGCAAACATCTGCCGTCACGGCTGGCCCGGCTCCGCGAGATCGACGGGCTGCTACCGGTTCTGGTGCGGGGCCGGGGGACCGAGTTCGATTCGTTGCGCGAGTACGTCGTCGGTGACGATGTCCGCTCCATCGACTGGCGCGCGACGGCCCGGCGATCCGACGTGGTGGTCCGCACCTGGCGGCCGGAACGGGACCGTCGGGTCGTCATCGTCGTCGACACCGGCCGCACCTCGGCCGGCCGGGTCGGAGTGGATCCCACCGCCCGCCGGCCCGGCGGCTGGCCCCGAATGGACTGGTCGCTGGATGCGGCGCTGCTGCTCGCCGCACTGGCCTCGCGGGCCGGCGACCACGTCGACTTCCTGGCCCACGACCGGGTGACCCGGGCCGCGGTTTTCGGCGCCGGGCGCGATGAACTGCTGGCCCGACTCGTCGGCGCGATGGCGCCGGTAGAACCGGCACTCGTCGAGTCCGACGCGCCGGCCATGGTGGCCGCTGTACGGCGCCGGGTTCGCCGGCGGGCGTTGGTGGTCCTGTTGACCGACCTCAACTCCTCGGCGCTGGAGGAAGGCCTGCTGCCGGTGCTGCCACAGCTGTCGGTCCGCCACCAGGTGCTGATCGCCGCGGTCTCGGACCCTCGGATCGCCGATCTCGCCGCCGGTCGCGCCGATGCCGCCGAGGTCTACGACGCGGCCGCCGCCGAGCGCGCCCGCAATGACCGGCGGGCCCTCGCCGCACGGCTGCAGCTGAGCGGGGTCGAGGTGGTGGACGCCCCGCCCGATGATTTCGCCCCGGCGCTGGCCGACCGGTACCTCGCGATGAAGGCCAGCGGCCGCCTGTAAGACGGCGTCGGAATCCCCGGAACCCCGGCGCGGAGTCAGCCGGTCGGGACCACGTCGGGGGCGTCTGCGAGATCACCGGTCTGGCCGGTTCGCACGCCGCGGCGGCCGAAGTAGATGACATAGCCCAGGAACGCGGCCTCCGCGAGCACCCCGATTCCGACCCGGGCGGCGGTTGGCAGCGGCGAGGGCGTGACGAGCGCCTCGATCAGGCCGCTGAGCAACAGCACCACCGCCAGGCCGATGGCAACCGACACCACCGCCCGGCCCTGCTCGGCGATTACCTGACTGCGCGGCCGGTGACCCGGTGAGATCACCGTCCAACCCAACCGCATCCCCGCCGCCCCGGCCAGGAACACCGCAGTCAGTTCCAGCAGACCGTGCGGGGTCAGCAGCCCGAAGAGGACGTCGGCCTTGCCGGCCTCGATCATCAGCCCGGCCGTCACCCCCAGATTCGCGGCGTTCTGGAACAGCACCCACGGGATCGGAATGCCCAGCAGCACCGCGAAGGCGATGCATTGAGCGGCCACCCAGGAGTTGTTCACCCACACCCGCAGGGCGAACGAGCCGGCCGGGTTCTCGCTGTAATAGTTCGCGAAATCCTGGGTTACCAGTTGTTCGATCTCGGCCGGCGTGCCCAGGGCCGCACGTACCTCCGGGTTACCCGTCACCCAGAGGGCGATCAGGCCCGCCACTGCGAAGAACGCCACCGCGGTGACCAGCCACCACCATCGGGCCCGATAGGCCACCACCGGGAACGAGACGGTCCAGAACCGGATGAAGTCCCGCCACAGCGGCGCGTGTGCACCGGTGACGGCCGAACGGGCACGGGCGACCAGCGCCGACAACCGGCCGATCAGCACCGAGTCGGTGGATGCCGAGCGCACCATCGACAGATGGGTCGAGACCCGCTGATAGAGGTCGACGAGTTCGTCGGCCTCCGGGCCGGTCAGCCGGCGACGGCGCCGGACCAGATGGTCCAGTCGCTTCCAGCTGGCCTGGTGAGCCAGCACGAAAGCATGGACGTCCATCGCGTCAGGGTACTGAACAGGGGCTAGATTCCCGGCCGCAGTGCCGGTGCCAGCGCACTCAGCGGGATCCGCGGTTGCACTGTGCCGCCGCTCATCGACCACAGGTAACTGCCCGGGGTGAAGTCGATCGGGGTGTCCCGGGCGACCGGATAGTCCGGCATGTAGAGGATCAACTCGTCCGGGGTGAGCGCCCAGGCCTTGTAGCCGCCGGAGTACACCTTGTCCGGCGTCCACCGTTCGGGGATGAAGGGGTAGGTATTGGGCTGATGCGGCGGCAGTGCCGAATCCAGCGCGGCCTGGATGAACGGGGCACCCAGCGACGGGATCGCCGTCGGGTCCACCACATCCGCCAGCTGGAGTTGGCGGCCGCTGGCCTGGTCGAAGGTGAAGGTGCGGTAGGCGCTGTTGATAGCCGGGCCGTCCAGTCGCGCCGTGCTCTCGGAGTTGTAGGTCTCGTGGAAGACCACGGTCCGGATGTTGCCGTGCTCGAAGATCTCGAAATTGGCGTCGCCCCAACTATTTTGGGCCATACCCTGGGCGGCGGTGCGCCAATTGTTCATCAGCGTCGTCAGATAGCCGGTGATCACACCGCCGAGCGGACCATCGATATCCCCGGGAATCGCGATATTGATCTCGCGGACCGCCTTGCGATCCGACAGCACCGTGGCGTGGCAGTACTGGCCGTTCCACTGGCCGCCAATCTGATCGCAGAGCGACGCCACCGAGGCCGACGCGGCGGGCGCGGCCGTCACCGAGGCCGCCACCGCGATCACCACACTGGCAATTCCGGCCATCCGCATGGGTTTGTCCGCCTTACCTAGGGGAGTTCGACTTTGCTTGCCCGCCAACGTCCGTCGACCTTCTCCAAGGTCATCTTCATCCGGCTGCGGTCGATGCGCGGGTCGGGAAGCTTGGTGTTGGACACCGACTGGTCGACGAACAGCAGCACCACCGCTTTGTCCTTGGACGCCGACTGCACCGCGGAGTCCACCACGACACCACGGGCGGTGGCCTTGTTCTCGACCAGCAACTGGCGCAACTCGACGCTGGACTGCGAGTACATATCCTTGAACTCACCGGTTGCGCCATCCAGCACTTCCTTGAAGTTCTCGTCGACCTTGTCGGAGTCGATGCTGGTGAGCACCTGCGCATAGCTGACGGCTGCACGCTGGGCCTCTTCACTGGCCTGGCGCAGTTGGCGGTCCTGGAGGACCTGCCAGCCGAGGAAGCCGGTCGCGGCGAGCAACACGACGAATGCTGCCGCCAGAGCCGCGTTCCTCAGGCTCGAGCGCCGGATGGTCACTGTGTTGGCGGCGCGCTCCTGCGACGCCGTGTTCTCGGCCTCAGCCTCGAGATCCGCATCGGAAACCTCTGCTTCCCCCGATGCCTCTGCCGACCCCTCCGCCATCTCGGCGGCCTCGGCGGTCTCCAGCGCGTCCTCGGTCCCGGCTTGCACGGCCTCGGCTCCTTCGTCGGTCATGACTGGCATCTTGGTCTATCGCTCCCCGAGGACGTCACCTGGGCGGTTCAAGCGGCAGGGTCGGGCCGCCATATGGGGTGGGAATGGAGAACCGCCCCTCCGGCGAAGGCGTGGTTTGCTCGCCCAGATCCGCCCCCGCCGGCGGACCGGCGGTGTCGTCGCCCGCCGGACGCGGGGCGTTCTTCGCGCCGCGGATCAGAACGGCGACGTCATCGTCCCGGCAATAGTTGTATTTGAACGGCTCCGGGTAGTCGGCCGAGGACGGCGGGCGCCGCGGTGTGCCGTAATCGCAGGTGTAGCGCGGGTAGATATCAGCGCTGACCCAGAACCCGTCGTCATGCACGATGCTGCCCAGCGAATCGATGAGTGAACCGCGGTAACTCGGGAAGAGCGCGTTGAGCGCAGGTACCCGCAGGTACATCAGCTCGGTGACCGTTGTCAGGTCACCGAGCAACTTCACCATCGTGTCGGAGTTGTCGGCGAAGAGGGCGTCGGTGGCCGCGAATGCCTCCGGGCCCCGTTCGGTCAGGGTGCGGAATCCACCGGTCATCCGGTTGACCCCGGCGAAGACCTCATCGAGGTTCGCGGTGGCAACCTTGATGCCCTCGTTCTTGTCGGACACCAACTGCAGTGTGATCCGGCTGGTGTTGAGCAATTGGGTGGTCTGCGGAAGCACCCCGTCCAGCGTGGACAGCAGGTAGGTGCCGCCTTCGACGATATCGCTGAGCTTCTGCGGCCCGTCCTTGCTGGTTCCCAGCTCCTTCTTGATGATCTCCAGCTTCTCGGTGTCGATCTGTTTGAGCATCCCGTCGGAGTGACCCAGCAATTCAGCCATGGTGACCGGCACCGCCGTCCGTCCCATGGCGATGGTGTTGCCGTTGGACAGGAACGGCGCCTCACCGTTGCCGCCGTCGAAATCGATGTATTGCTCCCCGGCGGCGGACAGGCCGCTCACCCGGGCCTTGCTGGACGCCGAGAGCTTCGTCGAGGAATTCAGCCGGACCTCGGCGTTGACCCCGTCCGGCACGATCGACAACTTCTCCACCTTGCCGATCGGAACACCGCGCAGGGTGACGTCCTGGTTCGCCAACAGACCGCCGGACGCCGGTAGTTCCAGGGTGACCCGGTACACCGACCGCAGCGGGTTCCAGCGCAGGGCGCCCAGCATCAGATACGACAAACCCACGACGAGGGTGAGCAGCAGGGCGATCGCAGACACCCAGGCCTTGTGCCGGTGCCCGTACTTGACGGCACCGACGAGCCCGTTGGCCAGCGCGCCGATCACGGTGTCGGCTCCCCGGCAGGAGCACCCGCCGGTCCGGGGGGAGACACGAACTCCCCGGGCGCAGTCGGTCCCGGCGGAGTACCGGCGACATCCCACTGGCCGTGCTGCTCGCCCGGGATGACCGGCACCTGCGGCACATTGGGCCCGCGCCCGACGACGCGCTCCTGGAGGCGGAACAGGGTGTACTTGAACGCGCCGACAAGCTGGTTCCAATTCGCCCACTTCGGCCCGTGGAAGCCCGGGTCTCCTGGGAAGCCGATATCGGGAATGTGGCCGAGGATCAGGCGATCAATGCTGCCGCGCAGCGCAATCGAGCTACCGGAAGTGGCTTTGATGATCGGTGGCAGCAGCCGGTTCAGCGCTCCCAGGCTGGTGTCGGGATCCACTGCGACATCGTTGAAAGCTCCGGAGATGGTGTTGAGGTCGGCGATCACGCTGCGGCCACTGGTGTCGGTTCCGGCGATGGACGGGAACTTGTTCAACATCTCGGTGGTACTACCGGCCTGCACGATCAGATCGGCGATCTGGTTGGTGTGGTCGGCAAGCGTGTCGGTGGCCGGAGCCGCCGCGACCATCAGGTCGGCGATCACCTGATTCTTCGAGTCGATACGCCGCGACAGCGTGGACAGCGCGTCCAGGGAGTCCGAGATCTGGCCGGTCCGCGCATCCATCGTGCCCAACAACTGGTTGGTGCTGGCGACCAACTGCCGGAAGTTGCGGCCACCGTCCTCGCCGGCCGCCTTGCCGGCACCATTGATGATATTGGTCAGGTTCTTCACCGCACCGCCATTGACCAGCACTGCCGCCCCGGTCAACAGGTTCTCGACAGTCGCCGCTTCGGCGGTGTCCTCGATACCGATAGTGTCGCCGTCCTTCAATTCCGGACCGCCGGCCGAGTTGGACGGCGGTTGGACCGCGATGAAGACGTCGCCGAGCGGTGTCGCTGAGCGCAGTTCGACGGTGGTCCCCTTGGGGAGCCGCACACCGTCGCGGATACGTAGTTTGGCCAGGGCCGTGTAGTCGCGCGCCTCGAGGCTTTCCAGTTGGCCGACGTCGGCGCCGGCCAGTCGCACCTTGGCGTAGGCCGGCAGGTTCAAGGCGTTCTCGAAGACCGCATTGAGGCTGTAGCCGCCCTTGCCCAGTCCCGGATGTGGCAGTGGGAGGCTGGCCAGGCCACTGGTCGAACATCCAGCCGTGGCCAGCGATACCGCCGCCACCAGCGCGGCGGCCGTCGTTCTGCGTCGGGTCGTCATTTCTGTCCCATCGCCGCGAGCCCATCGAGAATGTAGGACACCCCGAAGTCCGGGCCGAAGTCCTGCAGAGTGCCTGTGCTGCAACCCAATTGCCGCAGATGCAAAAGGTTGCACACCTCTTTGACGGTCTGGGTGTCGAACAGAACCTTGTCGACCGGGATATGGACCCGTGCCGCTCCGTTCTCCCGGTCAATGACGTTGTACAGGTTGTCCAGGGTCAACGGCGCGAGGTCGAGTACTTCGGCGAGATCCCGTTGGTGCGCGACAGTCACCCCGAGGGTGGCGTCACCGCTGCTGACGAGTTCCTTGATGGTCTCGCGGTTCTGCTCCAGAAGGTCGCCGAGTTGGACCAGGACGGCATTGAGTTGCTTGCCGGTGGTGCCGCTACCCAGGTCCTCATCAGCCAGCACCTGGGTGAGAACGCGCACCGTCGAGCCGAAGTCCCGCAGGGTGCCCTCGTTGGCCGCTGCCGCGTCCATCAGTGTTCCCAGATTGTCGACGACCTCGGTCAACTGCTCTTTGGTCTGCGCACCGCCGTCGGCGCTGAGCTTGAGCGCCTTGGACAGCTCGCTGAGCGCGGACTTGATGCGCTCGCCGTTACCGTCGGCCATCGCGGCCGCCGAGTCGACCAGGGTACGAACCGCCCCGTTGCCCTTACCATCGCCACCGAGCGAGACGGCAAGCCGGTCGACCATGTCCAAGGTCTTGGTGAACTCGACCGGTGTTTTGGTCCTGGTCAGCGGGATCGTGGTGTGATCCTGCATCACCGGGCCGTCCCGGTACGGCGGCGTCAGCTCGATGGAACGCTCGGCCAGAATTGAGGTTTGCAGCGTCACGGCCTGCGCATCGTTGGGAATCTTGACGTTCTTGTCGACGGTGAACTCGACCTCCACGTATCCGGTTCTCGGGGTCACCTTGGTGACACTGCCGACCTTCATACCGAGCACCATGACGTTGTTCGTCGGATACAGACCCGCCGAGTTGTCGAACTGAGCCGTCAGCCGGATGGTGTCCATCCGCTGCTTGGCCAGCTTCCAGGAGTAGACGCCGAACCCACCGATCGCCACCACGGCGACGATCGCGAGGATCAGAAAACCCCTGCCGCGTTTCACTTGCAGTCCTTGTAGTACTCGATCATCTCGAACTGCTTGGCGCGCCCGCTGATAGCGCACATCCAGGAGTCGACGAGGATCCCGTTGGTGAAGTTGGTATCGATGACGTTGCCGGTTCCGGTCGCATTGGCGAGGCCGCGCAGCGCAATTGGCGCACTCTCCAGGATGCCGCGCAACATCCCGTCGTTCTTGGCCATCAACCCGGTGAGCGTGTTCATGTTGGCCAGCAGGGCGTCCAACTGAGGCCGGTCGTCGATGATGGTGTCATCGAGGACATTGACCAGATCGGTGAGCGACTGCATCATCGCGTGGAATGCCGCACGGCGCGCGACGAACTCACCGAGTAGTTCGTTGCCCTGCCGGACCATGCTGCCGATATTCGTCTGCTGGCGACGCAAAGTCGTCGTCACCATGTCCATGGTCTTGAGCATGCTCCCGAACTGCTCGCGCCGGTCGGCCATCACCGTCGACAGCTTCTTCAGGTTGTCCATCGCCTTGGGGATCAGCGGTGGCATGCCCTCAATCTGCTTGCCCAGCAACTGAAGTGCAGCGGCGAGGTCATCGGTGTTCACCTCGCCATAGTTGACCGCCACATCCTGCAGAGCCTGCTGCAGATCGTAGGGAACCTCGGTGTGGTTGATGTCGATCCGGTTGTCGGGCAACGGGCCGCCACCGCCCGGATGTAGCGCGAGGTAGCGCGAGCCGAGGATGGTGGTGACCATGATGACGGCGCGGGAATCCTTGCCGAGATCAATATTGTTCTGAATCCGCATGTCAACGGTGACGTGATCACCGTTGAGTTTCATACCGGTGACCGTGCCGACCGGGATGCCTGCCACGGTTACCGGGTTCTTCGGCAGCAGTGCGGCGGCCTGAATGAAATCGGCACTGACCGTCCGGTAACCGGGGCCCACTTTGGTCAGGATCACCAGGGCTGCAATCAAAGCCATCAGCACGGCCAGTGCCACCAGGCCGACGGCTGTCTGGTTCAGATCCTCGAGCGTCTTTTTCCTGGGCATCCCCCGGAATTTGCGCTCAACCGTCGAGTTGGCTGCTGTCGGGTTATCCATTGGCCATGTTCCTGCACTTCGGGGTGTGCTTCGCATTGTTGCCGGGGGTGGCCGCGTTGACGACGATCGGTGTCACGTCATTGAGGCCCGGGAAGAACGCCAGGGCGTTGAGGTCGCAGACGTAGATGTTGAGGTAAGAGCCCTCGTTGGTGATTCGGGCCAGGCCCTTGAGCATCTTCGGCAGGTTGGCGCCCGCGAACGCCAGTTGTGGTTCGACCGAGACCAGATGGGCCGCGAACCCCGGTTCCCGGGTGATCAACTCCTGGAGTGCAGGATTGACCTCGTTGGTCACCGCGGACAACTGGGTCACCACCCGTGACAGCGAACCCATCGACGAGACCAACTCGGGCCGACGGGCATTGAAGGTCCCCACCATCTCCTGGGCGTTGGACAGCGTCTTCTCCATGTTGTCGTTCTGCTGGGCCAGGGTGCCGAAAACCCGGTCCAGGCCGGTGATCATGTCACCGAGCAATTCATCGCGGCCGGCGAAGGTGTCGGTGAGCTTTCCGGTCTGGTCGACCAGTGTGGCCCAGGACGCGGAATCGCCTTGGAGCGCCTGAATGGCAGCGTTGGAGATCTGATCGGCCGCCTTGGGATCGATGGTGGCGAACAGCGGTTCGTATCCGTTGAGAACGACGCCGACATCGAACGAGGGGATGGTCCGGTCGACCGGGATGACGCTGCCCGCAGGCAGGGGCTTCGGATCGCCGGTGGCGCCCAGCTTCAGGTCGAGGTACCGCTGACCGACGATGTTCTGGTAGAGGATCGAGGCCTCGGTGTTACCGAGCAGCTTCTGATCGTTCTGCAATTCGAAATGGACCTGGGCCCGGTTGCCTCCGACCAGGTCGATCTTCATGACGCGACCGACGCGCACACCAGCCATCCGGACGTCGTCGCCGTCGCGGAGCCCGAACACATCGGTGAATTCCGCCGAGTAGGCGGTGGTGGCACCACTGACTTCACGCTCCAGCGTGGAGTACACCAGCCAGCTCATGATCGCGGTCGTGACCAGGAATGCCACTAGTCCGATTGTGACTTTGCGCATCTTCACTCCGACACCACCTCGGCCGGCTCTACGGTCATCCCCCGCACGACCGGGGCGAGCAACAGCTGGGTGGCGACCGTCGCTGGCTGGCCGGTGATGTAGGACAGCTGGCTCACCTCCTGGGCGCTTCCGACCGGTCCCACGTTTCCGCCGTAGGCGGCCGGCGCCGGTGCCGGACCCAGCGGTCCGGGTTCGGCCGGAAGATAGCCGGGCGGCCAGGGGGCGACCGGAGCGATCGGAGCCGGCGTCGGATTGACCGGTGTGGGCGTCAGCGCCGGGTTGGCCGTGCCGGGCACCGCCGGGGCCGGGGTCATCGGCGGCCCGATACCACCGAGAATTCCGGTGCCGATCCCCTCCGACAACGGCGGGTTCGGATCGACCAGGTTGGGCCCGTTCGGGTTGATGAGCGGGGGCCCGACCGCGACCAGATTGCCGCTCGGGCCGACAACAGTGCCCGGCGGGGGCATCAGGTCCTTGGGCGGTTGATAGTTCTGCGGCAGCAGCACTTCGGGCAGATCCGGTCGCACCGCGATCAGCGGTGCGGTGTAGCAGCTCGGACCTTTCAGTTCCCCGTAGGCGGGGCAGTCGGCCCGGGTGTAAGAGAACGTCGGAGTCAGCGACAGGTTCGCCCGGAGGTTGAACACGTCCATCTCCGGGAGCCAACCCTCGAAGAACTTGCCGGAGAAGGTCTGCAGCTTCTGGAAGGCCGGCAGGAAGTTGCCGGAGGTCTGCGCCAGGACCCCGGTCACCGGAGTCAGCTGGTTGCCGATGGTGATCATCCGGTCGACGTGGTTGGCCAGGGCGGTGTGCGTGGTGCCCAGGGTGTTGGATCCACCGGTCAGCAGGGAGTCGAGTTGGACCCGCTGCTCGACCAGCGTCCGCATTGGAACCACCGCCTGATGTAGCGCGTCGAGCAGATCGGGTGCGGTCTGTTGCAGACCTTCGGCGGCGCCGACGAGCGCGCTGAGCATCGACGGGCTGGTGGTGTCGGTGGCCACCACCGAGTTCAGTTGGTTGACGATCCGGTCAAGTTGCGCGCCCGCGGTCAACAGCTGGGTCCGGCGGCTGTTGGTTGCGGCGCCCAGGGCGGCCAGCACGCCGAGGGTGGAATCCTCCCGGCCCCGCCCGGTGGCGAACAGGATGTCGCGCAGCTTGCTGATGGTGGTCTGGAACAGCACCGTCGGCAGTTGGGTGTCCTCGGCGATATGGTCGCCGTTCTGGATGGCGGGGGCCTGACCGTTGTCGATGAGTTCGACGCCGGACACCGCGAAGACGTTGCTGGGCACCACTCTGGCGGTGACCGTCTTGGGAATGGCGGCCGCGTAATCCTTCGAGATGTCGATGTGGACGTAGTTCGGCTTGCCGAAGCCCGCCGGGATCACATCGTTGACCGTGCCCACGAGCAGTCCGTGGTAGCGCACATCGGATCGGCTGGGCAGTCCGTCGCCGACATTGGTGAGATCGGCCACGATGCGGGTGTAGGAATCCAGTCTGCCGGTCGATTTGCCCACCAGCAGGACAACCGCGACGGCGGAGGCCGTGATCAGCGCGATTCCGGCCAGCATCAACTGGCGGTTAGTCGGCCCTCGGCCGCTGATATCAAAGATCTTCGCCATCAGCCACCGAACCTTGCGCCGGAGTCCAGGCTGAACATCGCCATGGTGAGCAGCATGTTGACGATCACCACAACGGTGATGGCGGCGCGCATGGCGTGCCCGGCGGCGACACCCACCCCCTCTGGCCCACCACTGGCATAGAAGCCGTAGTAGCACTGCAGCACCGCCGCGATGCCCACGAAGACGACACACTTGATGACCGAGTAGAAGATCTCGGTGCCGTTGAGCATCAGGCCGAAGTAGTGCATGTAGCCGCCCATCGAGCCACCGCTGACGAGCGAAACGATGACCTGCGTACTGAGGTAGCTGACGCCCAGACAGACGATGTAGAGCGGGATGATCGCGGTGATCGAGGCCATCAGCCGGGTGGTCACCATATAGGGAATCGGGCGGATCGCCATGACGTCCAAGGCGTCGATCTCCTCGGAGATCCGCATGGCGCCCAACTGGGCGGTGAACCGGCACCCGCTCTGGGTCGCGAAGGCCAGAGCAGCCGCGATCGGGGCCAGCTCGCGGGTGTTCACCAACGAGGAGATGATTCCGACGGCCGGGCCCAAGCCGAGCAGCTGCAGGAAGTTGTAGCCCTCGATGCCGACCATGACTCCGACCACGACACCCAGGACGAGCGCGACGCCGGCGGTGCCACCGCCGACCACCAGGGAGCCGTTACCCCAGGCGACGTCGGACAGCAGCCGGGTGTATTCCTTGCGGTAGGCCTTGAGTACCACCGGAATCCCGGCCAGCGCACGCCCGGCAAAGATCAGAATGTGTCCGAGTTGCATGATCGGGCTGGAAACCTTGGACCCGAGTCCCCGGATCGACCGGACGACGGGCTGCAGGACCGGCGGGACCGGCTTGGCGACCGGCTCGGCAGACTTGGCGACCACGAGCTACAACCCCGTCTTCGGGAAGATGATCAGGTACATCTGGCTGATTGCGACATTGACGATCATCAGCAGCAGGATTGACTCGACGACCGAGGAATTGACCGAGTTGGCCACTCCCATCGAACCGCCCCGGGTGGACAGCCCCTTCTCGCAGGCCACGATGGCCACGATGGCCCCGTAGACCACCGCTTTGATCATCGCCAGCTGCATGTCCGCGGTGGTGGTGAAGGAGGCGAAGGTCGCCACGAAACTGCCCGGGGCGCCGTGCTGGAAGTAGACGTTGAACAGGTAGCTGGCCAGGAACCCGGTGAAGGCGACCAGCCCGGTGAGGGCTACCGCGATCAGGATCGCCGCCACGAACCGGGGAACCACCAGTCGCTGGATCACCGAGATCCCCAGCACCTCGAGGGCGTCGATCTCATCCCGGATCTTCCGGGAGCCCAGGTCTGCGGTGATCGCCGAGCCGACCGCCGAGGCCATCAGGATGGCCGCCACCAGCGAGGCCGCCTGCCGGATGACCGCCAAGCCACTGGCGGCGCCGGCCAGCGAGGTGGCACCCACCTGGCCGGCCAGGAGTGCGAACTGAACCGACAACGTCACGCCGATCGGCAGCGCGACGAAAATGGTCGGAAGCACCGAGGTTCCGGCCATGAAGGCGGCTTGGCGGATGAACTCCTGCCACTGGAACTTCCCGGTCAACAGGTCGATGAACAGGGTCTGGATGGTCCGCACCGCCATGACGGCCTGATTGCCGACCGTCGTGATCGCGGCCCGGGGGTGGCGTTCGACGTACCCGGAGACCCACTCGTCGATTTCCCGGACGCCGTCGTGCTTGCCAACCGGCGGGTCGATTTCCGATGTGGTCATCCAGTTACCGGCCCCGCGGTGGCGTCAGCGAGGGGACGCATCCCTGGAAACAAACCATCCGGTCGTTTCACGGCGTCAAACCCCCTTTAGGCAATAAACCTGAGACACAGGATCAGAGGTCACAGTAAGTGTGGCCGACACCACCCGTGGCCGATTCGGGGAATTTTTCCCGACTCGCACCCTCGGCCGATGGGGTGCCCGGACTGCGGCCGACGTAGCGTGGACACCGTGGTTGCGAGGCCGGAGACAGTGGTGACCGGCGATGCGGTGGTACTCGACGTCGAGGTCGCGCAGTTGCCGGTCCGGGCACTGGGCGCGCTAATCGATCTGCTGATCATCCTGGCCGGGTATCTGGTGGCGATCCTGCTCTGGGCCGCGGCCCTGCCGCGGTTCGACGATGCACTGAACGCGGCAATCCTGATCATCTTCACCGTCACAGTGATCGTCGGCTACCCGGTGGCGATGGAAACGGCCACCAGGGGGCGTTCGGTGGGCAAGATGGTGATGGGACTGCGGGTCATCTCCGATGACGGCGGACCGGAACGATTCCGGCAGGCACTGTTTCGCGCGCTGGCCGGCTTTGTCGAGATCTGGATGCTGTTCGGCGGTCCGGCGGTGATCGCCAGCCTGCTGTCGGCCAACGGAAAGCGGATCGGCGACATGTTCGCCGGTACCGTGGTGATCAGTGAACGCGGCCCAAGATCCGTTGCGCCGCCGATGATGCCACCGGCGCTGGCCTGGTGGGCCGCATCATTGGAACTGTCGGGACTGGGCCCGCAGCAGGCCGATATGGCCCGCCAGTTCCTGACCCGGGCGGCCCAACTCAACCCCGCCGTCCGCGACCAGATGGCCCATCGGATCACCGCCGAGGTGGTTTCCCGGATCTCACCACCGCCACCTCCGGACGCACCGCCCCAGCACATCCTGGCCGCGGTGCTGGCTGAGCGGCACCGCCGCGAACTGGCCCGGCTCGCACCCCCGATACGGCCCGGGCCACCCGCGGTACCGCACTACCCGCCCGTCCGTCCGTCTCAGCCGGATGCTCATCGCGGCAACGGATTCGTCCCCCCCGGCTAGCCGAGAACCCACTGCGAGGTGGCCACCAAGTCACCCTGGGCCAACGCGGCTGCCCGATGTCCGTGGACCTGTTGGTATCCGGGATCGGTCACCATGTCGGTGAACGCCTGGGTGGAGGGGTACTCCACGATCAGAATCGCATCCCACCACGGACGCTCACCGTCGCCGATGATGTTGACGGGTGTGGTGCCGGCGTAGCGGACGGCCCCACCGACTCGTTCCAGATGTGGCTGCACTTCCCGGGTGTACTGCCGGTACCGGTCTTTTCCTTCGACTTTTTTGAACTTGAGCAGATTTATCATCACCACCGGCTCACCGGGCGGCAGGTTCTCGAAAGCCTTGAGGTTGACCGGGCGTTCATCGGAATCAGTTTCCATGACCGTCTCTTCTGTTGCTGGAGTTGACCTTCGGGATGCGCCGATGCGCCGGTGGTGCGGGTTGGTCCATCAGGTGCCTTGCGCGCTCACCCGGCTGCGCCGTCCGCCACGGCCTGGGTGGCGGAGTGTTGGTGCAGAGCGTGGGCATCCTTCTCTGCGACGGGACGCAGATCGAAGACGACCTCCCGGACGGTCCCGGTGAACGGGTAGGGCGCCTTGTCTTCATAATCGCGGTCGACGACCAGGCCGTTGTCCCGGCCGATGTCCATTCCCGCGTAGGAGGTGAAGGCGATGGGCACGGTCTTGGGCATGTGGCCCTCGCCGATCTTCTCGGCGCCGGCCCACAGTGTCACCGTCCCGCCCGAACCGGGAGTGGGGGAGTCGGACTCGAAGACCATCTTCACGGTGATGTCTCCGGCGGGCAGCGGCCGATCAGCCACCTGGCGATAGGTTTCCACCCCTAGGAATGAGTAGGTGTGGTGCAGCAGTCCCGAGCCGTCCACCCACAGGGCGTAGCCGCCGATGAAGTCGGCGTTGGCGACGATGACGCCCTCTGCGCCGCCGGCGGGCACGTTCAGGTCGGCCTCGATCGCATAGGAGCGGCCCTGGATGCGGGGTGTCATCCCGCGCTGGATGTTCTGAACGTCGCCGCGGAAGGCGAACCGGGTTGTCGGCGGTAACGGCGGCAGAATTCCGAAGAACACCGCCAGGCCGCCCAGCAGAGGCAGCACCCGGTGTCGTTCCGCCTCGCTCCACCAGAGGGCTTTGAGCTCGGCGAGCTTGTCGGGGTTCTCGGCGGCGACATCGTGGGCCTGGGAGAAGTCGTCGGGCAGGTAGTAGAGCTCCCAAGGGGCGGCGTCGGGGTCATAGACCCCGGGGGCGAAGCGGGCGAGGGTGGTCGGGGAGAAGTCCCACGGTGCCTTATCGAGCCGGGTGCAGGCCCACCACCCGTCCTTGTAAATGGCTCGGCTGCCGAACATCTCGAAGTATTGGACGGTGTGGGCTTCCGGCGCTGCGCCGTCGGTGAAGGTCTCCGCGAAGCTCATTCCGTCCATCGGCTCCTGTGCGACTCCGTCGACTCGTTCCGGCGCGGGCAGCCCGATGACGTCCAGGACGGTCGGTGCGATATCGATGCAGTGGGTGAATTGCGTACGGGGAGTTGCATCGGGCGCAATGCGGGCCGGCCAGCAGACCACCATCGGGTCTCGGGTCCCGCCGAGGTGGCTGGCCATCTGCTTGCCCCACTGGAACGGGGTGTTGTTGGCGTGGGCCCACGCGGCGGCGAAATGCGGGGCGGTGTGCTCGTCGCCGATTGCTTCCACGCCGCCGTACTGTTCGATGAGCGCCAGCTGCTGGGTGGGATCGAGCACCACACCGTTGAGGAATGTCATCTCGTTGAACGAGCCGGTGATGGTGCCCTCCATGGAGGCGCCGTTGTCGCCCCAGATGTAGAAGACCAGGGTGTTGTCGGCTTCGCCGAGGGCGTCAATGGAATCGAGCAGCCGGCCGACGTTCCAGTCGGCATTCTCGGAGAACCCCGCGAAGACCTCCATCTGGCGTGCGTACAGCTTCTTTTCGTCGTTGCTGAGGGTGTCCCAGGCAGGGAAGATATCGGGGCGCTCGGTCAGGGATGTCTCCGGTGGCACGATGCCGAGCTTCTTCTGACGTTCCAGCGTCTCGCGCCGGTAGACGTCCCAGCCTTGGTCGAACCGGCCTTTGTACTTGTCGGCCCACTCGCCGAAGACGTGGTGGGGTGCATGGGTGGCGCCGGTGGAGTAGTACATCATCCAGGGTTTGCGTGGATCCTGGGCGCGCACCGCATGCAGCCACTCCACCGCTTTGTCGGTCAGATCGTCGGGGAAGTAGTAAGGCCGGTCAGCGGCCCCCTCTGGCACACCGATCACCCCGTTGTCCTGGGTGATGATGGGGTCGTATTGGCCGGCAGCGCCGGAGAGGAAGCCCCACCAGTGGTCGAATCCCCATCCCTGCGGCCAGCGGTCGAAGGGACCCGCTGCGCCCTGCACGTTGTCCGGTGTGAGATGCCACTTGCCGAAACCGCCTGTGACGTAACCATTCTCCTTGAGGATGCGCGGGAGCGGGCCGCAGGTTCTCGGCAGTATGGACGAGTAGCCGGGGAACGGACCGGGATACTCGGCGATGGAGCCGAATCCACATCGGTGGTGGTTCCTGCCGGTGAGCAGTGCGGCGCGAGTCGGCGAGCAGACGGCCGTGACGTGGAATCGGTTGTAGGTCAGGCCACTTTCCCGAACTCGGGTCAACGTCGGGGTGTGGATGGCGCCACCGAACGTCTCGGGGCCGCCGAAGCCGGCGTCGTCGATGAGGACGATGAGCACATTCGGTGCGTTGTCCGGCGCGCTGACCGGCGCGACGATCCACCAGTCAGGCTGAGAGTCGGCCAAGGTGCGGCCGGCAACCCCGCCGAAAGTGCGGTCGGGGATGGGAAGAGTGGTGCGGTCCAAGTCGGGCCTTTCGTGCGCGAACCCAAAGGGTGCGGTTTCGACGTTAGCGCCGTCCTGGTCGGAAGAATCGACAGAAAGTTGACTTTTCGGGACAGCCACCTAACGTTCGAGTACATGGCGGTCATTCGGGCGACGGCCCTGTCGTTTTTTCCCGAGGTGGTCCGCGAAGCCGGGGGGGATCCGGATCGGTTGCTGGCCCAGGTGGGAATAGACCCGTTCGATGCAGGGCGGTCAGATGTGTTCGTGCCGTTGCACTCGGCCGTGGCGGTTCTCGAGATCGCCGCCAAGGACACGTCGACGCCGAATCTGGGCCGCCGGCTCGCCGCTCTGCAGGGAATCGAGATCCTCGGGCTGGTGGGAACCGCGGCCTCTACGGCCCGTGATGTCGCCGAAGCTCTGAGCATCATCGAGAGATTCCTGGCGGCCTACAGTCCCGGTCTCGGCCTGCGGGTGAAGGACCTGGGGACCCCCGGACGATCGTTTATCGAGTACAGGATCCTCGACCCGGACGTCGTGACCAGCCCGCAGCACAATGAATTGGCGGTCGGGGTAATTGTGCGCGTCCTGCGTCACCTACTCGGCGACTTGCACCGACCGGTCCAGGTACACCTGCCACATGAGCCGCTGGCATCGCCCGCCGAATACCTGGAGTCCTTCGGCTGCCGCGCCCAGTTCGATCAGTTGGCAACGGGCCTGACCATCCGTACCGCCGATCTGAGCCGGCCTGTGTGCAGCGACTCGCACGCGCACCGCGCAGTTGTCGAGTACCTCGAAACGATCGTCGGCGACGAGGCGGCAACCCTGACGACGGTCCGGACGCTGGTCGGCCGGCTGCTCCCCAGCGGAAAGGTCACCCTCGAGTTCATCGCCAGGCAGATGAACCTGCATTCCAAGACTCTGCAACGGCGACTGTCCGCTGAAGGGGCCACATTCGCACATGTGGTCGACACCGTCCGACGGGACACCGCCCAGCGTCTGCTGCGCGACACCCGCATCACCATGGCGCACCTAGCCCGCGAACTCGGATACTCCGAACAGGCGGTCCTGACGCGCTCCTGTCACCGCTGGTTCGGCGAGGGGCCCGCCGCATACCGCAGGAGACTGCGCGACTCGGACGTGGCGGCGTTGTCCCACCGAGTCAACAATCTGTCCTGAAATGTCAAGACCGGCACGGCACGGGTGCGTCACCCTGTATCGGTGCCAGCTCTGACCTACACCAGCCTCGTCTACGAGCGCGCGGCGGCGGTGGGTGTCGTGACGATCAACGACCCGCCGCACAACCGGATGTCCTTTGCCTTCATGAACGAGCTGGAATCGGTGGTCGATGACATCGGCGCGGACAGCGGCGTGCGTTCCGTCGTGCTCACCGCGGCGGGTGACCAGAACTTCTCGGTCGGCATGAATCTGAAGGAACTGGCGCCCGTGCTCGGTGATCGGCGGCGCGTCGACGAGATTCTCGATCAACGTCTGCGCGTCTTGGCCGCCATCGAGAACATGGGCAAGCCCTGGATCGCAACACTATTCGGGAACTGCCTTGGCGGGGGTCTGGAGTTGCCGCTGGCATGCCACTTCCGACTTGCAGCGCAGGACAGCGCCAACATCGGGTTGCCTGAACTGCACCTGGGCTCGGTGCCGGCCTGGGGCGGAAGCGCACGACTCGTCCGGGCGATCGGCCGCGATCAGGCGATGAACCTCATCCTGCGCGCCAAGTCCGTTTCGGGACCCCAGGCTTTCGATCTGGGTCTGGTCACAGAGGTGTGCCCGAACTCCGAGCTCAAGCAGCGAGCCCTGGACCTGGCCAGCGAACTGGCCGAGCTGCCGGCCACCGCGATGGCGGCGATGTTGCCGTGCTTGGCCAACAGCGACGACCGGGCCCTTGAGGAATCTCTGCGGGATGAACGCGCGGCCTTCCACGCCACACTAGGCAGCCCGGACATGATCGAGGGCATGACCGCCTTCCTGGAGAAGAGACGGCCAATTTTCAACCGCCCTCGCTAACTAGCTGGCGATCCAGTTGCCGTGGAAGCCGTAGGGAACCCGACGCGGCAACCTGATCCGGGCCACCGGGTCGCCGCCGAAGTCGGAGGCGTCCAGAATCACCAGATCGCTGCCGTCGCGGGTCGGGTCGTAGACGTAGGCGATGTACCACCCGTTGGTCTCATCGGCGGGCCCGGACGGCGACGGCACGAAGACGGCCTCTCCCGGCCCCCCCGGCTCCTCGGCGGTGCCGAAGCGGTGCTCGACGGCCGCACCGGTGTTCAGGTCGTACCGCACCAGGCGGGCGTCGCCCACCGACACCGCATAGCGCGCCGGTAGGCCGGCCAACCGGTCGTCGATACGGGGAAACTCCACCGGCCTGTCATCGAGTTGGCGTTCACTCACCGTGCCGGTACTCAGGTTGATCCGCCACTCCCACAGCACGGCGCTCGCACCGAACCCGCCGTCGTTGCGCCACAGCTCCGGATAGCGAACCGCCTGCAGGACAATGGAGTCGCCGTCGGCCGACGTCGTCTCGTAGGCATTGGCGACGTGGAAGACGTAGCAGGGATCGATATCGAACCAGCGCATCTCACCGAACGGGTCCTCGCGGTTGAGCACGCCGAACCGGGCGCCGTAGGCGTCGTCCCAGCGGTAGGGCATATCCCCGCTGCCGCTGATCGCGATGTCGAGGTTGAACACGATCGGCAGGTCCATGAAGATCACATGCTTGGAGGTCATGGCGAAGTCGTGCATCATCGTCAGCGCCGGCACCTCGACCGGGCGGTTGACGGTGAGCACGCCGTCGGCATCGGCGCGGTGGTAGGTGACGTGCGGCTGGAACAGGTTGCCGTAGCCGAAGAAATGCAACTCCCCGGTGGTCGGACAGATCTTCGGGTGGGCCGTCATCGCGTCATTGAGTTTGCCGTCGAAGTCGTAGCAACCGACGGTTTCCAGGTCGTTGGTGATCTCGTACGGCAGCGACGACTCGACCAGTGCCAGCGTCCGGCCGGCGTGATTGACCACATGGGTATTGGCCACCGACGAGCGCAGGTTACGGGTGCCGTCGGGGCCGTACATCGGGAACGGGTTTTCGAAGCTGTCGGTGCGCACCCAGCGGTTGCGGTACCACTGTGCGGCGCCCCCGGCGATCCGCACGCCGTGGATCATGCCGTCGCCGATGAACCAGTGGCCGGTGGGAGTGCGCGGATTGGACCCGTTGCGCAGGTACCACCCGTCCATCTCGGGCGGGATGGCACCCTCGACCGTCAGGTCGTACTCGGTGAGTTCGTCATCGACCGGCGCGTAATTGCCGCGCAGGTGAAACGGGCTGGCGTCGGGCAGATTGGCCGGGTCGGCGGCGGTATCCGTCATAGGACCACTGTGACACGACTTCGGCGCGCGTGCCTGCGCTCAGCGCAGGAAACCGCGCCGAAATGAACGGCCGGGGTCAGACCTCCACCCAGTCCAGGGTCCGCTGGACCGCCTTGCGCCAGCCGGCATAGCCCTGGGCGCGCTGTTCCTCGCTCCACGACGGTGTCCAGCGGCGATCCTCGTGCCAGTTGGCGCGCAGATCCTCCGGGTCGCTCCAGAAACCGACCGCCAGGCCGGCCGCGTAGGCCGCACCCAGCGCGGTGGTCTCGGGCACCTTCGGCCGTACGACGTCGACGCCGAGCACATCGGCCTGGATCTGCATACACAGTTCGTTGAGGGTGACCCCGCCATCGACCTTGAGAACCTCGAGTTTCACGCCGGAGTCGGCGGCCATCGCATCGACGACATCGCGGCTCTGGTAGCAGATCGCCTCCAGCGTGGCGCGGGCGATATGGGCGTTGGAGTTGAACCGCGAGAGCCCCACGATGGCCCCGCGGGCATCGGAGCGCCAATAGGGGGCGAACAGCCCGGAGAACGCCGGAACGAAGTACACGCCGCCGTTGTCCTCCACCTGACGGGCCAGCGTTTCACTGTCCGACGCACCGCTGATGATGCCGAGTTGATCGCGCAGCCACTGCACCGCCGAGCCGGTCACCGCGATGGAACCCTCGAGGGCGTAAACGGGTTTGGCGTCACCGAACTGGTAGCACACCGTGGTCAGCAGCCCGTTCTCGCTGCGGACGATCTTCTCGCCGGTGTTGAGCAACAGGAAGTTGCCGGTGCCGTAGGTGTTCTTGGCCTCCCCTGGTTTGAGACACACCTGGCCCACCATCGCCGCCTGCTGGTCACCCAGACTGGCGGTCAACGGCACCTCACCGTCGACGGGTCCATCGGGATGGCTCATCCCGTACGGGTCGGGCGAGGACGACGGCCGGATCGCCGGAAGCATCTTCCGCGGAATCCCGAAGAAGGACAGCAGCTCGTCGTCCCAGTCCAGCGTCTCCAGATTCATCAGCATGGTGCGGCTGGCATTGGTGACATCGGTGATGTGGACGCCCCCGAGCGCACCGCCGGTGAGGTTCCACAGCACCCAGGAGTCGGGGGTGCCGAACAGAGCGTCACCGCGTTCGGCGTCGGCCCGCAGTCCCTCCACGTTTTCCAACAGCCACTGCAGCTTGCCGCCGGAGAAATAGGTGGCCGGCGGCAGCCCGGCCTTGCGGCGGATCACATCCCCACGACCGTCACGGTCCAGGGCGGCGGCGATGTGGTCGGTGCGGGTGTCCTGCCAGACGATCGCGTTGTAATAGGGACGGCCGGTCCTGCGGTTCCACACCAGCGTCGTCTCGCGCTGGTTGGTGATGCCCAGCGCCGCCAGGTCGGTGGCCGAGAGCCTGGTGGCGTTCAGCGCCGACATGACCACGCTCTGGGTCCG
>LFFF01000003.1 GCA_001510415.1 Actinobacteria bacterium casp-actino6 | reverse complement strand
ACGAGCGCAGATCGGTCAGATAAGCGCGGCGGGTGTGTGCGGAGCGCCCGCGCTCCAGTGCCAGATACTCGGCGTACTCCCGCAGGATCGCCTCGTACCTATCCGGGTCGGCCACTCCCCTACCGTCGCAGACGGCAGCCGTACCGCCGACCACCTCGCCGGGCGTGTCGGCGGACGGGGATCACCAGTTCCAGACGCCCTGGTCGTTCGGCGGGTACTGCTCGCACACGTCGGTACTCCGGGCGGCCACACCCTTGTTGTTGAAGAACAACTTCGCCCAGTTCGGCCATGCGAAGGTCAGTTGCTCGTAGTAGATGTCGGTGGCGATGTTCTCGGAGTACTGCCGGCGCCCGGCGTAGTCCATCGAGAAGAACCAGTGGATCCGGTCGCGGGCTGCCGACTGCACCTCGGGCGATTTGTTGTTGTAGTCGATCATGTAGCGCTCGAAGTAGACCGGCTTCACGTCGCGGGCGGCTGCCATGATCTGTTCGGCGGTGCAGGTGGTCCGCAGGATGCGGTTGGGGATCGGATAGTCGTCGGTGGCGTCAGCCGAGGCGATACCCGGTGCCGCCATGACGGCCGAGGCGACCACAGCACCGAACCGGGTGGCTCGACTTCTGGTTGTCATCCGGGATCAGCCGTTCTTCTTCCAGAACATCCAACTGCGCCGGGGCGCGGCCGCGGCGATCTCGCTACTGGAATGCTTTCCGCCGCACCACTGGCCGGCCGGAACGCTGCGGCGAACCATATCGACATGGTTACCGCATCCCGACCAGGTGGTTTTACTGCAGACCCGGCATTGCACAGCACGACACATAGCTGATTTCCCTTCGTTTCAGGCGTGACTTTTCAGGCGAGGCTCAGAAAGAGCCGTTCGAGTTCCTCAATACTGAGCCGGTCGTCGGCATTCGCAGCCGACGGGTCGATGCAGTTGCGCAGACCGGTCGCGATGATGGTGAATCCGGCCCGGTTAAGCGCTTTGGACACCGCGGCGAGTTGGGTCACCACGTCTCGGCAGCCGCGGCCCTGCTCGATCATCGCGATCACACCGCCGAGTTGTCCGTGCACCCGCCGCAACCGATTGAGGGTGGCGGTGGGGGCGGCGTCGCAGTGCGATTGCCGTTCGGGCGCCTGGGTCATGCCTTCACCTCCGGTTGCGTCACGTTCGTGTATACCATACCCCCTATGGTATTACTTATTCGTGATCAAGACGGCCCCGCGGGCGTTGCGGTTGGATGCGAGCAACCCAGACAACTACTGTCCTCGTCCGGAGTCTCTTGACACCAGCGCTTTTCGGTTATCCGGATGTTCCGGTCAGGTGTATCTCGAGATAGGACAAGGGTGATGTCCGCCTTTTTGAAGCGGTTCTGGGTGGCCTTGGTGGTCGTCGCGGCAGTGCTCGCCGCGGGCGCGGTCGTGAGTCGATTGCGCACGTTCTTCGACTCCGACAAGCCCTATATCGGCGCGTCGCTGCCAGCCGACGAGATCAAGCCGATCAACACCAAGCGGGTCACCTATGAGATCGTCGGTCCTGCTGACGCGTCCGGGAGGGTGAGTTATCTGGATGTGAACGGCAAGACCATGGAGGCCAGTTTCACCTCGCTGCCGTGGTCGGTCACGGTCAGCACCACCGACCCGGGTGTGCTGGCCAACGTGGTCGCCCAGGGCGATACCGCCGCACTGGGCTGCCGCATCCTGGTCGACGACAAACTCGTCACCGAAGACTTCGCCGAGGGCCGCGACGCCCAGGCCTTCTGCCTGGACAAAGCAGCATGAGCGCCCACGGCTCGGACTCGCGCACCGGCATCCCCCGGTTCATCCGGACCTTCGCGGTTCCGATCATCCTGATCTGGGTGGCCTTCACCGCGGCGACGAATCTGCTTGTCCCGCAGGTCGAAAAGGTCGGCATGGCCAACGCCATCTCGATGTCGCCCCAGGACGCACCGGCGGTGATCGCGGCCAAGCGGATGGGTGAGAAGTTCGGGGAGTCCACCTCCGACAGCATCGCCATGGTGGTCCTGGTCGGCGAGGAACCGCTCGGCGAGTCCGCGCGCACCTACTACAACACTTTGGTCGGCAAGTTCGACGCCGACAAGAAGCACGTGGAGCATGTCCACGACTTCTGGGGCGACATGATCACCGCCGCCGGCGTTCAGAGCAGTGACGGCAAGGCCGCCTATGTCCAACTCAACCTCGTCGGCGACCAGGGCAGCACCCTGGGCAACGAGTCCGTCGAGGCGGTGCGGGAGATCATCCACGAGACCCCGCCGCCGGCCGGCCTGGAGGCCTACGTCACCGGCCCGGCGCCGCTGACGACGGACTCTCTGCACGCCAGCGACAGCGGCATGATCAAGATGACCGTGGTCACGATGATCGTCATCACCATCATGCTGGCCCTGGTCTACCGATCGGTCAGCACCGTGCTGCTCATCCTGGCCGTCGTCGGCATCGAGATGGGCGCCTCCCGCGGCGTGGTCGCGGTCGTCGGCCACCTGGGCCTGATGGACTTCTCGACCTTCTCGGTCCCCCTGATGACGGCCCTGGCGATCGCCGCGGGCACCGACTACGCCATCTTCCTGCTCGGCCGCTATCACGAAGCCCGGCAGAACGGCGAAGATCCGGAAACGGCCTACTACACGGCATTCCGCGGCGTCGGTCACGTCATCCTCGGCTCGGGGTTGACCATCGCGGGCGCCATGCTCACGCTGCGCCTGACCCGGCTGTCCTATTTCAACTCGCTGGCCTACCCGTCGGCGATGGCCCTGGTGATCGTGGTCGCGGCCGCGCTGACCGCGGCCCCCGCGGTGCTGGTCGTCGCCAGCAGGTTCGGGCTTCTCGAGCCCAAGCGCATGATGAAGACCAGGGGGTGGCGAAAGATCGGCACGGCAACGGTCCGCTGGCCCAAGCCGATCCTGGCCGCCGCGACGACCATCGTCCTGCTAGGCATCCTGGCCATGATCGGCTACAAGACCAGCTACGACGACCGGTACTACATCCCGGCCGACGTCCCGGCAAACGTCGGCTACACCGCCGCCGAGAAGCACTTCAGCACGGCACGGCTGAATCCCGACATCATGACCATCGAGTCCGACCACGATATGCGCAACCCCACCGACATGATCGTGCTGGACCGGATCGCCAAGTCGATCTTCCGCATCGAGGGAATCGCGATGGTGCAGAGCATCACCCGGCCGCTGGGCTCCCCCATCGCGCACAGTTCGATCCCCTACCAGATCAGCATGTCGACCGTGCCGATCACCCAGAACCTGCAGTTCCTCTCCGAACGGGTCGGCGACATCAGCGGGATGTCGGACGATCTGGGCGCGATGATCGCGTCGATGACCGAGATGCAGAACCTGATGACGCAGATGTCGGGGTCGATGAACAACACCGTCGAGTCCGCCAACGGCATGGTCGGGTCCGGGCAGCGCAGTGTCGAGGATATGAACACCATGAAGGTCACCCTCGACGAGATGCGGGACAACCTGGCCGATTTCGACGATGCAGTGCGACCGTTCCGCAACTACTTCTACTGGGAACAACACTGTTTCAACATCCCGGCCTGCGAGGGTATGCGGTCTGCGTTCGACGCCATGGACGGCGTGAATACGTTCAGCGACAATATGACGGCGCTGCAGACGAACATGTCCGCGATGATCGGCGGCATGGACGAGATGGTGGGCGGTATGGGCGAGATGAACGCCCTGTTCCCGCAGATGGTCGCCCAGTTCCCGCCGCTGATCGGCACCGCGACCATGATGCAGCAGACCCTGCAGACCATCCACAGCACATTCAGCGGGCTCATCGAGCAGATGCAGGAGATGACCGATACCGCCACGGCGATGGGTGAGGCATTCGACGCCTCCAAGAGCGACGACTACTTCTACCTGCCGCCGGAGGTGTTCGAGAACGCCGACTTCCAGAAGGGCCTCAAGCTGTTCCTGTCGCCGGACGGCCAGGCTGCCCGGCTGATCATCACCCACGATGTGAATCCCGCCTCCGAGGAGGGCATCTCAGTCGTGGACGACCAACTCACCGCCGCGCACGAGGCGGTCAAGGGCACCTCGCTGGCCGGGGCTGACATCTACCTGACCGGTACCGCGGCGACCTACCGTGACATCCAGTCCGGCGCCAAGTACGACACCATGATCGCCGCCTTCGCTGCGTTGACGCTGATCTTCATCGTGATGCTGATCATCACCCGCGCGCTGATCGCCTCGATGGTGATCGTCGGCACCGTGGTGGTCTCCCTGGGGGCCGCATTCGGCCTCTCGGTGTTCATCTTCGAACGGATAGCCGGGGTGGAGCTCAACTGGATCGTGCTGGCGTTCGCGGTGATCATCCTGATGGCGGTTGGCAGTGACTACAACCTGCTTCTGGTATCGCGGTTCAAAGAGGAGATCGGCGCCGGCATCAACACCGGCATCATCCGCTCGATGGGCAGCACCGGAAGCGTCGTCACCGCAGCAGGTCTGGTGTTCGCGTTCACCATGGGGGCCATGATCTCCGGTGACCTACTCAATGTGGGCCAGGGCGGTCTCACGATCGGCATCGGTTTGTTGCTGGACACCCTGATCGTGCGCTCGCTCATGACTCCGTCCATCGCCGCGATACTCGGACCGTGGTTCTGGTGGCCGCTGAAAGTGCGGTCCCGGCCGTCCTATTCCGAGCGGATGAACCATGTCACCCGGCGCGAGGCGGTGTTTGAGGACATCTTCAATCCGAAGCCACAGCGGCCCGACGACGGCGAACCGGTACCGTCCGGCGCCACGTGAGTGCAGCGCGCGCTGTCTCATGCGGATGTCCGACAGATACGCCACTTACCGTCCTGACGCTGGACCAGGCCGGCGATCTCCAGCATGGCCAGCGGGCCCAGCACGCCGGCCGCGGGCACACCGGAGGCGACGGCGATCTCGTCCGGCGTCCGCGCACCCCGGGCGGGAAGCGCCTCGTACACCAGGCGTTCACTTTCGCTCAGGCCGTCGAGCGGATTGACAGGCCTGGGTAGGTCGTCGGCGAATTCTCCTGCCCTACCGATGATCTCGCGTACCTCATCTGCGCGGGTGATGAGTTCGGCCCCCGCGCGCAGCAGAACGTGACAGCCGGCCGAGGCCGCAGACGTCACTGGGCCCGGGACCGCGCACACCACCCGGCCCAGTGCGCGCGCCCAGGCCGCAGTACTGGCCGCGCCGCTGCGCAGGCCCGCCTCGACCACGACGGTGGCCCCCGCCACTGCCGCGACCAGACGGTTACGGGTCAGGAACCGGTGTCGGGCCGGCCGCACACCGGGCGGGTACTCGGTGACCAGCAACCCGTTGGTGGCGATCCGATGCAGCAGCGCCGAATGCCCGGCCGGATACAGCACATCGCATCCCCCGGCCAGCACCGCCACGGTGGCTCCGTCGGCCGCCAGCGCAGCACGGTGGGCGGCCCCGTCGATACCGTAGGCACCCCCGGAGACGATCGCCACATCGTGCTCGGCCAGGCCCGCTGACAGATCAGCGGCCACATATTCGCCGTACGCGGTGGCGACCCGGGTACCGACGATTGCCGCCGCCCGGCCGGCGATATCGTCCAGGCGCAGCGGACCCATCACCCACAACGCCAACGGCGGAAGGCCCTGCGGTTTATCCCGCAGGGGAATCCCGGCGAACGAAGCGAACGCCAGATGCGGCCACTCGTCGTCGTCCGGGGTCAGCAGGCGACCGCCCCGGCGGTGCAACGTCTCGAGATCCGTCGCGGCACAGTCGACCTCACGACGCGCCCCGGTCCGTTGCGCCAATGCCGGTCCGACATCTCCGCGGCGGATGCGCTCAGCGGCCTCGACCGGACCGGCTTGCCGCAGCAAACCGGCCAGTTCGGCACAGGGTGCCTCGGCGACCCGGGACAGATAGGCCCAGGCTTGACGTTCGGACCGGCCTGTCATGGCTTGATCTCCGGTTGCCGGAAGCTCAGTGCCACCGACACGTCGTCCACGCTCGGGCTGCTCCTGCCGGCCAGGTCGGCAAGGGTCCACGCGACTCGCATGGACCGGTCAACACCCCTGATGCTCAGCAGGCCACGCTCCATAGCCGTCTTGAGCGGCGCCATCGCCGGGGCAGCCAGCCGGAAGTGCCGGCGCAGAACCGTACCGGTCACTTCGGCATTGGTGCTGCATCCGAATGGCTTCCACCGTTCGGCGGCCGCCGCGCGCGCCCCGGATACCCGGGAACGCACCTGCCCGCTGCTCTCCGCCGGTTCCGGGGCGAAGGCGCCGGCCCGCACGCTGTGCATGAACACCCGCAGGTCCACCCGATCCAACAGTGGACCCGACAGCTTGCCCAGATAGCGGCGCTTGTCCAGCGACGAGCAGACGCAGTCACGCGGATCGGTCCGGGCACACGGGCACGGATTGGCCGCCAGCACCAGCTGGAACCGGGCCGGGTAGCACGCCACTCCGTCCCGGCGGGCCAGCCGGATCTCGCCGTCCTCCAGTGGTGTGCGTAGCGATTCCAGTGCACTGAGCCGGATTTCGGCACACTCGTCGAGGAAGAGCACGCCGCGGTGGGCACGACTGATCGCCCCCGGCCTGGCCAGCCCGGAGCCACCGCCCACCAACGCCGCCACGCTCGATGAGTGGTGCGGCGCGATGAACGGCGGCCTGGTGATCAGCGGCGTCCGGCTCGAGAGCAGCCCCGCCACCGAGTGGATGGCCGTCACCTCTAGCGCCTCACCATCGGCCAGATCGGGGAGCAGTCCCGGAAGGCGTTGCGCCAGCATCGTTTTACCCACCCCGGGTGGACCGGTGAGCATCAGGTGGTGGGAACCGGCGGCGGCGACCTCGACGGCGAAGCGGGCCTGGGTCTGGCCAACGACATCGGCGAGGTCGGCAACCGGTTGAGGCTCCGGCC
Organism: Actinobacteria bacterium casp-actino6; assembly: GCA_001510415.1. GTDB lineage: Bacteria > Actinomycetota > Actinomycetes > Mycobacteriales > Mycobacteriaceae > Mycobacterium. The sequence goes on along the minus strand of LFFF01000003.1, from coordinate 27,238 downwards.
CCGGTGTGTCGACCCGACCCTGAAGACCCGCACCACTGTCGAGCCACTGCTGCAGATGACGCAGGGTGGGCACGCCGAAGACCTCGATACCGTCCACCAGGCTGGCTTCAGCGAGGTTGCCGGTCGGAACCACCACTGCCGGCCACCCCTGCCGTTTCGCTGCCAGCACCGCCGGCAGCACCCCGTGCACCGGGCGGATGCGACCGTCGAGCGCCAGTTCTCCCAGTAGCACCGTCTTCTCGAGTCGGTGCCAGGGTTTGCGACGGCCGGCCGAGAGCACCGCGCAGGCCAGCGCGATGTCGTACAAGGATCCGGTTTTGGGCAGCGTTGCGGGCGACAGTGCCAGCGTCAGCCGGGACATCGGCCAGGTGTTGCCGCAGTTGGTGATGGCGGCGCGAACCCGGTCCCGGGATTCCTGCAGTGCCGCATCAGGCAGGCCGACGAGGTGCACACCGGGCAGGCCGGAGGTGATGTCGGCCTCGATTTCCACGATCTCACCGTCAAGGCCGCGGACCGCCACCGAGAACGCCCGGCCGAGGGTCATCAGCCGACCCCGCACAGATGCGTGACCTCGGGGATTCGACGACGGCCGACCCGTACCCGCACCACATCGATGCGCAGTCCCGGCCATCGGCGGTCCTGGCCGGCCAGCCAGATCCCGGCGAGCCGACGGATACGCCGCAGTTTCTGCGGGGTGACCGCCTGCTCGAGGCCGCCGAAGCCGTCCCCGGTGCGGGTCTTGACCTCGACGAACACCACCGTCTCATCACCGTCGGTGGCGATCACGTCGAGCTCGCCGTATCGGCAGCGCCAGTTGCGCGCCACGATGCTAAGGCCGAGGGACCGCAGGTGCTCGACGGCCACCTCCTCCCCCAGTGCACCGAGGTCGTTGCGGCTGAATATCGTCATGGACCCACCGTCGGCGATGACCGTGACAGACGCCGACCGCACGACCCGACCCGACCGGGGTTATCCCCACCCGCTCATCGGTGCACAGCCCACCTCACTCCGGTAGTCAACCTCACTCCGGCAGGCGTAACTCCGGCTTCTCGACCTCTTCGATGTTGACGTCTTTGAAGGTGATCACCCGGACCTGCTTGACGAAGCGGGCCGGCCGGTACATATCCCAGACCCAGGCATCGGCGAGACGCAGTTCGAAGTAGACCTCGCCATCGGTGTTGCGGGGCACCAGTTCAACGCTGTTGGCCAGATAGAACCGCCGCTCGGTCTCCACGACGTAGCTGAACTGTCCCACGATGTCCTTGTATTCGCGGTACAGCGAGAGTTCCATCTCGGTTTCGTACTTCTCGAGATCCTCGGCACTCATCAGCTCAACGGTCCTTGTCGTCGTGTGGTGGTTGCTCGCATGCTGATCCCATCCTGTCTCACGCGTCGTTCTCGCGGGCGGCCGGAGCGAATTCCGCCACCACGTCACTGCACCCGGGCCGCGCCACCCGCCGGACGTTGATGAATGACTGCCGATGCTGGCTGCACGGGCCGAGTTCGGCCAGCGCCGCGCTGTGCGCCGCTGTGCTGTATCCCTTGTGCTCGGCGAACCGGTAGCCGGGATGTTCATCATCCATAGCCGCCATCAACCGGTCGCGGCTGACCTTGGCCAGCACGCTGGCCGCCGCGATACAGGCCGCCGCGGCATCGCCGCCCACCACCGGCAACGAGGGCACCGGCAGTCCGGGCACCCGGAACCCGTCGGACAGCACGTACCCCGGCCGCGCCGACAACCCCGCGACAGCGCGGCGCATCCCCTCGATATTGGCGGCGTGCACACCGCGGCGATCGACCTCGGCCGGCGGGATGAACACCACGTGGTACGCCAACGCGTAACGCCGGATCAACGGGAAGAGGATCTCCCGCGCCTTCGCGGAGAGCTTCTTGGAGTCGTCGAGCGCCGACAGGCTCTCGAAGCGGTTGGGGCCCAGGACGCAGGCGGCCACCACCAGCGGACCCGCACAGGCACCCCGCCCTACCTCATCGACCCCGGCCACCGGACCCAGCCCGCTGCGATACAGGGCCGACTCCAGGGTCCGCAGTCCCGAGGACCGCCGGATCACCGTCCGCGGGGGCCAGATCGCGCCGTCAATCTTCTTGGCCGGCATGTCATCCCTGCTGCGGGTTGACCGTGGTGACACCGCCCCAGCGCGACGGCGGCCACGCGATGAACTGCGCCTTGCCGATGACGTTGTCGACCGGCACCGTGCCGGTGACCGGGTCGCCCGTACAGATGATTCCCTTCTGGGCCTCCCCCGGAGTGCTGGTGCAGTGCGCCCGGGAATCCGCCGAGTGGGTGCGGTTGTCTCCCATCACCCACAGCCGGTCCTCGGGCACCCGGACCGGGCCGAACTCATTGCCCAGACAGGGGTAGACAGCCGGGTCGGCCATCATCACCGACGAATTGAGGTAGGGCTCCTTGAGCGGCTTACCGTCCACCGTCAGCCCGGTATCGGCCCGGCACTGCACGGTCTGCCCGCCGACCGCGATGATCCTTTTGACCAGATCGTTCTGGTCCGGGGGGACGAATCCGACGAACGACAGCGCGTTCTGCACCCAGCGGATCGCGGTGTTGTCCGAGCGAATCGACTTGTAGCCGACGTTCCAATTCGGCGGGCCTTTGAACACCACCACATCGCCGGGTTCGGGCGAACCGAACCGATAGCTGATCTTGTCGACCATGATCCGGTCTCCGACGCAGCCCTTGCAACCGTGCAGAGTCGGTTCCATCGATTCAGACGGGATCAGGTACGGACGTGCCACGAAGGTGAGCATCACGTAGTACAGCAGCACCGCGGTGCCGACCAGGATCACGCCCTCGCGAAGGGCGGAGCGCGCTTTGCCGCTTTTCTCGGGCTTTTCCGGAGCATCAGCGCCGGCAAGTGGCTCCGGGTTCGAATCGGCGGGGTCTGGGGTGACGGTCACGGGATCAGCGTAGCCATCCCGAAACGCGGAACCCCGCTAACCACCACAGCGGTCGCCAGATGTCGAGGCTCAGCGCTTCTCTTTGATCTTGGCCTTCTTGCCCCGCAGTTCGCGCAGGTAGTACAACTTGGCGCGCCGGACGTCGCCACGGGTGACGACCTCGATGTGGTCGATATTGGGCGAGTGCACCGGGAAGGTCCGCTCGACGCCGACACCGTAGCTTTCCTTGCGCACGGTGAAGGTTTCGCGGATCCCGCCGCCGGAGCGACGCAGCACCACACCCTTGAACACCTGAATGCGCTGCTTGTTGCCCTCGATGACCTTCACGTGGACGTTGACGGTGTCACCGGGTCCGAACGCAGGAATGTCGTCGCGCAGCGAGGCCTGATCGACGAAGTCGAGAGTGTTCATCTGCTGGGAGTTCCTTGCGTTCGGGCTTCGGTCAGCTGTCCTGGGCACATGAGCCTGACAGTGCCGAGCATGTGGTCGGATGTCTGCCGCAGCAGGCGGGAGTGGGCCCGCGCGGTCAACTGCTCAATTGTGCCAGATCGACGCGCACCGGCGAAATCGCCGCGACCGCCACCGGGATGGTGCAGTACAGAAATACGGCGGCTACCCTGGTAGAGCCAGGTTTTCACGCGGGTGGGCCCTGTACAGGAAGGGAACCATGCGACGTCGACGGTCGATGATTCTCTCCACCGTGGCCGTCCTGTCCGCGCTGCTTCTGGTGAGTGCATCCTCGATCGAACTCAAGGCCCATATGAGTGGTGAACCCAAACCGGTCACACTGCTCGCCGCGCGACCCTCAGCGGCTCCCCCACCGGAGGCTCAGCCCAACCCGACCGCCGATCTCGACGCCCGAGCCCGGCGGGCCGCGGCCGACGCCGCGCGCAACGGGGCCGATATCACCTTCACCATCTTGGACCGCCGCACCGGCCGGGTGGTGTCCGGTGGCGATCCCGCGCCCTTTCCGATCGCCTCGGTGGCCAAGCTGTTCATCGCCGACGACCTGCTCATGGGGTTGTCGCGGCGCAACGCCGAACTGAATCGCGGGGACCGGCGCGGACTCGAGACCATGCTGCGGTCCTCCGATGATTTTCCGGCGAACGATTTCTGGGTTCGCGACGGACGAAATGAGGTCATCGAGCGGATCGTGACCCGCTACAAGCTGGCCTCCACCACCGCGCCGTACAACGGCGACTGGTGGAACACCATGAGTACCACCGCCGATCTGGTGCGGTACTACGACATGCTGCTCGACGGGACCGGCGGACTGCCGTCCGCACAGGCTGACGTCATCATCTCCAACCTCGCCGCCTCGACCCCCCTCGGCATCGACGGCTATCCACAGCGCTTCGGAATCCCGGACGCCTTCTACGGCGAACCCGTTGCGGTGAAACAGGGTTGGATGTGCTGCTGGAACGGGCCGAACCAACTGCACATGTCCACCGGTGTCGTCGGCGCCGACCGACGCTACGTCATCGCCATCGGTTCGATGCAGCCCGTGGACGAGGCGGCTGCCCGGGATACGCTCACTCGGGCGCTCAAGACGATGTTCCCGGGCGGATCGATCTAGTCCGGATTCTCGACGAGCAGGTCCGGACGGCGCTCGCGGGTCCGCTGCATCGCCTGCTGTCGGCGCCACGCGGCGATTTTCGCGTGATCACCGGATAACAGCACCGGCGGCACCTCCAGCCCCCGCCATACCGGCGGCCGGGTGTAGCTGGGCCCCTCCAACAGTCCGTCCGACAATTCGGAGTGCGAATCATCCTGGTGGGAAAGCGGATTGCCGATGACGTTGGGCAGCAGCCGCACCATCGCCTCGATCATCACCAACGCCGCGACCTCGCCGCCGGCCAGCACATAATCCCCGATCGAGATCTCCTCCACCCGCATCCGGGTGGCGGCATCGTCGGCGACCCTCTGGTCGATACCCTCGTAGCGACCGCAGGCGAATACCAGGTGAGACTCGGTCGTCCAGCGCTGCGCGTGGGCCTGACCGAACAGCCGACCGGCCGGCGTCGGCACCACCAGAAGCGTGTCCTGCGAGCAGATCTCGTCAAGCGCTTCACCCCATACCGGCGCCTTCATCACCATTCCGGGACCGCCGCCGTAAGGGGTGTCATCCACCGATCGGTGCACGTCGTGCGTCCACCGGCGCAGGTCGTGTACCCCGAGTTCAAGGATGCCGGCCTCGATTGCCCTGCCCGGCAACGACTGTCTCACCGGTTCCAGATAATCCGGAAAAATGGTGATGACATCGACGCGCATCAGAGAGCATCCAGGTCGAGCAAGCCTTCCGGCGGGTCGATCTCGATGACTCCGTCGGCCAGCGACACCGAGATCACGATCGCGGCCACGAAGGGCACCAGGATCTCGTCGTCGGCATCATTTCGGACCGAGAGCAATTCGCCGGCGGCGGTATGCAGCACCTCGGCGACCGTCCCGACCGACCGCCCGTCGGTGGTACGGACGGCCAGACCCTCCAACTGGTGGTCGTAGAACTCGTCCGGATCCTCGATCGGCGGCAGTTCCCCCGAGTCGACGACGAACAGACCGCCGCGCAGGGCCTCGGCCCCGTCCCGGTCGCTGACGCCGCGCAACCGCACCAGCAACCGACCCCCATGCGGGCGCACCGACTCGATCACGACCGAAGTTTCAGCGACACCGCGGCCGCCCTGGAGACGCATCGATTCACCTGCCACGAACCGAGCGTCGGGCTCGTCGGTGCGAACGTCGACCACGACCTCGCCGGTGACGCCGTGCGCTTTGGCGATGCGCCCGACCACCAAGTCCACTACTGGTCGGTATCCACCACGTCGACGCGGATACCGCGGCCGCCGATACCGGCGACCAGCGTCCGCAGCGCGGTGGCGGTACGGCCGCTACGACCGATCACCTTGCCGAGATCGTCGGGGTGTACGTGCACCTCGACGGTGCGGCCGCGGCGGTTGGTCACCATGTCGACGCGAACGTCATCGGGGTTGTCGACGATCCCGCGCACCAAGTGCTCGACGGCGTCGACGACGACCGGGCTCATTCGGCGGTGGGCTCAGCGGACTCTGCCGCGGCCTCTGCCTCGACGGGGGCCTCGGCCGCCGGCTCAGCGTCGGCGACCGGAGCCTCTTCGGTCTTCTCTTCGGCCTTCTCTTCGGCCTTCTCTTCAACCTTGTCTTCGGCCTTCTTGGCCGGCGCCTTCTTCTTCTTCAGCTGAGTCGCCTCGCCGGACGGCGCTCCGTCGGCGGCTGCCAGAGCGGCGTTGAACAGTTCCAGCTTGCTGGGCTTGGGCTCCTTGACCTTCAAGGTGCCTTCTACACCCGGCAGGCCCTTGAACTTCTGCCAGTCACCGGTGATCTTGAGCAGCTTGAGGACCGGGTCGGTGGGCTGAGCTCCGACCGACAGCCAGTACTGGGCGCGCTCGGAGTCGATCTCGATCAGGCTCGGCTCTTCCTTGGGGTGGTAGCGGCCGATGACCTCGATCGAGCGGCCATCCCGGCGATTGCGCGCATCGGCGATGGCGATGCGGTACTGGGGATTGCGGATCTTGCCAAGCCGGGTGAGCTTGATTTTGACAGCCATGAAAAAGACTTCTCCTCTATGTCACGCTGCAATTCAGCGATGCCGGCGGGTTGCCGGATCCGGTTTTGCCTCGCGTGGACGCCAGCCGTCGATTGTGCCAGACCGCCCCGCGCCGGAAGAAATCGTGCACGACTGGTCGTTCGGCGCTCAGAGCAGTTTGTCCATGCATTTGGCCTCGACCCGCCGGGTCATCCGCCAGCCCTCGGCAGTGCGGATGAAGTCGTCGTCATACCACAGCGCGCAGAACAGGATCTGGCCGTCATCGCTGAGTTTCATCGGGTTGAAGCACATGGTCCGGCCGCTGGCGGTGTCGCCGGCCAACCGGATGTCGAAGTTGCCGAGCAGGTGGTAGTAGGCCGGGAAGTTCGGCAAGACCTCGGCGAGCCACGCCTTGACCGTCGGATAGGGGCCGTCGATCCCGCCCATAGCCCGGTAGTCGATATAGGCATCCGGGGTGAAGATCCGGTCGAGATCGTCGAACCGCCGCTGGTCGATCGCGCTCGCATAGTCCACCAGCAGTTGCTGGATCTCCAGCCGGTCAGAGATTTCCGCCACGCTCAGCATTCTGGAGATTCAACACCGGCATCGCCCCCGGGGCCACGGGTTAGGCTGATTCGCCATGGGCAGGCTCGCCGGCGCTCTCGCGGCATCATTCACATCGATCGCAATCGTTCTCGCCGTCGGTGCGGCCGCTCCGGCCGTCGCCGAGCCGAGCATCCAGCCGGTGGGCTCGGTGCCGATCCCCGAGGGTCCGGCGCCAGCATGGATCATCGCTGATCTGGACTCCGGGCAGGTGCTCGCCGGCCGCGACATGTACGGCGCGCATCCGCCGGCCAGCACCATCAAGGTGCTGCTCGCCCTGACCGCCCTCGATGAACTGCCCCTGGACGCGACCGTGGTCGCCAGCCCGGCCAATGCCCGGGTGGAATGCAACTGCGCCGGCGTCAAAGCCGGCCAGACCTACACGGTGCGTCAGTTGCTCGAGGGCACCCTGCTGGTATCCGGTAATGACGCCGCCAACACCCTGGCCGACATGCTGGGTGGCTATGACATCGCGGTGGACAAGATGAACATCAAGGCCGCCGCCATCGGAGCGACCAACACCCACGCGACCAGCCCATCCGGACTCGACGGTCCCGGCGGCCCCGGCTGGACGACCCCGCACGACCTGGCGGCAATCTTCCGCGCCGCGCTGGCCAACCCGGTGTTCGCCCAGATCACCGCGCAGCCGACGGGGGTGTTCCCGACCGGCTCCGGTGAGCGCCCGCTGATCAGCCAGAACGAACTTCTGGTGCGTTATCCCGGTGCGATCGGCGGAAAGACCGGCTACACCAACGCGGCGCGCAAGACGTTTGTCGGTGCCGCCGACCGCAATGGCCGCCGACTGGTCGTCGCGATGATGTACGGCCTGGTCCGCGAGGGCGGACCGACCTACTGGGATCAGGCGGCGACGTTACTGGACTGGGGTTTCGCCCAGAACCCGGCGCAATCCGTCGCCGCCCTGTAGGCCCTGGCGCGGCAGCGCCTAGCGACCGAAGCCGGGCTCGGAGACCTCGGCCTCGGTGAGTTGCATCGGCGGGCCGGCAAGGTCATTCGGGGTCGCCACGATGGCGGCATCCGACTCCGCCGGTGCCGACGCCTCCGCCGGCATCGCGCCTGAGGACTCCGGAACGATCGATGACCGCTCCGGCATCGGCGCCGGCTCGGGGGGCGGAGGCGCTTCCCAGAATCCTTCCAGCGGGATCTCCCCCGGGACCCACGCAAGGATGTCGCGGATACCGTCGTTCCACACGACGCTGTTCGGGACCGGACCGACGACGTCGAAGTACAGCATGTCGACGTTCGACGCGCCCCGGATGACCGGGTAGAACGCGCCCTTGCGGGCGCGGGCGCCGAACCGTTCGATCATCGGGTTGTAGTTGCCGCCGAAATAGTCGATGTACAGCTTCGCGGAGTACAGCGTGCCGTTGTGCGGGACCGGGTCGTTGCTCGGCCCGAAATCCTTCACGACGTACCCGAGGAACGGGAACCCGTTCGGTCCGATGAGCCGTTCCTGCTCGCCGAAAATCTTGATGTTGTCGGCTGCCGACGCCGGCGTCGCGGTGACCGCACCGCCACCCATGGCGATAGCCGTGGCGGCGACGACGCCTGCCAACTTCCTCATCTTCACGCTGAATCCCCTTAGCTTGACGGTTGCGCTGCGCACCGATTGCCGGTGTCACCAGGGTATATCGCCACGCGTAACCGCGAAAGCGGGCGGCAAGCATCACGAAAAGTGCCCGCGATACGCCCTCGGTGCATCACGTAAGAATGCCCGCGAAACGGTGGATGCTCGCCAGGCATGGAGAGTGGGCTGTCGATGTCGTCTCGTGCCGAGATCACCGCGAGGTTCGCCAAGGCGTATGTGAAGGCGTCGAAGGCGGACAAGGGTCAGATTCTGGATCAGGTGGTGGAGGTTACTGGCTGGTCGCGTGACAATGCTCGGCGCCGGTTGACCGCTGCGGCCCGGCCGCCGGGAGCGGGCCGTGAGGTCGCCAAACGGTCTCGCCGGCAGCGCAATCCGAAGTATTCCTACGACGCGTTGAAGGTGTTGCAGAAGGTCTGGGCGGCCTCAGGTGGGCAATGCGGGAGATACCTGGTGGCTTCGATGGCCCTGCAGCTGGATGCATTGGAACGCCACGGCGAACTGGTGCCCGATCAGGACCGCTACAGCGCCGACGTGCGCGCCGAGTTGTTGGCGATGAGCAGCGCCACGATCGACCGCTACCTGCGCGGCGCCAAGGCCCGCGACCAGATCAAGGGGAAATCGACCACCAAGCCGTCCCTGTTGCTGCGGTCCTCGATCAAGATCCGCAAGGCCACCGACGAGGTCGAGGCATCGCCGGGGTTCTTCGAAGGCGACACCGTCGCGCACTGCGGGCCGACCCTCAAAGGCGAGTTCGGCCGCACCCTCAACCTCACCGATATGCATATCGGCTGGGTCTTCACCCGCACCGTGCGCAACAACGCCCATACTCACATCCTCGGCGCCCTGAAGGCGGCAGTGAACGAAATACCCTACGAGGTAACCGGTTTGGACTTCGACAATGGCGGAGAGTTTCTCAACAAGGCCGTCATCAAGTGGGCAGCGGAGATGGAAATCTTCTTCACCAGGTCGCGGCCGCACAAGAAGAACGATCAGGCCACTATCGAGTCCAAGAACAACCATCTCGTGCGCAAGTACGGGTTCTACTACCGCTACGACACCGACGAGGAACGCGCGGTGCTCAACAGGCTCTGGAAGCTGGTCAACGACAGGTTCAACTATCTGACCCCCACCATCAAACCCATCGGCTACGGCTCTGACCGCAATGGTCAGCGGCGCCGTCTCTACGACGAGCCGATGACTCCACTGGACCGGCTGCTGGCCGCCAGGGTCCTCTCACCGGCCCAAGAGAAAGAGCTGCTCACCTACCGCGACAGCCTGAATCCGGCCGCGATCGGGCGGCAGATCGCCGACCTACAGGCCGCCCTGCTCAGGCTGGCCAAGGACAAGACCGAACAGCTCTACCTCGCCGCCATACCCAGCGCTCTGCCCGACGTCAGGGCTGGCGTCCGGATCAAGAACAAGACCGCCAGCTGACCTCGGTTTCGCGGGCATTTCTTATCTGATGCACGGATCAGGTTTCGCGGGCATCTTGACTTGATGCATCACGACCAGCCTCCTAGACCAGCCCACCGCGCCTTCCCACGTACCGGGGTACCGGTTGGCACCAACGCCGAAACCTGTTAGCTTCTGGCTGAGCGGGGGTATCGACAGTCGTCTGCCGGTTCCCTGCCTGAGACCGCGACTATTGCCCATATGCTGCGTTTTAAAGATGTTTCCAGTGCTGTACACATCTGTGGATAACTATGTGGACGGTTTCGGGATGGATCTGTCAGCCGTAGCCCGAGTTTGAGGCAGGGGGATCCTCGTTGCCCGACGGCCCCGGTTCCAACTTCGCCTCGGTGTGGAAGTCCGTGATCGCCGAACTCAACGGCGAGATGGACCTATCCGGCGATTATCAGGGTAAGGCTCTCGATCCTCCCCTGACGCCCCAGCAACGTGCCTGGCTCAAGCTCGTACGGCCACTGACAATCGCCGAAGGCTTTGCCCTGCTTTCGGTTCCGAGCCCATTCGTCCAGAACGAGATTGAACGTCACCTCCGCATCCCAATCGTGGATGCACTGAGTCGTCGTCTCGGCCAACGGGTGGAACTCGGCGTCCGGATCGAACCCGCCGCCGACTTTCACCCCGACGAATCCTCCGACCACGATGTGCCTTTCACCGAGTCCGATGACGAGGTATTGGACCACCATGCCGATCCCCTTGCCGACACCGAACAAGACTGGCCAAGTTATTTCATCGACCGGCCCCGAGGGAACACCGCACCGGAACCACCCACACCGAGCCTCAACCGCCGATACACCTTCGACACCTTCATCATCGGCGCGTCCAACCGTTTCGCCCACGCCGCGGCGCTCGCCATCGCCGAAGCGCCGGCACGGGCCTACAACCCGCTCTTCATCTGGGGCGAATCCGGCCTGGGCAAGACTCACCTCCTGCATGCCGCCGGCAACTACGCCCAACGGCTGTTTCCCGGGATGCGGGTCAAGTACGTCTCCACCGAAGAATTCACCAACGATTTCATCAACTCCCTGCGTGACGACCGCAAAGTCGCCTTCAAACGGAGCTACCGAGATATCGACGTGCTGCTAGTCGATGACATTCAATTCATCGAGGGCAAGGAAGGCATCCAGGAAGAGTTCTTCCATACCTTCAACACCCTCCACAACGCGAACAAGCAGATCGTGATCTCGTCGGACCGGCCGCCAAAACAACTCGCCACCCTGGAGGACCGGCTCCGGACCCGGTTCGAGTGGGGCCTGATCACCGACGTCCAGCCCCCCGAACTGGAAACCCGGATCGCCATCCTCCGCAAGAAAGCGCAGATGGACCGCCTCGCGGTACCCGATGATGTCCTCGAACTGATCGCCAGCAGCATCGAACGCAATATCCGCGAACTCGAGGGCGCTCTGATCCGGGTCACGGCATTCGCATCGCTGAACAAGACCCCGATCGACACCGCCCTGGCCGAGATCGTGCTGCGCGACCTCATCGCGGACGCCGGCACCATGCAGATCAGCGCAGCCACGATCATGGCCGCCACCGCGGAATACTTCGACACCACCGTCGAGGAACTGCGCGGGCCCGGAAAGACCAGGGCACTGGCCCAGTCCCGCCAGATCGCCATGTACCTCTGCCGCGAACTGACCGATCTGTCCCTGCCGAAGATCGGCCAGGCGTTCGGCCGGGACCACACCACGGTGATGTATGCGCAGAAGAAGATTCTCAATGAGATGGCCTATCGACGTGAAGTCTTCGATCACGTCAAGGAACTCACCACCCGGATCCGTCAGCGCTCCAAGCGCTGAAATCCACCGTCGTAGCCGGCCTGCCGCAAAAAACTTTGGCAACGTCCTTACCATCCGTCACACGCCGGCCCTGTGGGCAATCTGTGCACAACATCGGGGCCATCGGAGCGACAGCCGGGGATCGCGATGAACAACCCCAGGTTCTACACAGCCGAGGGGACTTCTCCGGCGAACCATCCACACGGGATCAACACCTCGGCACCACCGCCGAACAGGTCCGCAGCAGGTCCATCCACAACCTGCACAGCCCCTATTACTGTTATTGATATCTCTTCATTGGTTTCTCTCTAGAAGAACACCCCTGGGGAAAGCCCGCACACACCCGCCCGCGGACCGCTTCGGAGGCGTCCTGTCACCGCCGCCGATTAGCTTTCAAGATGGCGGTCGACGCTCTACGGTTGTGTCATCTGGCGTCCGTTCTCGGCCGTCCGCCGGTTGGTGTTGTAGTGAAGGGACAAAATGGACGTGGCGACCACGACGGTTGGCTCCGACTTGAGGTTTCGCCTGGTCAGGGAAGACTTCGCCGAGGCCGTTGCCTGGGTGGCACGGAGTTTGCCCACCAGGCCGCCGTCGAATCCTGTGCTGGCCGGTGTTCTGATCACCGGCACCGAGGACGGGTTGACCATCGCAGGGTTTGATTTCGACGTCTCCGCCGAGGTTCGGGTTCCAGCCGAAATCGCTTCTCCTGGAAGTGTTCTGGTATCGGGCCGGTTGTTGTCCGATATCACCAGGGCGTTGCCCGGCAAGCCGGTCGAGGTTGGCGTCGAGGGCTCACGTGTGCTGCTGAGCTGCGGCAGCGCGAAATTTTCACTGCCGGCCATGCCGGTCGAGGACTATCCGACCCTGCCAACGCTGCCGGAGGAGACCGGTGTGCTGTCGGCCGACGTGTTCGCCGAGGCCGTCGGCCAGGTGGCCGTTGCCGCGGGCAAGGACGACACCCTGCCGATGCTGACCGGGATCCGGGTCGAGATTTCCGGTGACAAGGTCGTTCTTGCCGCCACCGACCGGTTCCGGTTGGCGGTCCGCGAGTTGATCTGGACGACTGTGGTACCGGGTGTCGATGCGGCTGTTCTGGTGCCGGCCAAGACTTTGGCCGAGGCGGCGAAATCGGTCACCTCCGGTTCTGATGTGCACCTGGCGCTGGGCAGCGGTGCCGCGGTGGGTGAGGAACGCCTACTCGGCCTGCGTAGCGGCGGCCGGCGCAGCACCACCCGACTGTTGGATACCGAGTTCCCGAAGTTCCGTCAACTGTTGCCGACCGAGCACACCGCGATCGCGACCATCGGTGTCGCCGAACTGGCCGAGGCGATCAAACGTGTGGCGTTGGTCGCCGATCGTGGGGCGCAGGTACGGATGGAGTTCGCCGACGGCCTGGTGCGACTGTCCGCGGGTGCCGATGGTCTCGGGATGGCGGAAGAGGATCTGCCGGTCGAATTCTCCGGGGAACCGTTGACGATCGCCTTTAATCCCAACTACCTGACAGACGGATTGGCGTCGTTGCATTCCGACCGAGTCACCTTCGGATTCACCACCCCCAGTAAACCCGCGGTGCTCCGCCCAGCCGGCGATGACGCCGACACGGTGGGACCGGGTCCTTTTCCGGCCGGCGAGACCGATTACGTCTACCTGCTGATGCCGGTCCGTCTACCGGGCTGACCGGACACCTTCGTCGAGAAAGAGGCGCATATGCAACTGGGTTTGGTCGGTCTGGGAAAAATGGGTTTCAACATGCGCCAACGCCTCCGCGAAGGCGGACATGAGGTGATCGGCTACGACCCGCGCCCGGAGGTATCGGACGTGTCGACCCTGGCGGCACTCGCGGGCGAGTTGTCCGGACCGCGGGTCGTGTGGGTGATGGTGCCCTCCGGGCCGATAACCCACGACACCATTGTCGAATTGGCCGATGTGCTCAGTCCCGGTGACACCGTTGTCGATGGTGGGAACTCGCGCTACACGGAGGACGGACCACATGCGGCGTTGTTGGGCGAACGGGGTATCGGATTCGTCGATGCCGGGGTTTCCGGCGGCATCTGGGGACTGACCGAGGGGTACGGACTGATGGTCGGCGGTAGTGACACCGACATCGCCCGGCTGATGCCTATCTTCGACACCCTCCGCCCGGCGGGTCCGGCTGCGGACGGCTTTGTGCACGCAGGGCCGGTGGGGGCGGGGCACTACGCGAAGATGGTGCACAACGGGATCGAATACGGGCTGATGATGGCCTACGCCGAAGGCTACGAACTTCTTGCCGCCGAACCGCTGATCGCCGACACCCAGGCAGTCATTCAGGCCTGGACGAATGGCACGGTGGTGCGATCCTGGCTGCAGCAATTGTTGGCCAAAGCATTAAAGGAAGATCCGAGCTTCGCCGACATCTCCGATTACACCGAGGATTCCGGTGAAGGTCGCTGGACGGTGGAGGAAGCGATCCACCACAGGGTTCCGACTCCGGTGATTGCCGCCTCGCTGTTCGCCCGGTTCGCTTCCCGTCAGGAACAGTCTCCAACGATGAAGGCGGTGTCGGCGCTACGTAACCAGTTCGGTGGTCACGCCGTCCAACGGATTCCGCTGTCCGGATAACCCATGTATGTCCGTCACCTGGCGTTGCGCGATTTCCGGTCCTGGTCGAATGTCGATCTTGAACTGGCGCCGGGTCGAACGGTGTTTGTCGGTGCCAACGGGTTCGGGAAGACCAATCTTGTTGAGGCACTGTGGTATTGCGCGACGCTCGGTTCGCACCGGGTAGCTACCGACGCACCGCTTATCCGCAGCGGTGCCGACCGGGCAGTCGTCTCGGCGATCGTGGTCAACGACAGCCGTGAACTGGCGGTGGATATTGAGATCACCTCCGGCCGGGCGAATAAGGCCAGGCTCAACAGGTCCCCGGTACGTAGCACCCGGGAAGTTCTCGGAGCCGTCCGAGCGGTGTTGTTCGCCCCCGAGGACCTCGCCTTGGTGCGCGGTGACCCGGGGGAACGTCGCCGCTATCTCGATGAACTGGCGACCCTGCGCCGCCCACGCATTTCCGGTGTGCGGGCCGACTACGACAAGGTTCTGAGGCAGCGCACCGCTCTGTTGAAGTCCGCTGCCGGATCGCGTCTGCGGTATGACTCCGGGTTGCTCGATACGCTCGACGTGTGGGACGGGCACCTCGCCGCCCATGGTGCGGAGTTGATGGCGGCCCGTCTTGACCTCGTCAATCAGTTGGCTCCGGAAGTCGAGAAGGCCTATCAGTTATTGGCACCCTCGTCACGGCCGGCGTTGATCGGATACCGCAGCAGCATTGACGATTATGGCCCAGAGCCGGGCGCTGCCAGGCAGGGCGATGTGAGTGATGTGGACGCTCTCCGGACCTCGCTGCTGGCCGCGCTGGCCCGGCGCCGCGAGGCTGAACTGGAACGGGGTATGAGTCTGGTCGGCCCGCACCGCGACGATCTGGAGTTGCGTCTGGGCGACCAGCCGGCGAAGGGTTTCGCCAGCCACGGGGAATCGTGGTCGCTGGCCCTGGCGCTTCGGCTGGCATCCTATGAATTGCTCCGCAGCGAGGGCAGTGAGCCGGTGCTGATTCTCGACGACGTGTTCGCCGAGCTGGACACCGCGCGCCGCAGTGCGCTGGCAGAGGTGGCCGCTGGAGCTGAGCAGGTTCTCGTCACCGCCGCGGTGGGTGACGACATCCCCGCTCATTGGGACGCCACCCGCATCGGCATCACCTTGTTCGATGACGAGAGTGGCCGGATGTCGGCGGTCGTCGAATCGTGACCGACGCGCAGGAGCCCACTCCCCCGGAGCATCTCGCCGGTTTGTCGGGGATGGACCTGGTCCGCCGGGCCCTTGAGGAAGCACGTGCGACCGCACGCGGTCAAGGCAAAGATATCGGTCAGGGCAGGCGGGCTGCGGCGCCCCGTCGGGGCGCTCGGACGGGTGCCCGGCGTCGGTGGTCCGGTCCCGGCCCCGATCAACGAGACCCGCAGCCGCTGGGACGGGTGGCCCGGGAACTCGCCAAGACCCGGGGATGGTCACCCCGGGTGGCTGAGGGTGCGGTGTTCGCGCAATGGGCCGATGTTGTCGGCGAGCAGATCGCCGAACATGCCCAGCCGGCATCCCTGCGGGACGGAATCCTCAGCGTCACCGCCGAATCCACCGCTTGGGCCACCCAACTGCGGATGGTGCAAAGTCAGCTACTGGCCAAGATCGCCGCCGCCGTCGGAGACGGTGTGGTGACGTCGCTGAGAATCACCGGCCCCAATGCACCGTCCTGGCGGAAGGGCCCGCGGCATATCTCCGGCCGGGGACCCAGGGATACCTACGGTTGAGAATTACCGGTGCGGCCCGCTGACTTACTGCACCAGTGGCTGACCGGCGGATACCCAGCCTTTGGTGCCGCTGCCCAATTCGTAGATGGTGCTGATGCCGGCATCGCGCATCGCCGCGACCGCCGGCTGTGAGCGATTGCCGCTCCGGCAGTAAACGGCATATGTGGCGGCCGGATCCAACTCGGCGATGCGGGCCGAGAATTCCCGGCGCTGGACCGGAATGTTGACTGCCCCGACGATGTGGCCGTCGGCGAATTCCTCCGGGGTGCGGACGTCGATGACCTGAACCTCCGGTGATCCGGCGATGGTGGCGAACTCGGTGACGCCGACCCGAACCGGCCCGCTGACCGGACCGGACTCGGCGTTGGCGACGGTTGCCGTGGAACCGGACGAACAACCCGTCAACGCTCCGGGCAGGACGAATGCGACGGCGCAGGCGGCGAGGGCGAGACCCCGGGACATCTTCTTCATACCCCCGAGGGTATAACACGAACGTCGCCTGCGCAGCATCCGGGTGCCCATTCCCGCATCGGCCGCCGCCGACATGCCTCAGAGACACCAGGACGCCACCGACGGCGGTTCCGGCCGTGCGGACGCGCGCCATTCCAAGAAATGCGGCACACGACGCAAATAGGTGTGCAGAAACGCGTTTGCAGGATCGGTGCTGTCCCCCCTTCCCGGTAGACTGTGACGAGAGCTTGACTCGCCTGCCAATCCCGAGGAGACCCGTCCGACCGTGGCTGCCACGAACAAGAAACAACCGGATGTATACGGTGCCGGCTCGATCAAGATTCTCGAGGGCCTCGACGCCGTCCGTAAACGGCCCGGAATGTATATCGGCTCCACCGGCGAACGCGGCCTGCACCATCTGGTCTGGGAGGTGGTCGACAACGCGGTGGACGAGGCGATGGCCGGCTATGCCACCCAGGTCGACGTCCGACTGCTCGAGGATGGCGGAGTAGAGGTCACCGACAACGGCCGCGGTATCCCGGTGGAGATGCATGAGTCCGGCGTGCCGACCGTGGACGTGGTGATGACCGTTCTACATGCCGGTGGAAAGTTCGAGGAGGGCGCCTACCAGGTCTCCGGCGGTCTACACGGCGTCGGCGTCTCGGTGGTCAATGCGCTGTCCACCCGACTGGAGGCTGATATCCACCGGGACGGATACGAATGGTTCCAGACCTATGACAACTCCATCCCCGGCACCATCAAACAGGGCGAGATCAGCACGAAGACCGGTACCACCATCCGGTTCTGGGCGCACCCGCAGATCTTCGAGACGACCAACTACGACTTCGAGACGGTGGCCCGCCGTCTGCAGGAGATGGCCTTCCTCAACAAGGGCCTGACCATCACCCTGACCGACGAACGGGTCACCCCGACCGAGGTGGTCGACGAGGTGGTCAGCGACACCGCCGAGGCCCCGAAATCGGCCGAGGAAAAAGCTGCCGAGCAGGCCGCCCCCCAACACAAGGTCAAACACCGCACCTTCCACTACCCCGGCGGCCTGGTGGACTTCGTCAAGCACATCAACCGCACCAAACAGCCGATCCACACCAACGTGGTGGATTTCTCCGGCAAGGGCGTGGGCCACGAGGTCGAGGTCGCCATGCAATGGAACGCCGGCTACTCCGAATCCGTGCACACCTTCGCCAACACCATCAACACCCATGAGGGCGGTACCCACGAAGAGGGTTTCCGGGCGGCGTTGACCAGCGTGGTCAACAAGTACGCCAAGGACAAAAAGCTGCTCAAGGACAAAGATCCCAACCTGACCGGAGACGATATCCGGGAGGGCCTGGCCGCGGTGATCTCGGTGAAGGTCGCCCAGCCGCAGTTCGAGGGTCAGACCAAGACCAAGCTGGGCAACACCGAGGTGAAGTCGTTCGTGCAGAAGATCTGCAACGAGCAGCTGAGCCACTGGTTCGAGTCCAACCCGGCGGACGCCAAAACCATCGTTAACAAGGCGGTTTCATCGGCGCAGGCCCGATTGGCCGCACGTAAGGCCCGCGAACTGGTCCGCCGCAAGAGCGCCACCGATATCGGCGGACTTCCCGGAAAGCTGGCCGACTGCCGCTCCACCGACCCCAGGGCATCCGAACTCTATGTGGTGGAGGGCGATTCGGCCGGCGGCTCGGCCAAGAGCGGCCGGGACTCGATGTTCCAGGCGATCCTGCCGCTGCGCGGCAAGATCATCAACGTCGAGAAGGCCCGGATCGACCGTGTGCTGAAGAACACTGAAGTCCAGGCGATCATCACCGCGCTGGGAACCGGTATCCACGACGAGTTCGACCTGGCCAAACTGCGCTATCACAAGATCGTGCTGATGGCCGACGCCGATATCGACGGCCAGCACATCACCACGCTGCTGCTGACACTGTTGTTCCGGTTCATGAAACCGCTCATCGAGAGCGGCCACGTGTTCCTGGCCCAGCCGCCGCTCTACAAGCTGAAGTGGCAGCGCAGCGAACCGGAGTTCGCCTACTCCGATCGGGAGCGCGACGCACTGCTCGAGGAGGGCACCAAGAACGGACGCAAGATCAACAAGGACGACGGCATTCAGCGCTACAAGGGCCTCGGCGAGATGGACGCCAAGGAACTGTGGGAGACCACCATGGACCCCGATGTGCGGGTGTTGCGCCAGATCACCCTAGATGACGCCGCCTCGGCCGACGAACTGTTCTCGATCCTGATGGGCGAAGACGTCGAGGCCCGGCGCAGCTTCATCACCCGCAATGCCAAAGACGTTCGCTTCCTTGATGTTTAGCGCCCATGTCCAGCGCCAGGTATGCACCGCCGAAGCTTTAGCCAGTTAGGGACCCGAATATGACTGACACCACGCTGCCTCCGGACGGCACCGCCGGCGACCGGATCGAACCGGTCGACATCCAGCAGGAGATGCAGAACAGCTACATCGACTATGCGATGAGCGTCATAGTCGGGCGGGCGCTGCCCGAGGTCCGCGATGGTCTCAAACCGGTGCACCGCCGGGTCCTCTACGCGATGTACGACTCCGGCTTCCGGCCCGACCGCAGCCATGCCAAGTCGGCCCGGTCGGTCGCCGAGACGATGGGTAACTACCACCCGCACGGCGACGCGTCGATCTACGACACCCTGGTCCGGATGGCGCAGCCGTGGTCGCTGCGCTACCCATTGGTCGACGGGCAGGGCAACTTCGGTTCACCGGGTAACGACCCACCGGCTGCGATGAGGTATACCGAGGCACGTCTCACCCCGTTGGCGATGGACATGCTGCGTGAAATCGACGAGGAGACAGTCGATTTCGTCCCGAACTACGACGGCCGGGTCCAGGAGCCGACGGTTCTGCCGAGCCGGTTCCCGAACCTGCTGGCCAACGGGTCCGGTGGCATCGCGGTGGGGATGGCCACCAATATCCCGCCGCACAACCTGCGCGAACTCGCCGAGGCGGTGTACTGGTGCCTGGAGAACTACGACGCCGATGAAGAAGCCACCCTGGCGGCGATGATCGAGCGGGTCAAGGGTCCGGACTTCCCCACCCGGGCGCTGATCGTCGGCACCCAGGGCATCCTCGACGCCTACACCACCGGCCGGGGCTCGGTCCGGATGCGCGGTGTGGCGACGACCGAAGAGGACTCCCGCGGCCGCACCTCGATCGTCATCACCGAACTGCCGTATCAGGTCAACCATGACAACTTCATCACCTCGATCGCCGATCAGGTGCGCGACGGCAAGCTGGCCGGCATCTCCAATATCGAGGACCAGTCCAGCGACCGGGTGGGCCTGCGCATCGTTGTGGAGATCAAACGCGACGCCGTGGCCAAGGTGGTGCTGAACAACCTTTACAAGCACACCCAGCTGCAGACCAGCTTCGGCGCGAACATGCTCTCGATCGTCGACGGGGTGCCGCGCACGCTGCGGCTGGACCAGATGATCCGCTACTACGTCGAGCACCAGCTCGAGGTCATCATCCGGCGCACCACCTACCGGCTGCGCAAGGCCAACGAGCGGGCCCACATCCTGCGCGGTCTGGTCAAGGCGCTCGATGCCCTCGATGAGGTGATCGCGCTGATCCGGGCCTCGCAGACCGTGGACATCGCCCGCGCCGGACTTATCGAGCTGCTCGATATCGACGAGATCCAGGCCCAGGCAATCCTGGACATGCAGCTGCGCCGGCTGGCCGCGCTGGAACGGCAGCGGATCGTCGACGACCTGGCCAAGATCGAGGCGGAGATCGCCGACCTCGAGGACATCCTGGCCAAACCGGAGCGTCAGCGTGCGATCGTTCGCGACGAACTCGCCGAGATCGTCGAGAAGCATGGCGACGACCGTCGTACCCGCATCATCGGCGCCGAGGGCGACGTCAACGACGAGGACCTGATCGCTCGCGAGGAAGTCGTCGTCACGATCACCGAGACCGGCTACGCCAAGCGCACCAAGACCGACCTGTACCGCAGCCAGAAGCGCGGCGGCAAGGGCGTACAGGGTGCCGCCCTCAAACAGGACGATATCGTCCGGCACTTCTTCGTCTGCTCCACCCACGATTGGATCCTGTTCTTCACCACGCAGGGCCGGGTGTACCGGGCGAAGGCCTATGAACTGCCCGAGGCACTTCGCGCCGCGCGCGGCCAGCACGTGGCCAACCTGCTGGCCTTCCAGCCCGAGGAGCGCATCGCCCAGGTCATCCAGATCAAGAGCTACGAGGACGCCCCATATCTGGTGCTGGCCACCCGCAACGGCTTGGTGAAGAAGTCCAAGCTGACCGACTTCGACTCCAACCGGTCCGGCGGCATCGTGGCGGTCAATCTGCGTGACGGTGACGAATTGGTCGGCGCGGTGCTGTGCTCGGCCGAGGAGGACCTGCTGCTGGTGAGCGCCAAGGGCCAGTCGATCCGCTTCTCCGCCACCGACGAGGCATTGCGGCCGATGGGCCGGGCCACCTCAGGCGTGCAGGGCATGCGGTTCAACGCCGATGACCGGCTGCTCTCGCTCAACGTGGTACGGGAGGGCACCTATCTGCTGGTGGCGACCGCCGGTGGCTACGCCAAACGCACCGCGATCGAGGAGTACACCGCGCAGGGCCGGGGCGGCAAGGGCATCCTGACGATCCAGTACGACCCGAAGCGTGGCAGTCTGGTCGGCGCCCTGATCGTCGATGACGAGACCGAGTTGTATGCGATCACGTCCGTTGGCGGGGTGATCCGCACCGCGGCGCGTCAGGTCCGCAAGGCCGGACGCCAGACCAAGGGCGTTCGCTTGATGAACTTGGGCGAGGGCGACACACTGTTAGCCATTGCCCGCAACGCCGAGGAACAACCCGAGGACCTGACCGACTCGGAGTAGGACGTGACGCAGCGCGGGACGGCACGACGCGCGAACGCGGACATAGTGAGGAGCAGCGGTGAGTTCACCGAACGAGCCGGGTCAGCCCGCGACGGGCGAACGTCCGGCGAACGGCGAAGGCCCGCCTGATCTTCCGCCCTGGCAGGGTGGGGCGCGAAGCCGTCCGGACAGCCTCCCGGTCCGGGCGGCCGTCGACCCGCCGCGACCGCCCGTCGACCCGCCGCGACCGCCCGTCGCCCAGGGTGCGGCCGACCCGAGCCGGTACGTGACCGGCTACGCAGCCCCGGACCTGTCCGCGATGGGCGCGCGGTCCCAGCGTCCGGAGGAGTCGGCCCGGACCGATCGGACCGAGGTCGCCGTCACTGAGGCCTTTCCCAGCGAACTGCCGGATCTGTCCGCGTCGGCACCGCGGGTGCCGCAGGTCCGTAAGCACGCTGCCCCCGATCAGGCGCGACCGGCGGCCCCCACCTCGCGTCTCCAGGTCGGCGGCAGGCCCCGCGACCCGGTGCGGGCCAGTATGCAGATCCGCAGGATCGACCCCTGGAGCGCGCTGAAGGTCTCCTTGCTGCTCAATGTGGCGCTGTTCTTCGTCTGGATGATCGCGGTGGCGTTCCTTTATCTCGTGCTCGGCGCCATGGGAGTGTGGAGCAAGCTCAACAGCAATGTCGGCGATCTGCTGACCAGCAGTAGCAGCGGCGGCGGTGATCTGGTGTCGGCGGGGTCGGTCTTCGGCGGTGCCGCACTGGTTGGCCTGGTGAACATCGTGCTGCTGACCGCAATGGCAACCATCGGCACCTACATCTACAACCTGAGCACCGATATCGTCGGCGGGGTCGAGGTCACCCTCGCCGACCTGGACTGAGCGCCGGTCGCCCGAACGACTGCGTTTGGGCACGCCGCCGTGGGTGCGGTAATCTCAGCCGGCGATACGGGCCTATAGCTCAGGTGGTTAGAGCGCTTCGCTGATAACGAAGAGGTCGGAGGTTCGAGTCCTCCTAGGCCCACGATGTCCTGGTCGAAACGGGGACGGCCCACGAGGCCGATCATGTTCGCGGCAGTGGTATCGGGCGCGGCACTGCTGCTCTCGATCCGCCGCCGCGGTGAGGTGTGGCACAGCCTCGCCGACCAGAGCAGCGATCCGGGGCCTTAGCTCAGTTGGTAGAGCGCTGCCTTTGCAAGGCAGATGTCAGGAGTTCGAATCTCCTAGGCTCCACAAGACGGTGGCTCCACAAGACGGTGGCTCCGCAAGACGGGTCGGCCACCCTGGCAGCGGCGACGACCGGTGGCAGTGGCACACTGTAATCCCGTGAGCACAAGCCCGATCCAAACCGCGACCGCGACCCTGCACACCAACCGCGGTGACATCAAGATCGCCCTGTTCGGCAATCACGCCCCCAAGACCGTCGCGAACTTCGTCGGCCTGGCCCAGGGCACCAAGGACTACTCGACGCAGAACGCCTCGGGCGGTAACGCCGGGCCGTTCTATGACGGCGCGGTGTTCCACCGGGTTATCGACGGCTTCATGATCCAGGGCGGCGACCCGACCGGGACCGGACGCGGCGGCCCGGGCTATAAGTTCGCCGATGAGTTCCATCCCGAACTGCAATTCAACAAGCCCTATCTGCTGGCGATGGCCAACGCCGGCCCTGGGACCAACGGTTCCCAGTTCTTCATCACGGTCGGAGAGACCCCGCACCTCAACCGTCGGCACACCATCTTCGGCGAGGTCGTCGACCCGGAGTCGCAGAAAGTGGTCGATGCGATCGCCGGAACCCAGGTCGATCGCAATGACCGGCCCGCCGACGATGTGGTGATCGAGTCGATCACCATCGCCTGATCTGTCACCGGTCCGGCGCTCGGAGCCTCAGCGCGACCCGGCGTATCCGGCGTCGGTGAGAGCGTCGAGTGCCTCCAGCGGGTCACCGCCGAGGTCCCAGCGGCTCAGCACGAACAGTCGGTCGTCGCCGGTCTCGATCTCCAGAAGCCGCACCGTTCGGCCCCAGCGGCGGAACTCGGTGATCCGGATCAGCTCGACATCCTCCCGGAGCAACGTCGTGGAGCGAAGCCAACCGCGGTAGACCAGCCCTTCGGGGGTGACCGCCAGCCGGGGACGGGCCCGCCAGGAGCCCGCCGCGAACACCACCAGGCCGACGGCCGCGATCCCGGTGAGGATCCGTCCCGCCGGATCGTCGGCGACTGTCAACGAGCCGACCGCCATCAGGACCCCGGCCACCCCGATCCCGGCGATCCCAGCCGGTGGGGATCCCCACTCAGTGCGATGCACGGTTATCCACAGGCACTATCCACAGTGGGGATGAATCACACACGTGTGATTGGGCTCACCGCCACCGCATGGTGAGCAGCAAGCCGAAGATCATGAAACCGAACGCGATCGCGTAGTTCCACGGACCCAGGTCAGCCATCCACTGCAGCGGCTCGGGGGTGTCATAGCCGGAGGCCGCCAACTGGAACACCAGCAGCCAGACGAGACCGAACAGCATCAGGCCGATGAACAACACCACGAACCACACGCTGGACGGACCGGCCTTGACCTTCACCGGGGTGCGGCTCACCGGGTTGATGGTGAAGTCGTTCTTCTTGCGGACCTTGGACTTGGGCATGGCTACCTTCGCAGACGGTCGTCGGTGTGACGATAGTCGAATCGCCCATGAGACTAGCCCAGCGAGTAGCCCGGCGACCAACGCCTCACCCGCACGTCCGGGCTACTGATGCGCCCGGGCGGGCCGGTAGCCTGGCAGGCGTGCGGATTCTGGTCGTCGACAACTACGACAGCTTCGTGTTCAACCTGGTCCAGTATCTGGGCCAATTGGGGGTTGACGCCGAAGTCTGGCGTAACGACGACCCCCGGCTTGCCGGGCCCGCCGAGATCGCGGCGGCAGCCGAGGGATTCGACGGTGTCCTGCTGAGCCCGGGACCCGGCACCCCGGAACGGGCGGGCGCCTCCATCGGTCTGGTGCACGCCTGCGCGGCAGCGCGGACCCCGCTTCTGGGGGTATGCCTGGGCCACCAGGCGATCGGGGTGGCGTTCGGTGCCACCGTGGATCGGGCGCCGGAACTGCTGCATGGCAAGACCAGCGCGGTGTTCCACACCAATGTCGGTGTGCTGCACGGCCTGCCGGATCCGTTCACCGCGACCCGGTATCACTCGCTGACGATCCTGCCGCACACCGTCCCGCCCGAACTGGAGGTCACCGCGCGCACCAGTGGCGGGGTCATCATGGCGGTGCGACACGTGGAACTGCCCATCCACGGCGTCCAGTTCCACCCGGAGTCGATCCTTACCGAGGGCGGCCACCGGATGCTGGCCAACTGGCTGGGCTACTGCGGGTCAGCCCCGCAGGAGTCGCTGGTGCGCCGTCTGGAGCAGGAGGTCGCCGATACCGTGCGCGCGGCTACGATGCAAAACTCAGCGTGATCGAACCGCCGAAGTTCACCCCGGCGCCCGGCGCCGGACTCTGAGTGACCACCGCGTTGGTGCGCTGACCGCTGTTCGGCACGTCCGGACCCTTCACCAGGACACCGGTCCAGCCCAGCGCCCGCAGGTTCGGTTCGGCGTCCACCCAGAACTGGCCCGTCAGGTTCGGGATGATGAACTGGTTGCCCTTCGACACCCGGAGTGTGACGGCGGTGTCCAGGGTCGCCGACGTCCCAGCCGGCGGGTCGGTCGCCAGCACCTGTCCGGCCGGTTCGGGGCTGTCCACAGGCGCGGTCAGGATGGTCGGAAAGCCCAGCGTGTTCAGATTCCTGGTGGCCACCTCGGAGGTTTGCCCGACGACATCGGGAAGGTCCCGGGTGGCCGGTCCGGTGCCGACGACGATGGTGATCTCATTGGTAAGCGCCGAGGTCTGGTTGGCCGGCGGGATGGTGCTGAGGACCTTGTTTTTCTGGTCGGGATTCGAGGCCGCCTCGGTCTGCTTGAACTTCCCGAACCCGGCCGCGGTCAGTTTCTTGACCGCATCGGCGTAACTCAGGGCCGACACGTCGGGAACCTCGCGCTGCTCGGGACCGGTGGAGACGTTGATCTGCACCTCGTCACCGGCGTTGACCGAAGCGTTACCCGCCGGATCGGTGCTGATGACGTGGTCGGGCGCCACGACGTTGTCCGGTTTCTGCTGGGTCCGGATCTTGAAACCCCGGTTCTGAAGTTCGGCGATGGCGTCGGCGGAAACCTGACCGCGGACATCGGGCACCTGCACGGCCCGCGGCTTGCCGCCGACCATGTTGATCGCCAGAGTCACCACGACGGTCAGGATGGCCAGGATCGACAGCGCCACCAGCCACTTGCCGACCGACCCGCCGGCCCGTTCGGTGTCGCTGTAGTCGTAGGTGACCGGCGCCGCGGCCCCGTCGCCGCGTTGACCGGGCCGCGACGAACTCATCATCATGGTCCGGTCGGCGTGTGTCATCACCTTGGGCGCGTCGGGCTTCTCTCCGCTGTGCACCCGGACCAGGTCATTGCGCATCTCCGCGGCGCTCTGGTACCGGTTGTCCGGGTTTTTGGCCAGCGCCTTGAGCACGACCGCGTCGAGTTCCGGGGAGATATCGGGCCGCTTCTGCGACGGCGGCACCGGATCCTCACGCACATGCTGATAGGCCACCGCGACCGGTGAGTCGCCGACGAAGGGCGGCTGACCGGTGAGAACCTCGTAGAGTACGCAGCCCAGCGAGTAGACATCGGATCGGGCGTCGACCTGTTCGCCGCGAGCCTGTTCCGGTGAGAGGTACTGCGCGGTGCCGATGACCGCGGCGGTCGCTGTGACGCTGTTGCCGCTGTCGGCGATCGCCCGGGCGATACCGAAGTCCATCACCTTCACCGCACCGGTCTTGGAGATCATGATGTTGGCCGGTTTGACGTCACGGTGCACGATGCCGTGCTGATGGCTGAAGTTCAGCGCCTGGCAGGCGTCGGCGATGACCTCGAGGGCGCGCCGCGCCGGCATCGGGCCGTCGGTGTGGACGATATCGCGCAGGGTCACGCCGTCGACGTACTCCATCACGATGTAGGGCAGCGGGCCGGCCGGGGTCGCGGCCTCGCCGGTGTCGTAGACGGCGACGATGGCGGGATGATTGAGCGCGGCGGCGTTCTGCGCCTCGCGCCGGAACCGCAGATAGAAACTGGGATCCCGGGCCAGGTCGGCGCGCAGCACCTTGACCGCGACGTCGCGGTGCAACCGCAGATCACGCGCCAGGTGCACCTCGGACATCCCGCCGAAGCCCAAGATCTCGCCCAACTCGTAGCGATCGGACAGGTACGGAGGTGTGCTCATCGCGGTGTCTCACCGTCGTGGGGGTAGGTCAACCAGTCGGCGGGCACCGCCGACCCGGAACTGCGGGTGCCGTCGGGCAGTACCCGATCGGTGAATCCTGACGGCTGAACAGGAACATCCGGAGCCTCGGCCGGCACCGTCTCGGTGACGGTCTGCTCGACCGGATTGTCGGCCCGCTGGTTGCGGTCGGCCAGCACGATCAGGATGGCGCTGATGATGGCCAGCGCGCCCAGTACCCCGGCGGCCCACAGCAGCGCCCGCTGACCGGACGAGAAGGTGCCTCGGGCCGGCGGCGGACTCCGATGTCCGGCGGTGCTGCGCGGCCGGCCGGCGGTGGCGGCCCGGGCGGCC
>LFFF01000002.1 GCA_001510415.1 Actinobacteria bacterium casp-actino6 | reverse complement strand
TCGGAGATCATCACATCGGCCCCCTCGAGAAGGGCCCGACGGGCGGTGGCCGAACCGATCCCGGTTCCGGCTGCCGCGGTGACCACGACCACCCTTCCCTGGAGCAGGCCGTGGCCGCCGGTCTCTGCGGGCGGGATCGACAGGGATGCCACTAGCCTCGCGCCTCGCGGGGTAGACCGAGAACGCGCTCGGCGATGATATTTCGCTGGACCTCGTTGGAACCGCCGTAGATGGTGTCGGCGCGGGAGAACAGGAACAACCGCTGCCATTCGTCGAACTCGTTGTCCACCAGCACGAGTCCCGCCCTTCCCCTGATATCCATGGCCAGCTCGCCGAGGTCGCGGTGCCAGGTGGCCCACAACAACTTGGACACGCTGTCCTGGCCTGGCTGCTCCTCGTCCATGGTGGCCAACGCGAAGGACCGCATGGTCTGCAGGCCGGCCCAGGCACGGGTCAGCCGTTCCCTGATCAGCGGATCCTCATCGGCACCGGTGTTCTTGGCCAGGTCGACCAGACCGGACAACTCCCTGGCGTAACGGATCTGCTGACCCAGGGTCGAGACGCCCCGCTCGAACTGCAACGTGCCCATCGCCACCCGCCAGCCGTCGCCGGGCTCACCGACCACCAGGTCGGCATCGGTTCGGGCATCGGTGAAGAACACCTCGTTGAACTCCGAGTCACCGGTGAGTTGCACGATCGGCCGGATCTCGACGCCCGGTTGGTCCAGCGGTACCAGCAGATAGGACAGACCGGCGTGCCGGGATGACCCCTTCTCCGAACGCGCCAGCACGAAGCACCACTGAGACCAGTGCGCCAGCGAGGTCCACACCTTCTGGCCGTTGATCACCCAGTGCTGCTGGCCGGGTTCACCCTCCAGCACCGCCGAGGTCGACACGGCCGCAAGGTCACTGCCCGCGCCGGGTTCGGAGTAGCCCTGACACCACAGTTCGGCTACATCACGAATCGCCGGAAGGAACCGCTGCTGCTGTTCAGCGGTCCCGAATGCGATCAGCGTCGGACCGACCAGTTCCTCGCCGAGGTGATTGACCTTGTCGGGTGCATCGGCGTGGGCGTACTCCTCGTAGAAGGCGACCCGGTGGGCCACCGACAGACCGCGTCCACCGAACTCCACCGGCCATCCCAGACAGGTCAGACCGGCGGCGGCCAGATGGCGGTTCCAGGCCCACCGTTCCTCGAACGCCTCATGCTCACGACCGGGACCGCCGAGACCCTTCAGCGCGGCGTAGTCCCCGACCAGATTGTCGGCCAGCCACCCCCGAACCTCCGCCCGGAACTCCTCGACCGTGATCACCCTAGTAGGCTAACCTACCAAGCACTTGCTTTGTTGGCTTGGGGCCAGGTGGGAGCAGCAATGACGGTGGGCGCCGGCGACCCGGGGACGACAGCGGAGCGTCGGCTGACCACACCCGCGGTGCTCGACCGAATGGCCTTCGACTACGCCGACCATGCTGCCGTGATCACCGATGACCGCAGCCTCACCTTCGCCGAACTGCATGACGAGGTGCGGCGCACCGCTGCCGCCATCGCCGGACTCGGCGTCCATCCCGGGGATCGGGTGGCGATCTGGTCACCGAACACCTGGCATTGGGTTGCCGCTTGTCTGGCCGTTCACTACGCGGGGGCGGTGGTGGTCCCGATCAACACCCGCTATACCGCTGAGGAAGCCACCGACATCCTGGCCCGTACGAAGGCTCCGCTGCTCATCGCGATGGGACGTTTCCTCGGCACCGACCGGGCGGGGGAACTCGACCCCGCGGCACTGCCGGTCCTGCGGCACATCGTGCGGGTACCGGTCGACGAACCCGACGACAGCTGGGACGAATTCCTGGCCGGGCCGCAGATCCCGATGGCGGAGTTGGACGCCCGGGCCGCGGCGGTTCGGCCCGATGATGTCTCCGACATCCTGTTCACCTCGGGAACGACCGGCCGCAGCAAGGGCGTGCTGTGCGCGCACCGGCAGTCGCTGTCCGCACCGGCCGCATGGGCGGCCTGCGGACAGCTCACCCCCTCCGACCGGTACCTGTGCATCAACCCGTTCTTCCACAACTTCGGCTACAAGGCCGGAATCCTGGCCTGCCTGCAGACCGGGGCCACCCTCATCCCGCAGCTGACCTTCGACCCGCAACAGGCCATGCGCGCCGTGCAGGACCACCGGATCACCGTGCTGCCCGGACCGCCGACCGTCTACCAGAGCCTGCTCGACCATCCCGCGCGCGGCGACTACGACCTGAGCTCGCTGCGGTTCGCGGTGACCGGTGCCGCTACCGTGCCGGTCGTCCTCATCGAACGTATGCAGAGTGAACTCGACTTCGACATCGTGCTGACCGCCTACGGACTCACCGAAGCCAGCGGCTTCGGAACCATGTGCAGCGCCGACGACGATCCGATCACCGTCGCCACCACCTGCGGGCGCCCGATCGCCGGTTTCGAACTGCGGATCGACAGCCCGGACGACACCGGCGCCGGGGAGGTGCTGTTGCGCGGGCCCAATGTGATGCTCGGATACCTGGACGACCCGGAGTCCACCGCCGGTGCGATCGACGCCGACGGCTGGCTGCATACCGGCGATATCGGCACCGTCGACGAAGCCGGAAACCTGCGGATCACCGACCGGCTCAAGGACATGTTCATCTGCGGCGGGTTCAACGTCTATCCGGCCGAAGTCGAACAGGTTCTCGCCCGGCTGGACGGGGTCGCCGACGCCGCCGTCATCGGCGTGCCCGACGAGCGATTGGGCGAGGTCGGCCGCGCCTTCGTCGTGCGCCGCGCGGGATCCGATATCGACGAGGAGTCGGTGATCGTCCACGCCCGAAAACATCTGGCAAATTTCAAGACTCCGCGTTCAGTGGTCTTCCTCGACGCCCTGCCCCGCAACGCCGGCGGAAAGATCGTCAAACCCACCTTGCGGGAGATGGCGTGATGGATCTCTCCTACGACTCCGAAACCTGCGCATTCCGGGACGAGGTTCGGACCTTCCTCGATGCCAACAGGGATGCGTTCCCGACCAAGTCCTACGACACCGAAGAGGGTTTCGAGCAGCATCGACACTGGGACAAGGTGCTGTTCGACGCCGGGCTGTCGGTGATCGCCTGGCCGCGAAAGTACGGCGGCCGGGACGCCACCCTGCTGCAGTGGGTGGTGTTCGAAGAAGAGTACTTCCGCGCCGGGGCTCCCGGCCGGGCCAGCGCCAACGGAACCTCGATGCTCGCCCCGACGCTGTTCGCCCACGGCACCGAGGAGCAGCGGGATCGAATCCTGCCGAAAATGGCCACTGGCGAACAGATTTGGGCGCAAGCCTGGTCCGAGCCCGAGTCCGGTAGCGATCTGGCCTCGCTGCGCTCGACGGCGACGCGGACCGAGGGCGGCTGGTTGCTCGACGGGCAGAAGATCTGGAGCAGCCGCGCGGTGTTCGGGGAGCGTGGCTTCGGACTTTTCCGCTCCGATCCCACTGCGGAGCGCCATCGCGGTTTGACTTATCTGATGTTCGACCTCGACGCACCCGGGGTGACGGTGCGACCCATCGAGCAACTCGGTGGGACAACTGGTTTCGGTGAGATCTTCCTCGACGCCGTGTTCGTGCCCGACTCTGATGTCATCGGCGGCGTCCACGACGGCTGGCGGGCGGCGATGAGCACGGCCAGCAATGAACGGGGGATGTCGTTGCGCAGCCCGGCCCGGTTCATGGCACCCGCGCACCGGTTACTTTGGGACTGGACGGCACGCGGATCGGACCCGGCCTACGCGGACCGGGTTGCCGACGCATGGATCAAGGCCCAGGCTTACCGGCTGCATACCTTCGGCACCGTCTCCCGGTTGTCCGAGGGTGGGGAACTCGGGGCGGAGTCCTCGGTGACGAAGGTGTTCTGGTCGGACCTGGACGTCGCGTTGCACCAGACCGCACTGGATGTGGCCGGCGCGGACGGCGAAGTGGCCGGCCACTGGACCGAGGGCCTGCTGTTCGCCCTCGGCGGCCCGATCTACGCGGGCACCAACGAGATTCAGCGCAACATCATCGCCGAGCGGTTGCTGGGCCTGCCCAGGGAGACCGGGGCGAAGAAGTCATGAAGTTCACCCTCGACGACCAGCAACGCGATTTCGCCGCCAGTATCGACGCGGCCCTGGGCAGTGCCGACGTGCCGGGTGCGGTCCGCGCCTGGGCCGACGGCGACACCGGCCCTGGACGAAAGTTGTGGGCACTGCTGGCCGAACTGGGCATCACCGCGTTGGCAGTTCCGGAGGAGTTCGACGGAATCGGCGCGCACCCGGCGGACCTGGTCGTCGCCGCCGAACGACTCGGCCACTGGTGTGTGCCCGGTCCGGTCACCGAGTCCATCGCGGTGGCACCGGTCCTGATGGCCGGGGACGAGCGCTCGACGGCACTGGCTGCCGGCGACCTGATCGCCACCGTCGCGCTACCGCCGGAGGTGCCGCGGGCGGTGAACGCGGACTTCGCCGGACTGGTACTGCTGGCCGCGGACGGATCGGTCCGCGACGGGACACCAACCACCGCGCACACCTCCGTCGACCCCACCCGGCGATCATTCGACGTGGCGGCGTCGGCCGATCGGCGGCCGGCCGATATCGCACGGTCCTACGAGTACGGCGTGCTGGCCACCGCCGCGCAGTTGGTCGGCGCCGGGCAGGCGATGCTGAACCTGTCGGTGGCCTATGCCAAACAGCGCAGCCAGTTCGGCCGGCTGATCGGCAGTTACCAGGCCATCAAACACAAACTCGCCGACGTCCATATCGCGCTGGAATTGGCCCGGCCCCTCGTCTACGGGGCAGCGCTGTCGCTGGCCGAGCGGTCGACGGATACCGCCCGCGATGTCAGTGCCGCCAAGGCCGCCGCGTCGGAGGCCGCACTGCTGTCGGCGCGGGCGGCACTGCAGACCCATGGCGCCATCGGCTACACCGTCGAACATGATCTGTCGCAATTGCTGTTGCGCACCCAGGCCCTGCACTCCGCGTGGGGCACTCCCGCCGCCCACCGTCGCCGGGTGCTTGCCGAGTTGTCCAGTCGAACACCGGAGGGCTGATGTCCACGACCGATGAACGTCGACTGCTGCGCCAGACCGTCGCGGCCCTGGTGGACAAACACGCCCCACCCGAAGCGGTGCGGCGGGCGATGGAGTCGCCCCGCGGTTATGACGAGTCGCTCTGGGCGATGTTGTGCGAGCAGGTCGGGGTGGCCGCACTGGTCGTTCCCGAGGAGTTCGGCGGTGCAGGCGGTGAATTGGGCGACGCCGCGGCCGTCCTCGAGGAACTGGGCCGGAATCTGGTGCCGACACCGCTGCTGGGAACGACCCTGGCCGAGCTTGCCCTGCTCGCGGTGGATGCCCCCGATGCCGACACCCTGGAAGCATTGGCGGCCGGTTCGCTGATCGGCGCGGTGGTCTTCGACCGGGACTACGTGATCCACGGGGACGTCGCCGACGTGCTCGTCGCCGTCGAGGACGGCCGTCTCGCTCGCTGGACCGACACGACCGCCGAACCGGTCCAGGCCATGGATCCGACCCGGAGACTGGCCAGGGTCAGGCCCGGCCAGACGACCGAGATCGGACGCGATCCCGGCATCGGTGACACCGCCGCGATCCTGCTGGCCGCCGAACAGATCGGCGCGGCGGCGCGTTGCCTGGAGCTCACCGTGGAATACACCAGACAGCGAGTGCAGTTCGGCCGCCCGATCGGCAGCTTCCAGGCCCTCAAACACCGGATGGCCGACCTCTACGTTTCCGTCCAGGCCGCCCGGTCGGTGGTGGGTGAGGCGGTCGCGGACCCCGGCCCGGTGTCGGCGTCGCTGGCCCGACTGGCGGCCAGCGAGGCGTTCAACACGGTGGCCGGGGAGTCGATCCAGTTGCACGGCGGGATCGCCATCACCTGGGAGCACGATATGCACCTGTACTTCAAGCGGGCGCACGCCAGCGCCGAGCTGCTCGGGCCGCCCCGCGAGTACCTGCGGCGGCTCGAAGCCGAGATCTTCTAAAGCGGTGTTCTAGCGTGGACCGATGAGCGGTAACGTCGCGCGCCGGGCCGGTATCCCGCCCTTCTACGTCATGGATGTCTGGCTGGCGGCGGCCGAACGCCAGCGCACCCACGGCGATCTGGTCAATCTCTCCGCAGGTCAGCCGAGCGCCGGCGCTCCCGCACCGGTACTGGCCGCCGCCCAGCGAGCGCTTCAGTCCGGCAGCCTGGGATACACCGTGGCCCTGGGCATTCCGGAGCTGCGGTCGGCGATCGCCCGGTCCTACGCCGCCACCTACGGGCTCGCGGTCGACATCGACGACGTCGTGCTGACCACCGGCTCATCCGGCGGGTTCCTGCTCGCCTTCCTCGCCTGTTTCGACGCCGGGGACCGGGTCGCCATCGCCAGCCCCGGCTATCCCTGCTACCGCAACATCCTGACCGCACTCGGCTGTGAGGTTGTCGAGATCGAGTGCGGGCCGCGGACCCGGTTCCAGCCGACGGCGGAGATGCTCGCCGCGTTGGACCCACCAGTCAAGGGTGTCATCGTCGCCAGTCCGGCCAACCCGACCGGGACGGTGATCGAACCTGCCGAACTGGCCGCCATCGCCACCTGGTGCGATGCCAACGGGGTCCGCCTGATCAGCGATGAGGTCTACCACGGTCTGGTCTATCCGGGTGCGCCGGACACCTCCTGCGCATGGCAGACCTCACGCAACGCCGTTGTGGCCAATAGCTTCTCGAAGTACTTCGCCATGACGGGCTGGCGGCTGGGCTGGTTGCTGGTACCCGCCGAGTTACGCCGGGCGGTGGATTGTCTGACCGGCAACTTCACTATCTGCCCACCGGTACTGCCCCAGTACGCCGCAGTCGCGGCCTTCGCACCGGAGTCCGTCGCAGAAGCTGAAGGACATCTGCGGCACTACGCCGCCAACCGGGAGATTCTGGTCACCGGCTTGCGCACACTCGGGATCACCCGGGTGGCGCCGCCCGATGGCGCTTTCTACGTGTACGCCGACATCTCAGACCTCACCGCCGACTCGCTGACGTTCTGCGAAAGGTTGCTGGCAGAAACGGGTCTGGCCATCGCGCCGGGCGTCGATTTCGATACCGTCCGGGGTGGTTCGTTCGTTCGGTTGTCGTTCGCCGGTCCCACCGGCGATATCCACGAGGCACTACGCCGTCTCGAGCCCTGGCTGAACGGCTGACTACCGAGCCGATCGGGATCCGGTCGGTGATCAGTGTGTGTGCGCGGGCGCGCAGGCGAGCGTGTCATCACCGCAGATCGATGACGGCTGCACCGCGGTAAACGAATGAGGATCGCGGTCCATCGTTGTGGTGGTCGGCGGTGTCACGTCATTACCCGGCACCGAACCCGAGACGTCTGCATGAGCCACCGTCAGCGCCGCCATGGTCGCGACGGCGCAGCAGGCCAGTGCGGTCATCGACTTCAGCAGGATGGGCATCGGCTTATCCTCCCAGTGCGGGTGATCGACAACGATCGTAACGTTAATTGAAAACGATATTCAATAGCTCCCGGCGGTCGGGGTTGCACTCCGCTGACATGCTTGGTGGAGTCGAGGCATGCCCTTCCTCGACCATGAACGCGGCCCCGTCTACTACCGGCACTGGTCGGCCGCCCGTCCCCGCGCGGCGGTGATCTTCCTGCACGGT
This sequence comes from Actinobacteria bacterium casp-actino6, assembly GCA_001510415.1. GTDB lineage: Bacteria > Actinomycetota > Actinomycetes > Mycobacteriales > Mycobacteriaceae > Mycobacterium. The sequence continues at coordinate 28,025 of LFFF01000002.1, read as the reverse complement.
TTCGGTGAGCACAGCGGCCTGTACCACCGCTACGGGTTCGCCCTCAATGCCGCCGGCATCGACCTGTGGGCGGTCGACCAGTTCGGCCACGGCTTCTCCCCCGGCACCCGGGGACAGTTCGGCACACTGGAGGACAGTTCCGGCCTGGCCGACAGCCTCACCGCGCTGGTGGAGTCCCGTCATCCCGACATTCCACTTGTCGCGCAGGGGCATTCGTACGGTGCGGTGGTGACGCTGTTCCGACTGCTGGAACGGCCCGACCGCTACCGCGCCGGAGTGGTCTCCGGTGCTCCCCTGGTTCCCGTGCCCGAATTGGTGGATCTCAACACGGTGATGAACCTCGATGCCGCCGGCCTCTCCGCCGATCCGTTCTACCTGGACTGCATCGAGAACGATCCGCTGGCGTTCAGCAGCGCCGACAGCCGGACACTGGTCCGCGAATTGGACCGGGGTTGGGACCGCTTCGGCGCCGAACTTCCCGGACTCACAGTGCCGACGCTGGCCGTACACGGCGGGATCGACCCGATCGCCCCGGTCGGCGCGGTTCGGGCCTACGCCGAGCAGATCCCGGCGCTGCAGGTGGCCGAATACGGCGGTGCCCGCCACGACGTTCTCAACGACATCACCCATCGAGAGGTAGCCGAAAGGGTTATCGCCTTCATCGACGAGCAGATATAGGGCGCGCTCGCCCGAGTGGTTAGAGCCAGGTGTCGGGTGTGGTCGCGGTGAGGAAGGACTCGAGGTCGTCTCGCCACTGCGCGGGGGTGTTCTTGTCCGGCTCGATCCCGGTGTACTCGCCGCGGTAGAACAGCAGCGGCCGAGGCTTGACCTTGGGCACCTCAGACAGCGATTGCACGGCGCCGAACACCACGAAATGATCGCCGCCCTCGTGCACGGAGGCCACCGTGCAGTCGATATGGGCCAACGATCCGTCCAGGATGGGCAAGCCCAACAGAGACGGCTTCCAGTCGACCCCGGCGAACTTGTCGGGCTCCCTGGACCCGAACCGCGCGCACACGTCCCGTTGCTGCTCGGTCAGGATATTGACGCAGAACCGTCCACTGGCCTCGATGGCCTGCCAGGAGCGCGACATCTTGGTCGGGCAGAACAGCACCAGCGGAGGATCCAGCGACAGCGCGGCGAAGGACTGGCACGCGAAACCGATGGGAAGCCCGTCCTGCATCGTGGTGATGATGGTGATCCCGGTGCAGAACTGCCCGAGGACCTGCCGAAAGGTACGGGGGTCGATCGGCTCGGAAGCCATCGCGCTACCCGTTGCCGTAGGAGCCGATGCTGAAGTCATGCCCCCACAGGCTGACTGCGGTGCTCTCCCGGGAGATCCAGCTGTGGTCATCCTCGACTTGCATTCCCTCGCAGCCGAATTCGATATCGAAGCCACCCGGGGTCTTCATGTAGAACGACAACATCTTGTCGTTGACATGGCGGCCGAGCGTGGCCGACATCGGCACTTTGCGTCGTAACGCGCGGTCCAGACATAGACCCACGTCATCGCTGCCACCGACCTCCATCATGAGGTGGACGATCCCACTCGGGGTGGGCATCGGCAGGAATGCCAGGCTGTGGTGCCGGGGGTTGCAGCCGAAGAACCGCAGCCAGGCCGGCGGACCGTCGGCCGGTCGGCCGACCAGTTGTGGAGGCAGTCGCATCGAGTCCCGCAGCGTGAATCCCAACACATCGCGATAGAAGTGCAACGCCTCGGCATCGTCACGGGTCGAGAGCACGACGTGCCCTAGCCCCTGCTCTCCGGTGACGAACGTGTGGCCGTACGGGCTGACGACGCGGCGGTGCTCCAAGGCGGCGCCGTGAAAGACCTCAAGCCGGTTTCCGGACGGATCCGCGAAGGTGATCATCTCGTCGACGCGCCGGTCGGCCAGTTGGGCTGCGGTGGCTTCCTTGTAGGGCACCCCCTCGATATCGAGGGCAGTGCGAATCCGTTGCAGGTCGGCCGCATTGGCGCACTCCCACCCCGATTCCGACAGCCGGTCGTGCTCACCGGGAATGATGACGAGCCGGGCCGGAAAGTCGTCCATGCGCAGATACAGCGCACCGTCCACCAGACCCCTGCCCTCGACCATGCCGAGCACCTTCAGCGCATACTCACGCCACGCGCCGATATCGGTGGCCTCGATCCGCAGGTAGCCCAGCGACCGGATGCTCATGCGGCCCCTCCGAGGAAGTCCATCGTGAGCCGGTTGAACTCGTCGAACTTCTCCACTTGGGCCCAGTGCCCGCATTGGCCGAAAACGTGCAACTGGGCCCGAGGGATCTGCTTGAGCGCCACCAGTGCGCCGTCCAGCGGATTGACCCGGTCTTCCCGGCCCCAGATCAGCAACACCCGTTGGCGCAGTTTGTACACGTCCCGCCACATCATGCCGAGCTCGAAATCCGGCCCCGCGAAGGATTTCCCCATCGCACGCGCGGCGGCCAGCGACTCCGGAGTGCTGGCGATGGCGAAACGTTCGTCGATCAGTTCAGGGGTGATCAGGTTCTGGTCGTAGACCATGATCCGAAGGAAGCGCTCCATGTTCTCCCGGGTCGGATTCGCGGTGAACCGGCCCAGCAGCTTCACCCCCTCGGTCGGATCGGGGGCGAACAGATTGACGCTCAACCCACCCGGACCCATCAACACCAGCCGGCCGGCCCGATCCGGATTGTCCAGCGCGAACCGCACCGCAGTGCCACCGCCGAGCGAATTGCCCACCAACGCGGCACGTTCGATACCCAGGTGGTCGAACAGTGCCAGCACCGCGTTGGCGCTGTAGCGGTTGTACTGCTCGTGCTCGGTGTGTTTGTCGGAGTGGCCGTAACCGGGCTGGTCGACGGCGATGACTCGGAAGTCGCGGGCCAGCACTGCGATATTGCGCCCGAAATTCGACCAACTCGACGCTCCGGGCCCACCGCCGTGCAGAAGGACCACGGTCTGGTCGTTGCCCTCGCCGGCCTCGTGGTAGTGCAGGCGCATGTCACGCTCGCCGGCACACACCTGGGCGAAACGCGAGGTTGACTCGAATGTGCTGTCCTGCTGAGACTGCGCTTGTTGGGACTGGGCCTCGCGGATGAACGATGTCATCGGGTTCGGCCCCCTAGACCATCGTGTCGCCGAGTGGCAGCCCGAACTCCTGGTTGCCGTACATCACATAGGCGCGCTCGGCGTCATTGGCGGCGTGCACCCGCCCGGCGTGCGCGTCTCGCCAGAACCGCTGCAACGGTTGGTCGTTGTTGAGGGCGGTGGCACCGGCCGCCTCGAAGAGTCGGTCGATGGAGGCGATCGCCCGGCCGGTGGCCCGCACCTGATCACGGCGAGCCCTGGCCCGCAATTCCATCGGGACTTGCTTCCCGTCGCAGAGCAACGCGTACTCCTCGGCGAGGTTGCCGCGCAGTTGGCGCCAGGCCGCGTCGATATCACTGGCAGCCTCGGCGATACGCACCTTCCCGAAGGGATCGTCCTTGGCCTTCTCACCGGCGAATGCGGCGCGCACGCGCTTGCCCTGATGCTCGACATGCGCGGCGTAGGCGCCGTAGGCCATGCCGACGATCGGGGAGGAGATGGTCGTCGGATGCATGGTGCCCCAGGGCATCCGGTAGACCGCCGCGGTGTTGTTCTGCAATCCCCCGGCGGTGCCGTCGTTCATCGCACCGTAGGACAGGAAGCGATGGCGCGGCACGAAGACATCCTTGACCACCAGCGTGTTGCTGCCGGTGCCCTTCAGCCCCATCACATTCCACTCGTCTCGGATCTGATAGTCGCCGAGTGGCATCAGGAAACTCCCGAAATCGACCGGGCGGCCGTCCTTGATCACCGGGCCGCCGACGAAGGTCCAAGTGGCGTGGTCGCATCCCGATGACCACAGCCAGTTGCCGTTGACCAGATATCCCCCGTCGACCACCATGCCCGCCCCCATCGGAGCGTAGGAGGACGAGATCCGGACGCCGGCGTCCTCGGCCCAGACATCATCCTGGGCCTGCTGGTCGAATTGCGCCAAATGCCAGTTGTGCACACCGAGGATTCCACCGGCCCACCCGGTCGAACCGCAGGCACTGGCGATCCGCCGAACCGCTTCGAAGAACAAAGTGGGGTCGCACTGCAGACCGCCCCACTGCTCGGGCTGGAGCATTTTGAAGAACCCGGCCTCGTCGAGATCGGCGATATTCTCCGCCGGGAGCCGGCGCAACTTCTCCGCCTCCTCAGCGCGCCCCCGCAGTCGCGGCAGGAGTTCGTCGATGGCGACCAGAACGGTCTGCGCGTCACGCTGTTGAATGGACGTCACTGCATGCCTCCCGGGGGTGCGTTACTGGTCATCAGACTAGAACACGTTACGATTTGTGTCGAGCAGCGAGAGCCCGTACCTGGTAGTTCATCGTATTGTCATTTCTGTAACGTGTTCTAGTTATCGAAGGGACTGATCCCCCCGTGACGAGTGCCGAGCCTCCGGCCACCGCCGTCGTCCATCTCGACGGTCAGACCCACACCGTGTCCTGGCCCCGCGGGGACAAGTTGCTCGACGTCCTTCTCGAGGCGGGCATCGAGGCCCCGTTCTCCTGCCGCGAGGGCCACTGCGGGGCCTGTGCCACCACCGTGCTCGGCGGCGAGGTCGAGATGGAGACCAATGACGTGCTGGAACCCGACGACCTGGCCGAGGGGCTGATCCTGGCCTGTCAGGCACACCCGGCCTCCGAATCCGTCGAAGTGACCTATGACTGAATCCGGCGCGGGGTCTGACCCTATTTCTGCAGCGTGAACTGGCCGAGGTTGGTGTATCCCTCGCGGAACAGACGAACGCAGCCGTTGAGGTACTTGTCATACCGGTCGTAGACCTCCTGGGACTGGGCCGCGATGGCCTCCTCCCGGTGGGCCTCCAAAGCCGCCGCCCACCCCTGGAGGGTCTTGACGTAGTGCGGTCCGATCATCTGCACCCGTGCCACGGTGAACCCGGCTGCGGTGGCCCGTTCCTCGACCATGGACACCGATGGAAGGCGCCCGCCCGGGAAGATCTCAGTCATGATGAACTTGGCGAAGCGGGCCAGTTCGAAGGTCATCTTCAGGCCCAGTTTCTCGCCGTCCGCCAGATTCACCCCGGTGATGGTGTGCAGCAACATCGTTCCGTCTGACGGCAGTGCCTCGTAGGACTTGTTGAAGAACGCGTCGTAGCGGTCGTGGCCGAAGTGCTCGAAGGCGCCGATGGACACGATCCGGTCGACCTTCTCGTCGAACTCCTCCCAGCCCTGCAATCGCACCTCGACGGTGCGGGTGGTCGGAACCTTCGCCAGCTTTGCCACCGCATACTCCTGCTGACGCTCGCTGAGCGTGAGTCCGATGACGTTGACGTCGTACTTCTCGATCGCCCGCTGCATCGCGCCGCCCCAGCCACACCCGATGTCGAGCAGCGTCATCCCCGGTTCAAGGTTGAGCTTGCCCAGCGCAAGATCGAACTTCGCGTTCTGCGCCTCGTCGGTGGTCATATCGTCGCGTTCGTAATACCCGCAGGTATAACCCATCGTCGGACCCAGAAATAGCTCGAAGAACTCGTTGGAGATGTCATAGATCGACTGAAGTTCTTCGTACTTCGGTGTTAGCGCAGACACGATTCCAATGGCTCCATCGTTAGTGGACCTCACGGAGGGGCGCAGTCAAAAATTCCCGGCGGCACGCCCCCCCGGGGTGCCACCGTTGTCACCAGTACAGGACAGATCCGCCAAGACTGCAAGTCCGGCGCACGCCGCCGCGTATCTCTGTTCGCTAGCGCGGGAGCCCCAGCAGTCGCTCACCGGCCATCGTGAGCAGGATCTGTTCGGTCCCGCCGGCGATGGACAGGCAACGGGTGTTCAGGAAGCTCTCGACGGCGGGGTTGAGGACGAGGCCGGCCCCGGGTGAGAGATCCATCCGGAACTCCTCGAGTGCCTGCCGGTAGCGCACACCGATGAGCTTGCGGGCGCTGGCTTCGGCGCTGGTGTCCCGGCCGCCCACTGCCAACTGGGCGATGCGGTGATCGAGCAACGACCCCACCTGGGCGGCAAGTAACAGGCGGCCGAGCCGGTCGGTCACGGCCGGGTCGGGTTGCCGTCCGGCCAGATCGCGCAGCATCTGCTCCATCGGGTTGCCCAAAGCGGTGCCGTGGGCCATCGCGACCCGCTCATTGGCCAGGGTGGTCCGGGCCAGCCGCCAGCCGTCGTTGACCGCTCCGACCACCATCTCGTCGGGCACGAACACGTCGTCGAAGAACACTTCGTTGAACATCTCGTCGCCGGTGATCTCCCGCAACGGGCGGATGACGATGCCCGGCGAGCGCATGTCGACGAGAAAGTAGGTGATGCCTCGGTGTTTCGGGGCGTTTGGGTCCGTTCTGGCCAGACAGACACCCCAGTGCGCCTTGTGTGCCGCCGACGTCCAGACCTTCTGCCCGGTGAGCGTCCAGCCGCCCTCGACCCGATCGGCCCTGGTGCGCAACGAGGCCAGATCCGAACCGGCACCGGGCTCGCTGAACAGCTGGCACCAGACGATCTCGCCGCGCAGCGTGGCGGGTACGAACCGGTCGATCTGCGCCGCCGTGCCGGCCTCCAGGATCGTCGGAACCGCCCACCAGCCGATCACCAGGTCGGGACGGCTCACCCCGGCGGCGGCCATCTCCTGGTCGATGAGAAGCTGCTCGGCCGGAGCGGCCTCCCGGCCGTAGGGCTTCGGCCAGTGCGGCGCGAGCAGCCCCGACTCGGCGAGGGCGACCTGGCGTTGGTCGGCCGGAAGAGCGGCGACGGAGGTCACCGCGGCGGTGATCTCCGGGCGCAGGTGGTCCACCGAGTCCAGGTCGATATGCAACGTCCTCCGAACACCGCCGAGCGTCAACGCCGCCACCCTGCGCAGCCAGTTCGACTGCCCCAGCGCCTGGGAGATGCCATAGGCGCGGCGCAGGTAGAGGTGGGCATCGTGCTCCCAGGTGATCCCGATGCCGCCGAGCACCTGGATACAGTCCTTGGCGTTGGCGGTTACGGCTTCGATGGCCGCCGCCGCGGCGATGGCCGCGGCGATGGACAGTTGATCACCATCGTCTCCGGCAGCCGCCACGGCGGCATCGCCGGCGGCGACAGCGATCTGCTGGGAGCGCAGCAGCATCTCGGCGCACATGTGCTTGACCGCCTGGAAGCTGCCGATCGGCTTGCCGAACTGCTCGCGTACCTTGGCGTAGTCGACCGCGGTGTCCAGGGTCCAGCGCGCGACCCCGGCGGCCTCGGCGGCCAGCACTGTCGCCATCAGGTCCTCGAAGCGTCTGCGCGACACCGCGAGCCGGGACACCGGCGCGGCATCCAATGTCACCCGGGCCAACGGCCGGGAGAAGTCGGTGGCGGCCAGAGGTTCGACCGTCACCGCCGAATCTGCGCAGTCGACCAGCACAACGTCATCGCCTGCCGGCAGCAGCAGCAGCCCGGAGGAGTCGGCACCCAGCGCATACTCGACCGTGCCGGACACCCGGCCGGAGTCCGCACGCAGATCGCCGCCCAGGGCGACGCCGGCGGTGACCCGACCCGAGCACAGGGACTGGAGCACAACAGGATCGGTCACCACCAGGGTGGCCAGCGCAGTGGTGGCGACCGGGCCGGGGGTCAGGGCCCGGGCCGCCTCCTCGACCATGGCGCACAAATCCTCGACGGACCCGCCCGCGCCGCCCGCCGCCTCACTGACCGCCACCTCGAACAGCCCGAGTTCGGCGATGCCGCCGTACACCTGCCGCCAGGCATCGGGGCGGCCGCCGTCGATATCGCGGACCGCCGCCGGGGCCCCTGCGCCGGCAGCCCAACTGCGCACCAGATCGCGCGCAGCGGCCTGTTCGTCGGTAATGGTGACGGACACCGTCGGCTCCTCGGGTCGGCAGAGGGGCTTCGACACATGTCGAGGCCCACTAGAACGTGTTCTAATAGTGCCAGCGATGAACCGTCAAGTCGACAGCGGTCACACCGCGAAGAAGGAGCAACAGTGCCGTCGCCAGCGTCGTCGCCAGCTCAGAAGTCCAGCGGTGGATCCGGTTCACACCCCCGCGAGGTGATGCCGGTCTCGGTGCTGACCGAATCCGAATTGGGTTCCGAGGCCCAACGGGAACGCCGCAAGCGGATTCTCGATGCCACGCTGGCGATCGCCTCCAAGGGCGGCTACGAGGCCGTCCAGATGCGAGCGGTCGCCGACCGCGCCGATGTGGCAGTCGGGACGCTGTACCGGTACTTCCCCTCCAAGGTGCACCTTCTGGTGTCCGCACTGGGGCGTGAATTCGAACGCATCGACGCCAAGACCGACCGCTCGACGGTCACCGGTGGCACGCCCTATCAGCGACTGAGTTTCATGGTCGGCAAGCTCAACCGGGCGATGCAGCGCAACCCGCTGCTGACCGAGGCGATGACACGCGCCTACGTGTTCGCCGACGCATCGGCGGCCGGCGAGGTCGACCATGTCGAGAAGATCATCGACTCCATGTTCGCCCGAGCGATGGGTGACGGCGAACCGACCGAGGATCAGTTCCGGATCGCCCGGGTCATCTCCGATGTGTGGCTGTCCAACCTGCTCGCCTGGCTGACCAGGCGGGCCTCGGCCAATGACGTGAGCAAGCGACTGGACCTGGCGGTCCGCCTGCTGATCGGCGACGACACCGCCGGCGACTGACCGCGCAGGGCCGAATTCCGCCCCGGGGTGGCACAAGCTTCCTGATAACGGTTATCGTTTTCAACATGACCGTATCGACCGCGTCCGCGACACCACTCGCTGCCACTGCTCTCGCTCTGGCACTCGTACTTACCGGATGCGGATCGAACCGGACCGCGGAGTCCCCGTCACCGGCCGACACCTCGGCCGAAGCGGAGACCACTGCTGTCGCAGCACCTGACCCGTGTCCCACCGCCCCGGTCGACGTGGTCGTCAGCGTCGATCAGTGGGGCGACATCGTGTCCGAACTCGGCGGTGCCTGCACCGCCGTCACGACCGTCCTGGCCAGTTCTTCGGTCGACCCACACGACTACGAACCCTCGCCTGCCGACGCCTCGTCGTTCGCCGGGGCCAAACTGGTCGTGGTCAACGGCGCCGACTATGACCACTGGGCGAAGGATCTGGCCGCCACCTCGGCACCTGGTGCACCGGTCATCAGCGCCGCCGAGGTGACCCGGACTCCGGACGGCGCCAACCCGCACCTCTGGTACAGCCCCGCTGCGGTGACCGCCGTCGCGGACGCGGTGAGCGCCGAACTTGCGAAAATCGATCCGGCCGCGGCCGAATACTTCACCGAACGTCGGGAAGCCTTCACCACGACCATGGAGCCGTATTCGACCCTGATCGACACCATCAAGAAGGGTGCGTCCGGCAAGTCCTACGCCGCCACCGAGAGCGTGTTCGATTATCAGGCCGAAGCGCTCGGCTTGGTCAATAAAACCCCGGAGGGATACCGGCGTTCCGCGGCCAACGAGTCCGAACCCACGCCCGCCGATATCGAGGCGTTCCGAAAAGCTCTGTCCGACAAGCAGATCGACGTGCTCATCTACAACACTCAGACCGAGGGATCGATACCGGAGCAGATTCGTAGCACCGCCGAGCAGAGCGGGGTCCCGGTGGTCGAGGTCACCGAGACGGTCGCCCCCGGTGAGACCACATTCGTCGGCTGGCAAGACAAGCAACTGGCCGCCTTGGCTGAGGCCCTTGGTGTCAAACCCTGACCCCGACACCGAGACCGCACTCGCGTTCACCGATGTCAGCGCCCAACGCGGCGGCCGGCTGATCTGGTCGCAGGCCACATTCGACGTGCCCGCCGGCGGCATCGTCGCCGTTATCGGTACCAACGGATCCGGCAAGACCACCCTGCTGCAGATGATCCTGGGCCTGGTGCCCGCGGCGTCCGGCGACCTGGAGGTGTTCGGCCGGGAACCGGGTGTAGACAACGACCGGATCGGCTACGTGCCACAGCATTACGCGGCAGGTGCCGATGAGGCGCTTCGCGCCACCGATGCGGTGCTGTTGGGATTGATCGGACGCCGCTGGGGCCTTGGCCGAGCCAGTGCATCGCAGCGCGCGCAGGTCGATGAGGCGCTGGCGGAGGTCGAGGCGACCGCTTTCGCCGGCAAAAGGTTGTCAACGCTGTCCGGCGGCCAGCGCCAACGGGTGGCGATCGCCGAGGCGATCGTCTCGAGGCCCCGGCTGCTGATCCTCGATGAGCCATTGGCGTCGCTCGACATCCGTAGCCAACGGGAGATCGTCATCCTCCTCGCCGGACTGCATCACAAGTTGGGAATGACGATCCTGGTGGTCGCCCATGACATCAACCCACTGCTCCCGATTCTCAACAGTGCGATCTACATCCTGGATCAGCACCCGCACCACGCCCCGATCAACACCGTGGTCGACGACGCGCTGTTGACCCATCTGTACGGGACCCCGATCCGCGTCGCGCACACCGCCCAGGGCGACATGTACATGCGAAGTGTGCTGTGACCAGCGCTGTCGTGGCGATGGGCTACCAGGACAACTGGCGCGACATCCTGATGTCGCCGTTCATGCGCAACGCGCTCATCGGGGGGACCATCATCGCCCTGGCCGCGGGATTGATCGGCTATTTCATCGTTATCCGCCGCAACGCGTTCGCAGCCCACGCCCTGGCCCATATCGGACTTCCCGGGGCCACCGGAGCGGTCCTGCTCGGCCTGCCCCCGGTGCTCGGACTCGGGGTGTTCTGTCTGGGCGGGGCGCTGTTCATCGGCGCACTCGGCTCGCGCGCCGACGATCGGGACGTGGTCACCGGAACCACGCTGGCATTCGCCACCGGACTGGGTCTTTTCTTCAACTCACAGGCGACGAAAAGCTCCAACACCATGACCAATGTCCTGTTCGGAAACCTGCTGGCGATTTCCCGCGACCAGTTGACGGCCTTCGCGGTGCTACTGCTCATGCTCGGATTGTGTATCGGCGCGTGCTACCGGCCGCTGCTGTTCAGTTCGGTGAATGCACCGGTTGCCCAGGCCAAGGGTGTTCCGGTTCGGGCCTTGTCGATGCTGTTCATGGTGCTGCTGGCGGTCGCGGTGACGATGGCAGTGCAGGTGGTGGGGACACTGCTGCTGTTCGCCCTGATCGTCACACCGGCGGCCACCGCCATCGCATTGACCCCCCGGCCAGTGCTGGCCATGGTGATCTCTGCGGTCATCAGCGTGTTCTCGGTGTGGGCCGGCCTCCTCGCGGCGGCGATAGTCAACCTGCCGCCGAGCTTCCTGATCGTCACGCTCGCCTGCGGAGTCTGGCTGGTCGTGTGGATCGCCGGCCGACTGCCCTCGGCCCACGGCCCCCCGTCGCGGGTTACTGCATAGGCTGGACGGGTGAGCACCGTCGATCTCAATGCCGACCTCGCCGAGGGCTTCGGGGTATGGGAACTCGGTGACGACGACGCCCTGCTCGGCATAGTGACCAGCGCGAACCTGGCTTGCGGCTTCCACGCCGGCAACCCGGTCGGGCTGGCGCGCACCTGCCGGGGGGCCGCCGCCCGCGGGGTGCGGATCGGAGCCCAGGTGGGCTACTTCGACCTCGCCGGCTTCGGCCGCCGCCGCATCGAGGTGGACCCTGCCGAGTTGACCGCCGACGTGATTTATCAGATCGGCGCACTGCAGGCCCTGGCACGCGCCGCAGGCTCGGACCTCGGGTATGTCAAACCCCATGGGGCGCTGTACAACACCATCGTGGTGCATCGCGAACAGGCCAGCGCGGTCGCGCGGGCGGTCCACGCCGTCGATCCGGGCCTGCCGGTGCTGGGACAGGCCGGTTCGGTGTTCTTCGATGAGGCCCGCCGACTCGGCCTGCGGACCGTGGCCGAAGGCTTCGCCGACCGCGCCTATCAGCCCGACGGCACTCTGGTTCCCCGCAGCAATCCGGGCGCGGTGCTGCGCGACCCGGCCACGATCGCCGAGCGCGCACTCGCCATGGTGAACACCGGCACCGTCGCCGCATCAGACGGCACGATCATCCCGATTGAGATGGAATCGGTCTGCGTGCATGGTGATTCGCCGGGCGCGGTCGGGATCGCGACCGCAGTGCGGGACCGGTTGCTGGCCGGTGGCATCGACCTGGCGGCGTTCGTCTGATGCGTCTCAAACTGGGCCGCCCCGACATCGACCGGTACCGGGACCGTTTCGACCTGCCCGCTGCGGGTCCAGGTGCGCCCGTCACCCTCACCTGGATCGGGGTGTCGACGCTCCTTGTCGATGACGGCACCACCGCGATACTCACCGATGGGTTCTTCTCCCGGCCGGGCCTGCTCGATGTCGGCCTGCGCAAGTTGGCGCCATCGCAGCCGCACATCGAGGAGTCCCTGACCCGCGCGGGGATCGACCGGCTGGCCGCTGTGATCCCGGTGCACACGCACTTCGATCACGCCCTGGACAGCGCTGTCGTCGCACAGCGCACCGGCGCCAGCATGGTCGGTGGCACATCTGCCGCCAATCTCGCCCGTGGGCAACGGCTTCCGGAGGACCGAATCGTCGTCGCGACACCCGGATCGGAAATGGCGATCGGTTCGTTCGGGGTCACGCTGATCGAGTCCGAGCACTGCCCGCCGGATCGCTTCCCCGGAATCATCAGCGCTCCGGTCGTCCCGCCGGCGAAAGCGGCGGCCTACCGATGCGGTGAGGCCTGGTCGATGCTGGTCCATCACCGCCCCGGTGATCAGAGGCTGCTGATTCAGGGCAGCGCGGGATTCCTGCCGGGCGCATTGGCCGGCCAGCAGGCCGAGGTGGCCTACCTCGGGGTCGGCCAACTCGGCGTTCAGCCGCAGCGCTACATCAAGCAGTACTGGGACGAGACCGTCCGGGCCGTCGGTGCGCGACGGGTGGTGTTGATCCACTGGGACGACTTCTTCCGCCCGCTGACCAAGCCCCTGCGGGCGCTGCCCTATGTCGGTGACGACCTCGACGTCACCATGCGGGTGCTGACCACGCTGGCCGAACGCGACGGTGTGTCAGTGCATCTGCCGACGCTGTGGCAGCGCACTGACGCCTGGGCCTGACCGCGGTCCCTCAAAAGGCACGGTTGGTCAGCGGCGGCGCTGACGGGCGATCTCGGCGAGTACGACACCTGCGGCGACCGACGCGTTGAGCGATTCGGTCGGGCCCGCCATCGGGATCGACACCACCGTGTCACAGCTCTGCCGCACCAGCCGCGACAGGCCCTTGCCTTCCGACCCGACGACGACCACCAGCGGCCCGGAGGCATCCAATTCGTCGAGGACGGTGTCACCGTCGGCGGCGAGGCCGACGACCGACAGGCCGGCTGCGGACCATTGGCCCAACGTCCGGTTGAGGTTGGTGGCGCGCGCCACCGGCACCCGCGCGGCCGCCCCGGCACTGGTCCGCCATGCGACCGCGGTCACCGATGCCGATCGCCGCTGCGGGATCAGGACACCGTGGCCTCCGAACGCTGCCACCGACCGGATGACCGCTCCGAGATTGCGGGGATCGGAGATGTTGTCGAGGGCCACCACCAACGCCGGTTCCACATCGCGGGTGGCGGTGGCGAGCAGGTCCTCGGGGTGGGCGTACCCGTACGGCGGGACCTGCAGCGCGATGCCCTGGTGCAGACCGTTGGCACTCATCCGGTCCAGATCGTGACGCGGCACCTCCAGGATCGGGATGCCGCGGTCGGCGGCCAGGGTCACCGACTCGGTCAGTCGCTCATCGGCCTCAGCCCCGAGTGCGACGAAAAGGGCGGTGGCCGGCGCGTCGGCGCGCAGGCACTCCAGAACCGGATTGCGGCCCAGGACTGTCTCGGTCTCGTCGGTCGGCTTGCCTGGTTTACGGGCCTGCCGGGTCTGCTTGACGGCCCGCTTGGCCGCCGGATGGCCCGGGCGCATGCGGGCCGGCGGGGTGGCGCCGCGACCCTCGAGTCCGCGCCGGCGAACGCCGCCGGAACCGACCGTCGGGCCCTTCTTGGTGCCCTCCTTGCGGATCGCCCCGCGGCGTTTGGAATTTCCGGCCATCTAGGTCACGTCCTGTCCGAGTAGCGCCCATTGTGGCCCGTCACCGGTGTCGGTCACGTCGATACCGGCGTTCTTGAGCCGATCCCGAATCTCGTCGGCCAGCGCCCAGTCGCGACTCTGGCGGGCCTCATCGCGGCGCTGGAGTTCCGCCCCCACCAGGACGTCGACTGCTGCCAGAGCGGCCGCGGTCTCGTCCCGGGTCTCCCAGCGCTCATCGAGTGGGTCACAACCGAGAATGGCTGTCATCGCCCGAATCTCGCCGGCCCTGGCCAGCGCCCTATCGTGATCGCCGGCCTCCAGTGCGCGATTGCCGTCGGCGCGGGCCGCGTGCACCTCAGCCAGTGCGGCGGGCACGGCCAGATCGTCGTCGAGGGCGGCGGCGAACTTCTCCGTCCACCCGGTGGCAGCCACGGCGCCCACCCTGGTGCGGACCCGATGCAGAAACTCCTCGATGCCGGAGTAGGCCCGCGCGGCGTCCTGAAGTGCGGTCTCGGTGAACTCCAGCATGGATCGGTAATGCGCGCTACCCAGGTAATAGCGCAACTCGGCCGGCCGGACCCGCTGCAGCACCGCGGGAATCGCCAGGACATTACCCAGCGATTTGCTCATCTTCTCCCCGCCCATGGTGACCCAGCCGTTGTGCAACCAGAACTGGGCGAAACCGTCGCCGGCGGCGCGGGCCTGGGCGATCTCGTTCTCATGGTGCGGGAACACCAGGTCCATCCCGCCGCAGTGGATGTCGAATGCGGAACCGAGATACTCGTGGGCCATGGCCACGCACTCGGAATGCCAACCCGGGCGACCGCGGCCCCACGGCGTGGGCCAGGACGGCTCGCCCGGTTTCGCGCCCTTCCAGAGCGTGAAATCGCGCTGGTCGCGCTTGCCGGAGCCGGCCCCCTCGCCCTGATGGACGTCATCGATGCGGTGGCCCGACAAGGCTCCGTAGTCGGGCTGGCTGAGCACGTTGAAGTAGACATCGCCGGCCCCGGTATAGGCGTGTCCGCTGTCGATCAGCCGCTCGATGAGCTCGACGATCTGGGTGATGTGCCCGGTGGCGCGTGGCTCCGCCGACGGTGGCAGCACCCCGAGCGCGTCATAGGCCGCCGTGAACGCCCGTTCGTGGGTGGCGGCCCATTCCCACCAGGGCCGGCCGGCCTCGGCGGCCTTGGTCAGGATCTTGTCGTCGATATCTGTGACGTTGCGAATGAACGCGACGTCGAATCCCTTGGCGGCCAACCAGCGCCGCAACACATCGAAAGCCACACCGCTGCGGACGTGCCCGATATGGGGAAGTCCCTGCACCGTCGCACCGCACAGATAGATCGAGGCGTACCCGGGACGCAGCGGCACAAAGTCGCGCACGGTACCGGTATAGGTGTCGTGCAGGCGCAGGCCGGTGGTCACGACGTGGCAGCTTACCGGGAGGCCTCAACGACGAGGGCGGTCGCGATCGCGGCCATCCCCTCACCGCGGCCGGTGAGCCCGAGCCCGTCGGTGGTGGTGGCCGACACCGATACCGGCGCACCGAGGAGGTCCGAGAGCAGCATTTGGGCCTCTGCCCGGCGCGGTCCCACCTTGGGTCGGTTGGCGATGACCTGTACCGCGGCGTTGCCGACGGTGAAACCGGCCTCGGCGAGCAGGGTACGGACGTGGGCGAGCATCTGTGCGCCGGTGACTCCGCGCCACTGCGGCTTGTCGACGCCGAACACCGCCCCCAGGTCGCCCAGGCCGGCCGCCGAGAGCAGCGCATCGCAGAGCGCGTGGACCGCGACATCGCCGTCGGAATGGCCGGAGCACCCGTCGGCCCCGCCGAACAGCAGACCCAGCAACCAGCACTCCCGGCCGGGTTCTATCGGGTGCACGTCGGTGCCCAGACCTACCCGGGGAAGGCTCATGAGCCAAGCACCGCTCGCGCCAACCGCAGATCCAGGGCGGTGGTGATCTTGAAGGCCAGCGGATCACCGGGCACCGTGTGCACCGGGGTACCGAGGTTTTCCACCAGAGCGGCGTCATCGGTCACCGTGACCGTGCCGACGCGGTGGTAGGCCCGCCGAAGCAGTTCGGTGTCGAAGCCCTGAGGCGTCTGTACCGCTCGCAGCCCGGCCCGCTCCGGGGTGCCGAGCACGACGCCGTTGGCGTCGACAGCCTTGATGGTGTCGACTACCGGCAGGACCGGGATGACGGCCCGCATTCCGTCGCGCAGCGCCGCCACCACCCGTCGGATCTGCTCGACCGGCGTCAGCGGCCGGGCGGCGTCGTGAACGAGCACGAATGCGGGGTCGCCGACGGCACCCAGCGCCAGGCGCACGGTGTCGTGCCGCTCCGGTCCGCCCTCAACGACGGTGGCACGGCCGCGCAGCAGGTCGGCGGTCTCGTCACAGCGGTGAGTTGGGGCGGCAACCACAACCCGGTCGATCACACCCGAGGCCAGCAGCCCATCGACGGCATGTTCGAGCATGGTGCAACCGCCGAGTTCAACGAACGCCTTGGGAATCCCGGCGCCAAGCCGCTCACCGGACCCCGCCGCCGTAACGACCGCGACGGTCTCAGTCACAGATCCCCCTCAGGGGGCCTTCAAGACGCGGCGGCCAGAACCTCATCGAGGATGATCTCGGCTTTGGCGTCGTCGGTGTTCTCGGCGAGGGCCAGTTCGCCGACCAGGATCTGCCGGGCCTTGGCCAGCATCCGCTTCTCGCCGGCGGAAAGACCACGTTCCTGGTCCCTGCGCCACAGATCCCGGACGACCTCGGCAACCTTGTTGACGTCACCGGAGGCAAGCTTTTCGAGGTTGGCCTTGTAGCGGCGCGACCAGTTGGTCGGCTCCTCGGTGTGCGGGGCGCGCAGCACCTGGAACACCTTGTCGAGACCTTCCTGGCCGACCACATCACGCACGCCCACATACTCGGCGTTGTCCGCGGGAACTCGGACGGTCAGATCGCCCTGGGCGACCTTCAAGACGAGGTATTCCTTCTGTTCTCCCTTGATGGTCCGGGTTTCGATCGCTTCGATCAACGCAGCACCGTGATGTGGGTAGACAACGGTGTCTCCGACCTTGAAAATCATCAGATTAGAGCCCCTTTCACAGCCCAATGTTAGCACGGTGCCCGCTGGCGTGCGGATCAACGGTGCAGGTCAGGGGCATCATCGACGAAGACCAGGGGTTGACAGCCGCGGAAATTTCTGAAATGCCCGGGCCCGCGCCGCCCGGATCGGGCTCGAGTGGCGCGGCGCGGACCCCCTTGCGCCCCTTTATCTACCGCCACGAGGCACGACCTACTACTGTGCATAGTCGAACGGCGGACGGCTGACATCGGGGCCGACCGCATGGCCGAGCAGGAGGCTGCTGTGAACCGCTTGACGAACCGCTTGACGAACCGCCTCGTCGCCGCGTCCGCGGGTATGGCTGCCTGCGGCCTGATCCTGACGGGGTGCGGCGCCGGGCAGATCTCCCAGACCGCCACTCAGGAGGCTGCTGTCAACGGCACCTCGGCCAACGTCAAGACGATGGCGCTGCGCAACGTCCATATCCAGGCGGCGCAGACCAGTGATTTTCTGCAGCCCGGCGCCGTGGTTCCACTGCTGTTCGTGGCGGCAAACGAATCTCCCGACGTCAACGACAAGTTGGTCAGCATCACCTCCGACGTCGGCTCGATCGCGCTGACCGGCGATGCGTCCATCCCCGCCGCCGGGGTCCTGGTCGTCGGCGGCGGTACGCAGGCCGAGCCGATGGGTGCCACCGCCGCCCCGGCCGCCGCGGTCACCCTGGCCAAGCCGATCACCAATGGGTTGACCTACAACTTCACCTTCACCTTCGACAAGTCCGGTACCGCCACCGTGGCAGTACCGATCTCGGCCGGCGAACCGGAGCAGTAGCCCCGCTTCGCAAGCGGCGGGCCTGACACCCCGTCCGCATCCAAGGAGTTGTCACACCGAGCGGATAGCGTCGTCGCGGTGACAAAGGTTCGCTCCCAATACCGGTGCTCGGAATGTCGGCACTCGACAGCCAAATGGCTGGGCCGCTGCCCCGAGTGCGGGACGTGGGGCACACTCGATGAGGTCGCCGGCCTGGCCTCTGCCGCCCAACGACAACGGGCCCTCACGCCGTCCACGCCGGCGGTGCCGATCACCGCAGTTGATCCGGACCGGACGCGCCACTTTCCCACCGGCGTAAGCGAACTCGACCGGGTCCTCGGGGGCGGGGTGGTGCCCGGTTCGGTAAGCCTGCTCGCCGGGGACCCCGGAGTCGGCAAGTCGACACTGTTGCTCGAAGTGGCACATCGCTGGGCACAAGCCGGTCGACGGGCGCTGTACGTCTCGGGTGAGGAGTCTGCGGGTCAGATACGGATGCGGGCCGAACGGACCGGATGTGCCCACGATGAGGTCTATCTGGCCGCCGAGTGCGACGTCCAGACGGTGCTGGGCCATATCGATGCCGTCAACCCCAGCCTGGTGATCGTGGATTCGGTACAGACGATGACCGCCGGCGATACCGACGGCGTCGCCGGTGGCGTCACGCAGGTGCGTTCGGTGACCGCAGCCCTCACCGCGGCGGCGAAGTCATCGACCGTCGCCATGGTCCTCGTCGGTCATGTCACCAAGGACGGAGCCATCGCGGGGCCGCGTTCGCTGGAGCATCTCGTCGACGTCGTCCTGCACTTCGAGGGTGACCGCAACACCTCGCTGAGGATGGTCCGGGGAATCAAGAACCGGTTCGGAGCGGCCGATGAGGTCGGATGTTTCCTGCTGCAGGACAATGGGATTCAGGGCGTCGCCGACCCATCGGGACTATTCCGGGACCAGCGCCCGCAGCCGGTGCCGGGCACGGCCGTCACGGTCACACTCGACGGAAAGCGCCCGCTGATCGGCGAGATCCAGGCCCTCCTGGCGAAACCGGCCAACCCGGCCGCACCCCGGCGTGCGGCGGTCAGCGGCATCGATCAATCACGGGTGGCCATGATCAACGCGGTGCTGGAAAAGCGTGCCAGCGTGCCGATCGGAGCGATGGACATCTTCCTGTCGACCGTCGGCGGGATGCGACTGACTGATCCGTCCTCGGATCTTGCGGTGGCGATGGCGATCGCGTCGGCATTCACCGACCGGCCGCTGCCGGCCACGCTGGCAGTGATCGGTGAAGTCGGATTGGCCGGTGATCTGCGCCGGGTGACCGGGATAGACCGGCGGCTGGCGGAGGCCGCACGGCTGGGTTTCACCACCGCGCTGGTGCCGGCACACTGCGGTCCGGCACCGAAAGGGCTGCGAACGATCGAATGCGCCACCATCGGCGACGCGCTCCGCGCCATGCTGTCAGTAACCGGGGCTTCAGCCAATCCAACGGCCTGGTAGCCCGACCGCCCGGCAGCCACAGGGGCCGACCGGCACTGTCAGCCGACGGGTGCAGGCTCCGGCAGGGGTGCGTCCACGGGCGGTCCCGGCGCCGGTCCGACGTCGACCGGTGGAGCCGGTTCGACCGGAGGCGGCGGCGCCACATCGGTGAGGGCGAACGGCACGGCCGCGGAGCGCAGGTTGCCCAGTTGAACCACGAGGTTGTAGGTGCCGGGACCGATCGGCTCCCGCGGCAATGGGCACTGCGGGGCCGAACCCATGCCCGTCCAGGTGACCTCGGTCGTCACCTGCTCTCCCGGGTTGAAGGTCTTGACGAGCGTCTCGTTGGAGGGCGCACAGTCGAGGTTTGACCACAGCCGGTTGTTGTCCAGTGTGTAGACGTAGGCGGCCAGGACCGCCGCGCCGACGTCACGCTTGCAGGCCACCAACCCGATGTTGGTGACGATCATGGTGAATTTCGGCTGATCGCCGATGACGTACTGCGGTGCGTTGGTGATGCCTTTGACGGCCAGGCTGGAGTCCGGACAGTCGTCGCCGGCCTGTAACACCGGCGGCGGTTCGACGGCCGCGGTTGGTGTGGGGGTGGGCTCAGGGCTGGATTCGGCCGGCGGCACGACCGGGGTCTTGTTCTCCGGTTGCGGCGTCTGTGCGGACTCGGTCTTGGCGGTGTTCTTGGCCGAGTCCGACCCACCGAAGATGGCGAAGGCCACCCCGACGACGAGAGCGATTGCGAGTGCCGCGATACCCAGGGCCAGGCCGCGGCGCCGCCAGTAGACCTGGGGTGGCAGCGGGCCCTGCGGTTCAAGATCCAGCACGAACTCACGGTAAGGCCAGGTCACTGCGAGGTGTCCGACCCCGCCCGGCGTGTCGCTTTGTTTACCGGGGTTTTCGCGCTATCGGCCCTCGGATTGACCGTCCCCGGATTCGCCGATCTCGCCGAGGTGCTCGCGCAGAGTGACCCGGCCGTCGGCAAGGCGGTAGGTCAGCCCGACGATGGCCAACTCCCCCTTATCCACCCGACTGGCGATCGCGGTGGAGCGGGCCAGCAGTTGGGTTCCGGTCTCGATCACGTGCCGGGTCTCGAATTCGTCCACCCGGCTGAGGCCCTCGCGGCGACCCAGCATGATCGACGGGGTGACCCGTTCCACCACGTCCCGGACGAATCCGCCGGGAACCTTGCCGTTGTCGAGAGCATCGAGGGTGGCCTGAACCGCCCCGCAACTGTCATGGCCCAATACGACGATCAGCGGAACGTCGAGCACGGTCACCGCGTATTCGATGCTGCCCAGCACGGCGGAGTCGACGACGTGGCCGGCGGTTCGCACCACGAACATATCCCCCAGACCCTGGTCGAAGATGATCTCGGCGGCGACCCTGCTGTCGGCGCAACCGAATACGACCGCATTCGGCCGCTGGGCGACGGCAAGGCTGGCGCGGTGCTCAATGCTCTGGCTGGGATGCTCGGGGTTACCCGCGACGAACCGCTCGTTACCCTTCTTGAGTGCCGTCCACGCTTGGGCAGGGCTGCTGTTCGCCATGGCCCACATTCTGCACCGCCACCCGGCCGGGGCCACGATGAGCATCCCCGGCACCGAACTCATCCCGTGGTATCGGCACAGCGCGCGGGATCTGCCCTGGCGCGCCCCCGGAGTCAGCGCCTGGCAAATCCTGGTCAGTGAGTTCATGCTGCAGCAGACCCCGGTGGCCAGGGTGGCTCCGATCTGGGTGGACTGGGTGGCGCGCTGGCCCACCCCGTCGGCCACCGCGGCGGCCGGCGCGGCCGATATTCTGCGCGCCTGGGGCAAGCTGGGCTACCCGCGCCGCGCCAAACGCTTGCACGAGTGCGCTGTCACCATCGCCACTGAGCACTGCGACGTGGTTCCCGATGATGTGGACACCCTCCTGGGTCTGCCAGGCATCGGTGCCTACACCGCCCGGGCGGTGGCGTGTTTCGCCTACGGCAAACCGGTGCCGGTGGTCGACACCAATGTGCGCCGGGTGGTTGCCCGGGCGGTCCACGGCCGGGCCGACGCCGGCAGTCCGTCAGCGCAGCGCGACCTCGCCGACGTGGACGCCCTGCTGCCGGCAGACGATACGGCGCCGGTGTTCTCGGCCGCGCTGATGGAGTTGGGCGCGACGGTATGCACCGCCCGATCACCGAAATGCGGACTCTGCCCGCTCACCCGGTGTGCCTGGCGGGAGGCCGGTCACCCGGCCGGCGAGGGTCCGGCGCGGCCCACGCAGCGCTATGCCGGCACCGACCGCCAAGTCCGCGGGAAGTTGCTCGACGTGCTGCGGGCAGGCTCGGCACCGGTGCACCGGGCGCAATTGGACATGGTGTGGCTGACCAATACCGCCCAGCGGGACCGGGCGTTGGATTCGCTTCTCCTCGACGGACTGGTGGAGCAGACCGCCGACGGCCGATTCGCCCTGGCGGGCGAAGGCGACGGCGCGCGTCCCGGTAATGGTCCGGCCGATGACCTCCAGTGACATCTGGGACGCTGCCACTGCGGCGGCGTACGAGGACGACTCGGCAGAACAGTTCCTGCCCGATGTCATCGGGCCGGCGGTCGACCTTCTCGCGGACCTCGCCGGATCCGGCCGGGCACTCGGTTTCGCTATCGGCACCGGCCGGCTCGGGATCCCCCTGCTATCCCGCGGCATCGCGGTGACGGGGATCGAGTTATCGGCTGCGATGATCGCCCGCCTCCGGGAAAAGGTGAGCGAGGCCGACCTGCCGGTCACGTTGGGGGACATGGCAACAACGGTCGTACCAGGCGAATTCAGCCTGGTTTTTCTTCCGTGGAACAGCCTTTCCAACTTGAAGACCCAGCAGGAGCAAGTTGAGTGCTTCCGCAACGCAGCCCGTCACTTGGTGCCCGGGGGGCGGTTCGTCATCGAACTGTGGGTGCCACCACTGCGGCGTCTTCCGCCGGGGCAAACAGCGGTTCCGTTCGACATCTCCGACTCCCATGTCGGATTCGACACCTACGACATCGCCCGGCAGATGTGCACCTCGCATCACTACACCCGCGATAAGGACGGATCGCTGCGCTACCGCAACGGTGAGTTCCGGTATGTCTGGCCCGCCGAATGCGACCTGATGGCGCAACTCGCTGGTCTTGAATTCGAGAGTCGTTTCGCGGACTGGCGCCGTTCGCCGTTCACCGGTGACAGTGAGAACCACATCTCCGTGTGGCGCAAGCCGGCGCCCGACGCCCAACGGGGACAAAACCCCTAGCCGACGTGGGGTTCGAGTCCGTTGAGAAATGCCTCGACTGCTTCCCGATAGACCTGCGGCGCGTCATCGTGAACCAGATGACCCGCGCCTGGAACAGGTAGGTAGCGGACCGGCCCAGCGGCCAACTCCCGCATCCGCAGCATCTGCCCCGGCGGGGCGACGGAATCGCCGGCCTCGATCAGCAGTGTCGGCGCACGGACCGAGCGCCACTGCTGCCAGTAATCCCGGGTTCCCCATTCCGCGGCGATCGCGAGCCACCGCTCGGGCCGGCCGTGCAGCCGCCACCCCGTCGATGTGCGGTCGAAGGCCTCCAGGAAGTACCGGCCCGCCAGCGGACCGAACTCGGCCATGATCTGCTCTGCGGAGCCGTACTCCTCGGGCAGGGCGTGCAGCCACGGCTCCCACGGCCCGGTGGTGCGACCGACGAAGTCCGGCGCCATGTCCTCGACCACCAGCGCCCGCACCAGATCCGGTCGGGCCGCCGCCAGACACCAGGCGTGCAATGCCCCCATTGAGTGGCCGAGCAGCACCGCAGGTGCACCGAGCGATTCGACCCTCACAACCAGTTCGTCAACGAATCTCTCCGTGCTGATGGGCTGATGGTCCTCGATGTCGCGGCCGCGGTGCCAGGGCGCGTCGTAGGTGTACACCGATCCCAGCCGCGACAACCAGGGCAACTGCCGAGACCAGGTACTACCCCGGCCCATCAGCCCATGCACCAGCACCAACGGATCACCGCTGCCGCCGCGGTGGGTCAACGGTTCGTTCGTCACGACATCATTTTGCGCGGTGCCGCATCCCACGAGCGGGACGGTAGCCTTGCAGCCATGGCCGTGGTCAAGATCAACGCAATCGAAGTCCCCCCGGGCGCCGGTCCGGAGTTGGAGAAGCGGTTCGCCCACCGCGCCCACGCCGTCGACAATCAGCCCGGATTCCTCGGGTTCCAGTTGCTCAGGCCGGTGAAGGGCGACGACCGCTACTTTGTGGTCACCCAGTGGGAATCCGAGGAAGCCTTCCAAGCCTGGGCGTCCGGTCCGGCGATCGCCGCGCACGCCGGCGAGCGCGCGAATCCGGTGTCGACGGGCGCTTCGCTACTTGAGTTCGAGGTTGTGTTGGACGTTGCCAGGTCCGACGCGAATACGTAGGCGCCGCAGGGCGCTGGCGCTCGTCACCGCCCTGTCCACCGTCGTAGGACTGGCCAGCAGCTGCGCACCGCCGCCCGCGCCCACCGCCAACGCGGGCCTGCGGATTGAGACCAACACCCCGCAAGGCGTGCGGGCCCGCCAGGTCATGGACATGCTCAACTCCGAGTGGCCGATCGGCCCGGTGAGCGTCACGACCCTCGCCGCCCCGGATATGGTCGACCCGATCACCGCCGTCATGGAACGGCTCTGGTGGGACCGGCCGTACACCCTGACCGGGATCGACATCGGAGCCGGTTCGGCCAGGCTGCACCTGATCAGTTCGTTCGGGGCGCTCCAGGATATCGATTTGCGCACCGATGACCAGACCATGGTCAGCCGCCTGACCGTCGACACCCACAAACCGCTCATCAACTCCTGGCAGGACGTCGACACCACCTT
This sequence comes from Actinobacteria bacterium casp-actino6, assembly GCA_001510415.1. GTDB lineage: Bacteria > Actinomycetota > Actinomycetes > Mycobacteriales > Mycobacteriaceae > Mycobacterium. The sequence goes on along the minus strand of LFFF01000002.1, from coordinate 3,861 downwards.
GAGTCGCACCGGCGCCCGGTACTCCTGGCAGGTCTCGAAGGTCAACGACGGCAGCTGCACGAAGGTCGCCGGGACCAACACGGCCGAATCCCTGCCGCTGGCATCGATTTTCAAGACGTACGTGCTCTACGCGGTCGAGCAGGCCGTGCTGGCCGGAAAGCTCAGCTGGGACGACACCCTCACCATCACCAGCGAGGCCAAGAAACTGGGCTCATCCGGCTTCGACACCATGCCGCCAGGGTCCCGGATCACCGTCCGGCAGGCGGCGGGCAAGATGATCGCCACCAGTGACAACATGGCAACCGATCTGCTGATCGAACGATTGGGCACCGGCGCGGTCGAACAGGCGCTGATCAGTGCCGGCCACCACGACCCGGCCAGCATGACCCCGTTCCCCACCATGCGGGAGATCTTCTCGGTGGGCTGGGGCAACCCCGATGTCCGCGAACAATGGAAAGCAGCCGACCCCGCCGCCCGCGCGGACATGCTCGACGAGGCGGATTCCCGCCCCTACGAACCGGATCCGGAGCGCACCCACTCCCCCGGTTCGGCCTACGGCGCGGAGTGGTACGGCAGCGCCGAGGACATCTGCCGGGTGCACGCCCGATTGCAGCACAATGCCGTCGGACCGGCTGCACCGGTGCGCGACATCATGTCCGAGGTGGCCGGGATCGACCTCAACCGCACCGAGTGGCCCTATATCGGAGCCAAAGCCGGCAACCTGCCCGGCGATCTGACATTCAGCTGGTACGCCGAGGACCGCACCGGTCAGGCATGGGTGGTCAGCTTCCAACTGAACTGGCCGCGCTACCACAGCCCCAACGCCGGCGGCTGGGTGATGACGATCATCAAGCAGGTTTTCGCGATGCTGCCTCACTAGGCACCGGCGAAATGGGCACCGGCGAAATGAGCACCGGCGACGACTGCGGGCGGTCACCCGAAGGTGACCGCCCGCTTCGGTCGGTTCTCGAATCGAGTGCTACTCCGTCGCCGCCGCGGCCAGGTCGGGTTCGACCGTGTCACGCTTGGGCCCCCCGCTGAAGGTGAACTTGGCGTCCTCGCCGACACCCTCGCCGTCCCAGTTCTCGACGTCGACGGACACTAGCTGACCCGGCTGGATCTCGTCGAAGAGGATCTTCTCCGAGAGCGCGTCCTCGATCTCGCGCTGGATGGTCCGGCGCAGCGGCCGGGCACCCAGGACCGGATCGAAGCCCCGCTTGGCCAGCAGCGATTTCGCCTTGTCGGTCAGCTCCAGGTCCATATCCTTGGCCGCGAGCTGCTTGGACACCCGGCCCACCATCAGGTCGACCATCTGGATGATCTCGTCCTGAGTCAGCTGGTGGAAGACGATGATGTCGTCGATGCGGTTGAGGAACTCCGGGCGGAAGTGCTTCTTGAGCTCGTCGTTGACCTTCTGCTTCATCCGCTCGTAATTGCTTTCGCCACCGCCCTGGGTGAACCCGAGGCCGACCGCCTTGGAGATGTCCGAGGTGCCCAGGTTCGAGGTGAAGATCAACACGGTGTTCTTGAAGTCCACCGTGCGGCCCTGACCATCGGTCAGGCGGCCGTCCTCGAGGACCTGCAGCAGCGTGTTGTAGATCTCTTGGTGCGCCTTCTCGATCTCGTCGAACAGCACCACCGAGAACGGCTTGCGACGCACCTTCTCGGTGAGCTGACCGCCCTCCTCGTATCCGACGTACCCGGGGGGCGCGCCGAACAACCGGGACGCGGTGAAGCGGTCGTGGAACTCACCCATGTCGATCTGGATCAACGCATCGTCGTCGCCGAACAGGAACGCCGCCAGCGCCTTGGACAGCTCGGTCTTGCCGACACCGGAGGGCCCGGCGAAGATGAACGACCCGGACGGACGCTTGGGATCCTTGAGCCCGGCGCGGGTGCGACGGATGGCCTTGGACACCGCCTTGACCGCATCCTCCTGCCCGATGATCCGCTTGTGCAGTTCGTCCTCCATGCGCAGCAGCCGGGTGGTCTCCTCCTCGGTGAGCTTGAAGACCGGAATGCCGGTCCAGTTCCCCAGGACCTCGGCGATCTGCTCATCGTCGACCTCCGCCACGACATCGAGGTCACCGGAACGCCACTGCTTCTCCCGCTCGGCGCGCTGGGCGACCAGCGTCTTCTCCCGGTCCCGCAGCGACGCCGCCTTCTCGAAGTCCTGCGCGTCGATCGCGGACTCCTTCTCCCGGCGGGCATCGGCGATCTTCTCGTCGAATTCCCGCAAGTCCGGCGGAGCCGTCATCCGGCGAATCCGCATCCGGGCACCGGCCTCGTCGATCAGGTCGATGGCCTTATCCGGCAGGAACCGGTCGTTGATGTAGCGGTCGGCCAGCGTGGCCGCCGCCACCACGGCCGAGTCGGTGATCGACACCCGGTGGTGGGCCTCGTAACGGTCGCGCAGCCCCTTGAGAATCTCGATGGTGTGCGCCACGGTGGGCTCACCGACCTGGACCGGCTGGAACCGGCGCTCCAGGGCGGCATCCTTCTCGATGTACTTGCGGTACTCGTCGAGCGTGGTCGCGCCGATCGTCTGCAATTCGCCTCGGGCAAGTTTGGGCTTGAGGATGGACGCGGCGTCGATGGCGCCCTCGGCGGCGCCGGCACCCACCAGGGTGTGCAACTCATCGATGAACAGGATGATGTCGCCGCGGCTGTTGATCTCCTTGAGGACCTTCTTCAGGCGCTCCTCGAAATCCCCGCGGTAGCGGCTGCCGGCCACCAACGAACCGAGGTCAAGGGTGTAGAGCTGCTTGTCCTTGAGCGTCTCGGGCACCTCGCCGTTAACGATGGCCTGAGCCAGACCTTCCACCACGGCGGTTTTGCCGACCCCAGGTTCGCCGATCAGCACCGGATTGTTCTTGGTGCGCCGGGACAGCACCTGCATGACCCGCTCGATCTCCTTCTCGCGGCCGATGACCGGGTCCAGCTTGCCTTCCATCGCGGCGGCGGTGAGGTTGCGGCCGAACTGATCGAGAACAAGCGAGGTGGAGGGACTGCCGGATTCCCCTCCCCGGCCGCCACTGCCGGCTTCGGCGGTCTCCTTGCCCTGGTAGCCGCTGAGCAGCTGGATGACCTGCTGGCGGACCCGGGTCAGCTCAGCGCCCAATTTGACCAGCACCTGAGCTGCGACGCCCTCACCCTCGCGAATCAGACCGAGCAGGATGTGCTCGGTACCGATGTAGTTGTGGCCGAGTTGCAGCGCCTCGCGCAGACTCAACTCCAGAACCTTCTTGGCGCGGGGCGTGAACGGGATGTGCCCGGACGGAGCCTGCTGCCCCTGACCGATGATCTCCTCGACCTGGGAGCGGACGCCCTCGAGCGAGATGCCGAGGGACTCCAGGGACTTGGCGGCGACGCCCTCGCCCTCGTGGATCAGACCCAGCAGAATGTGCTCGGTGCCGATGTAGTTGTGGTTGAGCATCCGGGCTTCTTCTTGAGCCAGGACGACGACCCTGCGGGCGCGGTCAGTGAATCTCTCGAACATCGGTGGTTACCTGCCCTCCATCACCTGGTGCGGCGGTAGTCACCGTGCACCGCAGTGTCCACTCTAGTGGGCGGCGCGGGAGAGGCGCTCTCCCCTGCTGGCCCGACCCGAATCCGTCATAGCCGACACAGCTTTCCAACGCACCTGGCCGGGGATTCGTTTCCCGAATCCAGACGCGAAGTTCTTCGCGGTGAGCGAAACAGGGGCTCGCTATGTTGCCCGGACCTCAGCTGGCGGCGTGGAATGCCTCGATGATCTCAGCCGGGATCCGGCCGCGGGTGGACACTTTGTGTCCGTTGCGGCGGGCCCATTCCCGGATCGCCGCACTCTGTTCGCGGTCGATCGACCCACGGCCACCCCGG
>LFFF01000001.1 GCA_001510415.1 Actinobacteria bacterium casp-actino6 | reverse complement strand
CCTGCCGATCGACCGCGCCGATGAGGCGCACCGGGCACTGGCGGCCGGCGGGGTGTCCGGGAAGGTTCTACTGACCGTCCCGGGCTGATCGCGGATCTCAGCCCAGGGAGGCGAGAGTTCTTACCAGGTTGTCGATTTCGGACGGTGTGGAGTAGTGGGCCAGCCCCAGGGTCACCGCGCCGCCGATCTCATCGACGCCGAGCACGTCCAGCGCCCGGGAGGCGGCGTTGCCGACGGCCAGCACACCGTTATCGGCCAGGCGTTGCACCACCTGTTCGGCAGGAACCCCGCTGACGACGATACTGACCGCCGGAATCCGGATCTCCGGGTCGCCGATCACCGCGACCATCGGCATGGACCGTAGCGACGCAAGCAGGTAGTCGAACAAGCCGTCGAGGTAGCTTCGCGCGGATTCCATTGAGTACGAAAGCCTTTGGCGCCGGTCACCTTCGGCGTCCTCATCGAGCCCGGCGAGGTACTCCACGCTGGCGACCACACCGGCCAGCAGACCGTACTGGTGCAGGCCCAGTTCCAGCCGGGCCGGCCCGCTCGCGTAGGGGTTGGTCGACACCGAGCCCAGGGTGTCGATCAACCCCGGGTTGCGGAACACCAGCGCACCGATCGGGGGTCCGCCCCACGCGGCGGCGTTGATCGCCACCACATCGGCCTCGGTGTCGGTGATGTCGAGCAGACGGAAAGGCGCCGCAGCCGTGTGGTCGACGACGACCAGGCCGCCGACGTTGTGCACCAACTTGGCAACTGCACCCACGTCGACGAGGGTGCCCAGCGTCGACGATGCCGAGGGGATCGCCACCACACGGGTGTCAGAGCTCAGCAGGTCCTCCCACTGCGAGATCGGCAACTCACCGGTCTCGATGTCGATCTCGGCCCATTTGACGGTGGCCCCGAAGCGGTCCGCGGCGCGCAGCCACGGTGCGATATTGGCTTCGTCGTCGAGGCGGCTGACCACCACCTCGTGGCCCAGGCCGGTCCGGTTCGACGACGCGTCCGCCAGCGATCCCAGCAGGATCGCGCGGTCAGCGCCGAGCACCACCCCGGCGGGGTCTGCGTGGAGCAGATCGGCGACGGCCCGGCGGGCGGCGTCAAGCAGTGCCACGCTTCGCTGGGCCGCCGGATGGGGGCCGACGGGGTTAGCTGCCGATCCGCGGAAAGCCGTCGAAACGGTGGTCGCGACCGATTCCGGCACCACCATCCCGCCCTGGGCGTCGAACCGGGTCCAACCATCGCCCAACGCCGGGTGCAGGCCACGCACGCGGGCAACGTCGTATGCCATCGCACCACCTTCGACACATCCGCGAGCGGCGACGACCCCGGAAAATGCCGCGCACCCCCGCGACGGTCATCGCGACTTCGTCACCATACTAAGCCGGTGAACTTCGGCTCCGGGGTGCTTATCGCAGTCCTGGTGCTGGCCCTACCCGGTGCCGTCGTCGGCCGGGCCGGCGGCCTGCGGTGGCCGTTGGCACTGGCGGTTGGGCCTGCGTTGACCTACGGGGTGGTGGGCCCGGCCATCGTCGGGTTCGGCGCCACCGGAATCCGGTGGAACGCGCTGTCCGCGCTGGCGGCCCTGGCGGGGGCGATCGCGTTGCTGGTGGTCTACCGCAGGATGCGGGAACGGCAGCGCGACGCCCGGTCGGCGGACCGGATCGGCCGCCCGGATTGGCCCGCTCTCGCCGCCGGCGCCGGGGTCCTTCTCGGAGCCGCCGCGATCGGCTATGCCGCCTGGCGCGGGATGCCGCACTGGCAGTCGATCCCGAGCAACTGGGATGCCGTCTGGCACGCCAACACCATCCGGTGGATCCTGGACACCGGCCAGGCCTCGCCCACTCATGTGGGCGAATTGCGCAACGTGGAGACCCAGGCCGCACTGTATTACCCGTCGGCCTTCCACGCGCTGGCCGCCGTGCTGGCGCAGCTGACCGGGGCTGCGCCGACCACCGCCTACACGCTCAGTGCCCTGGCCGCGGCGATCTGGCTCTTCCCGCTCAGCGCGGGACTGTTGACCTGGCAGCTTCTGATCGGCCGAAGCACCCGGTGGCGTACGGCCGGCGCTGCGGCCACCGCAGCCGCGCTGGCGGCGTCGTTTACCGCAGTGCCCTATGTGGAGTTCGACACCGCCTCGATGCCCAACATGGTCGGCTATGGCATCGCGGTACCCGCTTTCGTTCTGGTCACCACCTCGCTGGCCCATCGCGACCGCATCCCGCTGGCGGTGATCGCGATGGTCGGGGTGTTCTCCGTGCATCTCACCGGCGGCGCGGTGGTGGTGACCTTCTTGCTGGCCTGGTGGCTTCTGGACGCGCTGCGCCATCCGGTGCAGGGCCGGGCACGGGACTTCGGCACCCTGGCGGCCATCGCGGTGCCCACTCTTGTCCTGCTACTTCCGCAGTTCCTGGCCGTGTTGCGGCAGACCGGGATCATCACCGGCCATACATTCCGCACCCACGAGGGACGGCTGCGGGCACTGTTCGACGCGGTGTTCCAGCACACCCGCCACCTCAACGACTTCCCGATCCAGAACATCCTCATCGCCCTGGCGGGCGCGGGCTTCGTCCTGCTGCTGATCAAGCGGATCTGGTGGCCGGCAGCGGTGTGGCTCCTGCTCGTCGTTGCGATCGTGTGGTCCTCGGCCCCTTTCGGCGGACCGTTGGGCACCGCGGCCGGCGCCTACTCCGACCTGTTCTACAGCGATCCGCGCCGGCTGTCGGCGGTGATCACCCTGCTACTGACCCCGATGGCCGGGATGGCCCTGTTCTCGGCCGTGCTGCTGGTGGTCGCCGGTATCCGCGCGGTGGCGCGACGGATGAATCACGATCGGGACCGCGGGTTCTGGATCACCGCCAGCGCAGCGCTGCTCGTTCTCACCTGTGTGACTCTGGCCTGGCACTATTTGCCCCGGCACCGATTCCTGATGGGCGAGAAATACGATCAGGCGATCGTCGGCGAGAAGGATCTGGAGGCGTTCGCGTACCTCGCGACGCTGCCCGAGGCGCGCAACACCGTGATCGGCAACTCCAACACCGACGGCACCGCCTGGATGTACGCGGTGGCCGGGTTGCACCCGTTGTGGACCCACTACGACTACCCGGTGCAACAGGGCCCGGGCCGAAACCGGTTCCTCTTCTGGGCCTATGCCGACGATGCCGACCGTGACCCCCGGGTCGCCGAGGCGGTGCACGCTCTCAACATCGAATACATCATCACCAGTACCCCGGTGGTCCGCGGGTTCGTGGTGCCCGACGGTCTAGTGTCACTAGACAAGTCCACGGCGTGGGCCAAGATCTACGACAACGGCGTTGCCCGCATCTATCAATGGCGCGGGCCGGCGCCGCAGGGTGCCCACTGAGGGATACGAGGGAATTCTCAAGCGCATGGAACCGAACACCGACGACGACAACATCGAGGTCATCACCGGCCAGGGCGGCAGTCCGGAAAACGGCGAGACGATGGACGGCGATGAGCAGCGCTCGATCACCGACCTCGTCGAGCAGCCCGCCAAGGTGATGCGGATCGGCACGATGATCAAGCAGTTGCTCGAAGAGGTGAAGGCGGCACCGCTCGACGACGCCTCCCGGAGCAGGCTGCGGGAGGTCCACGCGACCAGCATCCGCGAACTCGAAGACGGCCTCGCTCCGGAACTGCGCGACGAACTGCACCGGCTGGCGCTGCCGTTCTCGGAGGATTCGGTTCCCTCGGACGCCGAGTTGCGGATCGCCCAGGCCCAGCTGGTCGGCTGGCTGGAGGGCCTCTTCCACGGAATCCAGACGGCGCTGTTCGCCCAGCAGATGGCGGCCCGGGCACAGCTCGAGCACATGCGTCAGGGCGCTTTGCCGCCCGGCATGGTCCAGCCCGGCGGCAATGCCGGTCACGGCACCGGGCAGTACCTGTAGGCAGACGGTCATCTTGACAGCCGACCCCTACATCGAGACCCGCGAAGCCTGGGTCGAATTCCCGATCTTCGATGCGAAGACCCGCTCGTTGAAGAAAGCCTTCCTGGGCAAGGCCGGCGGGGCGATCGGGCGTAACACCGACAATGTGGTCGTCATCGAGGCGCTTCGCGACATCACCATGACGTTGCGGATGGGCGACCGGGTCGGCCTGGTCGGACATAACGGCGCCGGCAAGTCCACCCTGCTGCGCCTGCTGTCCGGGATCTACGAACCCACCCGCGGACGGACCGCCATCCAGGGCCGGGTCGCGCCGGTTTTCGACCTCGGCGTCGGGATGGACCCGGAGATCACCGGCTACGAGAACATCATCATCCGCGGGTTGTTCCTCGGCCAGACCCGCAAACAGATGCTGGCCAAGGTCGATGAGATCGCCGAGTTCACCGAACTCGGCGAATACCTATCCATGCCGTTGCGGACCTACTCCACCGGCATGCGGGTGCGACTGGCGATGGGCGTGGTCACCAGCATCGACCCGGAGATCCTGCTACTCGACGAGGGCATCGGCGCGGTCGACGCGGAGTTCCTCAAGAAGGCGCAGGTACGTCTGCAGGCCCTCGTCGAGCGATCCGGAATCCTGGTGTTCGCCAGCCACTCCAACGAATTTCTGGCACGACTGTGCAAAACCGCGATGTGGATCGACCACGGCACCGTGCGAATGCACGGCGGGATCGAGGAGGTGGTGGGCGCCTACGAGGGCGAGGACGCCGCCCGCCACGTCCGGGAGGTACTGGCCGAGCACCGCTCCGACTGGTCGGACTCCGCCCCATGACCGACATGGTGTGCGCGATCGTCGTCACCCATCGCCGGCCCGACGAACTGGCCAAGTCGCTGGACGTGGTGAGCAACCAGACCAGAATGATCGATCACCTCATCGTCGTCGACAACGACAACGACGACCGGGTTCGCGATCTGGTGGCCGGCCAACCCGTCCCCGCCACCTATCTCGGCTCCCGGCGAAACCTCGGCGGCGCAGGCGGATTCGCTCTGGGCATGCTGCACGCACTCGCCCTCGGCGCGGACTGGGTGTGGCTGGCCGACGATGACGGCCGCCCGCGCGACGGCGAGGTACTGGCCACCCTGCTGGCCTGTGCGGAGAAGCACCGACTGGCTGAGGTGTCTCCGATGGTGTGCGCCCTGGACCGGCCCGAGGAGTTGGCCTTTCCGTTGCGCCGCGGGTTGGTCTGGCGACGCCGGGTTGACGAACTGCGCACCAAGGACTCCCCCGACGGCGATCTGCTGCCCGGTTACGCGTCACTGTTCAACGGGGCGCTGTTCCGGGCGGAAACCATTGAGGCGGTTGGCGTTCCGGATATCCGGTTGTTCGTACGCGGTGACGAGTACGACGTGCACCGCCGCCTGGTGCGCAGCGGGCTGCCGTTCGGCACCTGCCTGGACACCGTCTACCTGCACCCCTACGGCAGCGACGAGTTCAAACCGATTCTCGGCGGCCGCATGCACACCCAGTACCCGGACGATCCGGTGAAGAGGTTCTTCACCTATCGCAACCGCGGATATGTGCTGTCCCAGCCCGGCCTGCGCAAACTCCTTCCCCAGGAGTGGCTGCGCTTCGGGTGGTACTTCCTGGTGACCCGGCGCGACCCGGCGGGGCTGCGGGAGTGGATCCGGTTGCGCCGCCTGGGCCGCCGGGAACGTTTCGGCCGACCGGACGGGAATGGGCCATGACGATCATCGACGCGGCCAACCAGTCCAAGACGTTCAGCCGGGCCTGGGGTGACCTGATCGGCGGGTTCCGCAAGCGGGAGTTGTGGTTCCACCTCGGCTGGCAGGACATCAAGCAGAAGTACCGCCGATCCGTGCTCGGTCCGTTCTGGATCACCATCGCCACCGGCACCACCGCCGTCGCGATGGGACTTCTCTATTCCAAACTGTTCAAGCTCGAGATCTCCGAGCATCTGCCCTATGTGACGCTGGGGCTGATCATCTGGAACATGATCAACGCCTCGATCCTGGAGGGCTCAGAGGTCTTCATCGCCAACGAGGGACTGATCAAACAGTTGCCGACGCCGTTGAGCGTGCACGTCTACCGCCTGGTCTGGCGGCAGATGATCCTGTTCGCCCACAACATCGTCATCTTCGTGGTCATCGCGATCATCTATCCCAAACCGTGGTCATGGGCGGACCTGACGGTGATACCGGCGCTGCTGCTGATCATGCTGAACTGCGTCTGGGTGTCGTTCTGCTTCGGGATCCTGGCCACCCGCTACCGGGATATCGGTCCGCTGCTGTCCTCGCTGGTGCAGTTGCTGTTCTTCATGACGCCGATCATCTGGAACGCCAACACCCTGCAGCAGCAGGGCGCCGGGCACTGGGCGAAGATCATCGAACTCAACCCGCTGCTGCACTATCTCGACATCCTGCGGGCACCGCTGCTGGGCGCCCAGCAGGAACCGCGGCACTGGTACGTGGTGATCGTGTTGACCGTGCTGGGCTGGTGCGCTGCGGCGCTGGCGCTGCGCCAGTTCCGGGCCCGGGTGCCCTACTGGGTCTGATCGGGAACTCGAACGTGGGTCTAGCCCGGCACGCTGCCGTGCTGCGGTTCCGGGCCGAACCGGAACCGCCGGGCGCTGATCTCGGAGGGGGTCACCCGGACATAGCGCAGCTTCTCGGTCGGAACCCAGGGCATCAGGACGGCCTGGTCGGCTTCCCGGATCTCCTCGGCACTGGTGAGCATCCGGGCGGTGCCGCGGACGATCACACTCCAGCCCTCGGCGACGGTGTGGTCGTCGGCCTCGAACAGCACCTTTTCGTTCATCACCGTGGTGAACAACTTGGTGCCTTCAGCGGTGCGGAACAACACCGTGTCGTTCTGGGTGACGAAGTTGACCGGGAAGATCTCCAACTGACCGCCGAAGGAGGTCACCAGTCGTCCCAGTGAGACGCTGGACAGCAGGTTCCATGCCTCCCGGTCGTCGAGAACGGTTATCGGACCCTGTTCGATCGCCATGTGCCACATAGTGGCTGCGCACGCGGCGCAGCGCAAGTGCTGAAAGGCCCCAGTCCTCAGCCACCGAGTGCCAGCAATTCGGCACGCATGGCGGGCGATCAGTCCGGACCACGACTCCAGCAGATCCTGCACACCACCACGGTGCCCGCAGGTGGACGTAAGCTTCCGGCGATGGCCGAGATCGCCCACCCGACTGCGCTGAGTCTGCGGACCCAACTGCTGCGGTTCGTACTGACGGGCGGGTTCTCCGCGGTCGTCGACTTCGGGCTGTATTTCCTGCTGTACATGGTGGCCGGGGTGCAGGTCGACCTGGCCAAGGCCATCGGCTTCGTGGCCGGCACCCTCACCGCCTACTTGATCAACCGGCGATGGACGTTCGGGGCCACCCCGAGTCGGTCCCGATTCGTCCAGGTGATGACGCTTTACGCGCTGACCTTCGTCGTCCAGGTCGGGCTCAACCACCTCTGCCTGCGGATCCTGGAGTACGAGGACTGGGCGGTGCCGGTGGCGTTCGTCATCGCACAGGGCACGGCGACGGTGATCAATTTCATCGTGCAGCGGGTGTGGATCTTCGGAGCGGGATCCCGGTGACGGTACCCTCGTCACGATGTCCGCAACGACCGCCCCGCAGCGGCTGACCGGCTGGGGCCGCACCGCTCCCAGCGTCGCCGAGGTCTTGTCGACCCCCGATCCCGAGGAGATCGTCAGGGCTGTCGTCCGCGCCGCCGAGCAGGCAGCCGAGGGCCGCCACCGCGGCGTCATCGCCCGGGGCCTCGGCCGCTCCTACGGTGACAACGCTCAGAACGGCGGCGGTCTGGTCATCGACATGCCCGCGCTGCGCCGGATCCACTCCATCGACTCCGCGACCCGGATGGTCGATGTGGACGGCGGGGTCAGCCTGGACCAGTTGATGAAAGCGGCGCTGCCCTGCGGGCTGTGGGTGCCGGTGCTGCCCGGCACCCGACAGGTGACCATCGGCGGTGCGATCGGCTGCGATATTCACGGCAAGAACCACCACAGTGCCGGCAGCTTCGGCAACCATGTGCGCTCGATCGACCTGCTGACCGCCGACGGCCGGGTGCGCACCATCACCCCCGATGGCGAGGACGCCGCACTGTTCTGGGCCACCGTCGGCGGCAACGGTCTGACCGGAATCATCATGCGGGCCACCATCGAGATGACCCCGACGGAGACGGCGTATTTCATCGCCGACGGCGACGTGACCGCAAGCCTGGACGAGACCATCGCCTTCCACAGCGACGGCAGCGAGGCCAACTACACCTATTCCAGCGCGTGGTTCGACGCGATCAGCCCGCCCCCGAAACTGGGGCGTGCGGCGATCTCGCGGGGATCACTGGCCCGGCTGGATCAGCTGCCGGAGAAGCTGCAGCGCAATCCGCTGAAATTCGATGCGCCGCAACTGCTGACGTTCCCGGACATCTTTCCCAACGGGCTGGCCAACAAGTACACCTTCGGGCCCATCGGCGAACTGTGGTACCGCAAGTCGGGAACCTATCGCGGCAAGGTGCAGAACCTGACGCAGTTCTACCACCCGCTGGACATGTTCGGGGAGTGGAACCGCGCTTACGGCCCAGCCGGTTTCCTGCAATACCAGTTCGTGGTTCCGACCGAGGCGGTCGACGAGTTCAAGGCGATCATCGTCGACATCCAGGCCTCCGGCCACTACTCGTTCCTCAATGTTTTCAAGCTGTTCGGGCCGGGCAACTCCGCGCCGCTGAGCTTCCCCATTCCGGGATGGAATGTCTGCGTGGACTTCCCGATCAAGTCCGGGCTCAATGACTTCGTCAACGAACTGGACCGCCGGGTTCTGAAATTCGGCGGCAGGCTGTACACCGCCAAGGACTCGCGCACCAGCGCGGAGACCTTCCACGCCATGTATCCGCGCATCGACGAATGGATTGCGGTGCGCCGCAGCGTCGACCCGAATGCGGTGTTCGCCTCGGATATGGCCCGACGTTTGGAGTTGCTCTAGATGGTGCTCGACGCGATGGGTAACCCCCAGACCATTCTGCTGCTCGGCGGCACCTCCGAGATCGGACTGGCGATCTGCGAGCGCTACCTGCGGGACGCCCCGGCACGGATCATCCTGGCCGCGCTTCCCGGCGATCCCGGCCGCGACGACGCCGTCGCCCAGTTGACCCGCGCCGGTGCCAAGTCGGTCGAGGTGGTCGACTTCGACGCCGTCGACACCGCGAGCCACCCGGCCGTCATCGAGACATGCTTCAGCGCCGGCGATGTGGACGTGGCGATCGTCGCATTCGGATTGCTCGGCGATGCCGAAGAGTTGTGGCAGGACCAGCGCAAAGCGGTCCAGATCGCCGAGATCAACTACACCGCAGCCGTTTCGGTGGGCGTGCTGCTCGGCGAGCAGATGCGCCGGCAGGGCTTCGGTCGGATCATCGCGATGAGTTCGGCCGCCGGCGAACGGGTTCGGCGGTCGAATTTCGTGTACGGCTCCACCAAGGCCGGGCTGGACGGTTTCTACCTCGGCCTCGGGGAGGCCCTGCGGCCGTTCGGTGTCAACGTCCTGGTGATCCGGCCGGGTCAGGTGCGGACCAGGATGAGCGCGCACGTCAAAGAAGCGCCGCTTACCGTCGACAAGGAGTACGTCGCCGACCTTGCCGTCACCGCATCAGCCAAGGGCAAGGAATTGGTTTGGGCGCCAGGGACTTTCCGCTACGTCATGATGGTGTTGCGACACATCCCGCGGCCCATCTTCCGCAAACTGCCGATCTGAGCCGGGCGTGCAGTCGGTCCGCAACGGCCTGTCGGCCGCCGGTCAGATGGCGCTGGCCGGCTTTGTGGCGGTCATCGTCTCGGTGGTCGCACTGGAGGCGATCTCGCGTGTCGAGTGGCCGGCATTCCCGTCATCGAACCAACTGCAGGCACTGACGACCGTCGGACAGGTCAGCTGCCTGGTCGGCTTGGTCATCATGGCGCTGCTGTGGCGTCTTCGCCGCGGTATCTGGCCCCAGGTGGCGCGGATCGGGGCATCGGTGTTCCTTGCCGCGTTCACCGTCGTCACCCTCGGGATGCCGCTGGGGGCCACCAAGCTGTACCTGTTCGGCATCTCCGTCGACCAGCAGTTCCGCACCGAGTACCTCACCCGGCTCACCGACAGCGCGGCGCTGCGCGATATGACCTATGCGGGCCTGCCGCCGTTCTATCCGCCGGGCTGGTTCTGGCTCGGCGGAAGGGCCGCCGCGCTGACCGGCACGCCGGGCTGGGAGATGTATAAACCCTGGGCCATCATCTCCATCGCCATCGCCGTCACGGTGGCCATGGCGTTGTGGTCGGCGCTGATCCGGTTCGAGTACGCCTGCGCGGTGACCATCGCCACCGCCGCGGTCACGCTGGCCTACAGTTCGCCGGAACCGTACAGCGCGATCATCGCCGTACTGATTCCGCCGGTTCTGGTGCTGGCATGGTCGGGCCTGCGGGGCGGCGGCTCGGCGGGCGGCAGCGGAGCGACCCGGGAATCGGCGGCGCGGTACTCCGGCTGGGCGGCCGTGGTCGGGGTCGGGGTGTTCCTCGGGTTCGCCGCCACCTTCTACACACTGCTGCTGGCCTACACCGCCTTCACGGTCACCATCATGGCCGGGCTGGCAGCCATCGCCCGGCGCAGCATCGCCCCGCTGCTCCGGTTGGCGGTGATCGCCGCGATCTCGCTCGCCATCGCGGCCATCACCTGGCTGCCGTTCCTGCTGCGGGCGGTGCGGGGTCCGCTCAACGACACCGGCAGCGCCCAGCACTACCTGCCCGCCGACGGTGCCGTGCTGAGCTTCCCGATGCTGCAGTTCTCCCTGCTGGGTGCGCTGTGCATGCTCGGCACGCTGTGGCTGGCCTGGCGGGCGCGAAGCCCCTCATCAGTCCGGGCCGGAGCGCTCGGCATCGGAGTACTGGCGCTCTACGCCTGGTCGCTGCTGTCGATGCTGACCACCCTGGCCGGCACCACACTGCTGTCCTTCCGGCTGCAACCCACCCTGACCGTGTTGCTCTCGGCGGCCGGCGTCTTCGGGTTCATCGACATCACCCGTTGGGCAGCCGCACGCTGGGGTCGCCGGGCCATCCCGGTGGGGATGGCCATCGGCCTGATCGGCGCCATCGGTTTCAGCCAGGACATCCCCCACGTGCTGCGGCCCGACCTCACCGTCGCCTACACCGATACCGATGGCGACGGCCAGCGCGGCGACCGCCGCCCGCCGGGTGCGGAGAAGTACTACGCGCGCATCGACGAGGCCATCCTCGAGGCGACCGGCCGGCCCCGCGACGAGACGGTGGTGATGACCGCCGACTACAGCTTCCTGGCTTTCTACCCCTACTTCGGATTCCAGGGCCTGACATCGCATTACGCCAATCCGCTGGCGGAGTTCGACAAGCGCGCGGCGGCCATCGAGTCGTGGGGCGAATTGACCGATCCCGACGAGTTCGCCGCGGCTCTCGACGCGATGCCCTGGCAGCCACCGACGGTCTTCCTGATGCGCCGCGGCGGTGCGGCCGGATCGGCCGACACCTACACCCTGCGACTGGCCGAGGATGTCTACCCCAACCAGCCCAACGTGCGGCGCTATACCGTCGACCTGGATGCCGGGCTGTTCGCCGAGCCGCACTTCACGGTCACGACCGTCGGTCCGTTCGTGCTGGCCATCCGCACGCAGACGGGGTGAGGTTCAGCCCGGGCCGATGACCTCGACGCGGCAGACCGGGATCACCCCACACATCGTCATCGATGTCGCGGATCTGCACCGTTTTAGGCAGGACCGCAACCCAACATGCGAATACGCATGATTCGACCTGGCCGCGGGACTACCGGCAGGGCAATTACGATTTAGCCCCGTGAACCAGACCCGGGCGAATTACCGGACCGCCCGCCTGGTGGCCGTCGTCGCCGGCCTGCTCGGAACGGCCTGCGCGATCCTGACCCCGTTCCTTCCGGTCAAGCAGACCACCGCTGAACTGAACTGGCCGCAGAATGGCGTACTGGACAGCGTCACCGCCCCGCTGATCGGCTACGTGCCCACCGATCTGACCATCACCGTTCCCTGCAGCGCAGCGGCCGGACTGGACTCCACCAGGACGGTCCTGCTCTCGACGGTGCCCAAACAGGCACCCAAGGCCGTCGACCGCGGCCTGCTGATCGAGCGGGCCAACGATGAGCTCGTCGTCGTGGTCCGTAATACCCCGGTGGTGGTGGCGCCGATGAGTGCGGTGCTCAGCCCGGCCTGCCGGGAGCTGCGCTTCACCGCCCACGCCGACAAGGTCACCGGCGAGTTCGTCGGCCTCACCCAGGGTTCGGAGGCGACCGGACCGACGTCCGGCTCGGCCCCCGAGGTCGACGACCCCGATGCACCCCTGCGCGGCGAGCGCGGCGGATACGACTTCCGCCCGCAGATCGTCGGGGTGTTCACCGACCTGTCCGGGCCGGCGCCGCCGGGGCTGAGCTTCACAGCCACCATCGACACCCGCTACAGCGCCGGCCCCACCGCGCTGAAGCTGGCAACCATGGTGCTCGGGGTGCTGCTCACCGTGGTCGCGCTGATCGCCCTGCACGTCCTGGACACTGCCGACGGGACCCGGCACCGCCGATTCCTGCCGGCCCGATGGTGGTCGCTGAGCGGACTGGACGGCCTGGTGATCGCCATCCTGGTCTGGTGGCATTTCGTCGGCGCCAACACCTCCGACGACGGCTACATCCTCACCATGGCCCGGGTGTCGGAGAGCTCCGGCTACATGGCCAACTACTACCGATGGTTCGGCACTCCGGAGGCACCGTTCGGCTGGTACTACGACTTGCTGGCGATGTGGGCGCACGTCTCGACCGCAAGCATCTGGATGCGGCTGCCCA
Organism: Actinobacteria bacterium casp-actino6; assembly: GCA_001510415.1. GTDB lineage: Bacteria > Actinomycetota > Actinomycetes > Mycobacteriales > Mycobacteriaceae > Mycobacterium. The sequence continues at coordinate 27,339 of LFFF01000001.1, read as the reverse complement.
CCCTGTTCATGGCCCTGGCCTGCTGGTGGCTGATCAGCCGCGAGGTGATCCCCCGGCTCGGGCACGCGGTCAAGACCAGCAGGGCGGCCGCCTGGACCGCCGCGGGCCTGTTCCTGGCGTTCTGGCTGCCGCTGAACAACGGTCTGCGGCCCGAGCCGATCATCGCCCTGGGCATCCTGGCGACGTGGTGCTCGGTGGAGCGCGGGGTGGCCACCAGCCGGCTCCTGCCCGTCGCCCTGGCGTGCATCATCGGCGCACTGACACTGTTCTCCGGGCCGACCGGCATCGCGTCGATCGGCGCGCTGCTGGTGGCCATCGGTCCGCTGCGCACGATCCTGCACCGCCGGTCGGCGCAATTCGGCCTGCTGCCGCTCATAGCACCCATCCTGGCCGCGGCCACCGTGCCGATCATCCTGATGTTCCGGGACCAGACCTTCGCCGCGGTGGCCCAGGCCAACGCGCTCAAGCGCGCGGTGGGGCCGAGCCTGAGCTGGTTCGACGAACACACCCGCTACGAGCGGCTGATGATGGCGACCCCGGACGGATCGATCGCCCGCCGTTTCGCGGTGCTGGCGCTCATCATCGCGCTGGCGGTGTCGGTGGCGATGATGCTGCGACGTGGCCATATCACCGGTACGGCAGCCGGCCCCAGCCGGCGGATCATCGGCATCACCGTCATCTCCTTCCTGGCGATGATGTTCACCCCGACCAAATGGACTCATCACTTCGGCGTCTTCGCCGGTCTGGCCGGCTCGGTGGGTGCGCTGGCCGCTGTCGCCGTCACCGCCCATGTGCTGGGGTCGCGGCGCAACCGGGCGGTCTTCGCCGCGGCGACGCTGTTCGTCACCGCGCTGTCCTTCGCCAGCGTCAACGGCTGGTGGTACGTCTCCAACTTCGGTGTGCCGTGGGCCAATCAGTTCCCCGAATGGCGGTTCGGCTTCACCACGCTGCTGCTGGGGCTGACGGTGGTGGCTCTCCTGGTCGCCACCTGGTTCCACTTCGCCGATATCGACGGTCGCCGGGGATCAGACGGCACCGGCGAGGGGCCACCCACCCGGTGGTCGCGGGTCGGGAGTTCACCACTGGCGGTGGCAGCCTGGCTGCTGGTCGTCTTCGAGGTGGTTTCGCTGACCCTCGGCATGATCAACCAGTACCCGGCCTGGTCGGTCGGCCGGTCGAATCTGCAAGCTCTGACCGGTAAGACCTGCGGACTGGCCGACGACGTGCTGGTCGAGCCGAACCCCAATGCCGGCATGCTCAGCCCGGTGCGCGTCCCGCTCAAGGACGCACTGAGCGCAGGAATCTCGCAGGGCTTCTCCCCCAACGGCATTCCCGCCGACATCTCCGCCGATCCGGTGATGGAGCCACCCGGCGGAGGCAATTTCGTCGACGCGGATATCGACGCCGCCTCGTCGGAGACCGAGGACGGGGTGCCCGTCGTTCCCGGTATCAACGGATCCAAGGCCCGGCTGCCCTACGGGCTGGACCCGGCCCGCACCCCGGTGCTGGGCAGCTGGCGGGCCGGGGTGCAGCAGCAGGCGCGGCTGCGGTCGGCGTGGTTCCGTCTTCCGCCGCGGGAGACCGTCGGCGATGACTCCGCCCCCCTGGTGGTGGTGTCCGCGGCCGGTCGCTTCGACCAGGACGAGGTCACCATGCAGTGGGCCACCGACCGGCAGGCCGCCGAGGGGAAGACGGGCGGCTCCCTCGGATTCGCCGATATCGGCCCGGCACCGGCCTGGCGCAACCTGCGCGCGCCGCTCTCGGCGATCCCCGCCGAGGCCACCCTGATCCGGGTGGTCGCGGTGGACGACGACCTGGCGCCGCAGCACTGGATCGCCGTCACCCCGCCCCGGATCCCCAAACTGAGCACCCTGCAGCAGGTGGTCGGCTCCCAGGACCCGGTCCTGCTGGACTGGCTGGTGGGCCTGGCCTTCCCGTGTCAGCGGCCGTTCGGACACAGCGCCGGGGTCACCGAGGTGCCCAAGTGGCGAATCCTGCCCGACCGTTTCGGTGCCGAGGCCAATTCCCCGGTGATGGACAACATCGGCGGCGGCCCGTTGGGCATCAGCGAACTGCTGTTCCGGGCCACCACCGTTCCCAGCTATCTGAAGGACGACTGGTTCCGGGACTGGGGCGCGCTGCAGCGGTTGACCCTCTACTACCCGAACGCCGAACCGGCCCGTCTGGATCTGGGCACCGCGACCCGCAGCGGGTTGTGGAGTCCGGCCCCGCTCCGGCCGACCTGACCGTCGCCGACCCCCGCGAGCAGACACAAAAGTCCCGCGACACGCCGGTCCTGAGCGACACTCTGCGTCTGCTCGCGGGGGGGAGTGGGGTGCCGTCGCCTACCATCGACGCTCGTGCCCAGCGAGAGTGCCGAGTCCACCCGGATCGCGCGACTCGTCGCCGTCCTGGCCGGGCTGGCCGGAATCGTGCTTTGCGGGCTGACACCGCTGCTGCCGGTCACCCAGACCACCGCAACCATCCTGTGGCCGCAGGGCGCCGCTGCCGACGGGACCGTCGGCGACATCACCGCGCCGCTGGTCTCCGGGGCTCCCGCCGCCCTCGAGGTGTCCATCCCATGCTCGACCATCTCCACCCTTCCACCGGCCGGCGGAGTGGTGTTCTCCACCAACCCGGCCGACGGTATCGACGCGGCCCGCAACGGACTGTTCGTCCGGGCCAACGCCGACTCGGTGGTGGTGGCCTTCCGCGACACCGTCGCCGCGGTCGCACCACGCACCGCGGTCGCCTCCGGCACCTGCAGCGAAATCCGGGTATGGGCTAACCCCGGTGCGGTCGGCGGCGACTTCGTCGGTATACCGGGGGCCGCCGGGACCCTGTCCCCCGATAAGAAGCCCCAAGTGACCGGGATATTCACCGATCTGAAGGTGCCGGCCCAGCCGGGGCTGTCGGCCCGCATCGACGTCGACACCCGGTTCATCACCAGCCCGACCCCGCTCAAGCTGGCGATCATGGTGGCCGGTGTGCTCTGCGTCATCGCCTCGATCGCCGCACTGGCGTGGCTGGACCGCGGCTGGACCGTGCGCCGGGTGGCCGCCGCACGCCACCGCTGGCGGCACTGGCCGGTCGACGTCGGCGTCCTCGGGACCCTGCTGGTGTGGCATGTGATCGGCGCGATCTCCTCCGACGACGGCTACAACCTGACCATCGCCCGGGTCTCCAGCGAGGCCGGCTACAACGCGAACTACTACCGGTTCTTCGGCGCCAGCGAAGCGCCGTTCGACTGGTACCAGTCACTGCTGGCGCAGTTGGCCTCGGTCAGCACCGCGGGGGTCTGGATGCGACTGCCCGCCCTCATCGCGGCCATCGGCAGTTGGCTGATCATCAGCCACCGGGTGCTGCCCCGACTGGGGCCGGGCCGCGGTGGCCTGACCCGCAACCGGGTGGCGACGGCCACCGCCGGAGCGGTGTTCCTGGCCGCCTGGCTGCCCTTCAACAACGGTCTGCGGCCGGAGCCGCTCATCGCCTTCGGCGTGCTGCTGGTGTGGATGCTCGTCGAGCGCACCATCGCCACCCAGCGGCTGGCCCCGGTGGCCGGCGCGATCGTGGTCGCGGTGTTCTGCGTGACGCTGGCCCCGCAGGGACTGGTGGCCCTGGCACCGCTGCTGGTGGGTGCGCGTGCGGTGGCCCGACTGGTCGGCGTCCGCCGGGTGCGCGACGGGCTCCTGGCCCCGCTGGCTTCCCTGGCCGCGGCGTTGTCGGTGTTCTTCGTGGTGGTGTTCCGAGATCAGACACTGGCCAGCGTGGCCGAGTCGGTCCGGATCAAATACGTTGTCGGACCGACGATCTCGTGGTATCAGGACTTCCTGCGCTATTACTTTCTGACCGTCGAGGAGCATGTGGAGGCCTCGCTGACCCGGCGTTTCGCCGTCCTGGTCATGCTGCTGTGCCTGTTCGCCCTGCTGACGATGCTGTTACGCAAAGCCCGGCTGCCAGGGGTGGCCCGCGGACCGGTGTGGCGGCTCATCGGCAGCACCGCGCTGGGCCTGCTGCTGCTGACCTTCACCCCGACCAAGTGGGCGGTGCAGTTCGGCGCCTTCGCCGGCCTGACCGCGGCACTGGGCGCGGTGACGGCGTTCGCCTTCGCCACCGTGGGCCTGCACAGCCGCCGCAATCTCGCGCTGTATGTGACCGCCCTGCTGTTCGTCCTGGCCTGGGCGACCTCGGGGATCAACGGCTGGTTCTACGTCGGCAACTACGGCGTGCCCTGGTACGACCGGCAGCCCGTCCTGCTGCACCAACCGGTCACCACGATGTTCCTGGCGATGGCCATCCTGACCGGACTGCTGGCCGGCTGGCTGCACTTCCGCATCGACTACGCCGGCCATACCGAGGTCGCCGACACCCGGCGCAATCGCCTGCTCGCCGCCACCCCGCTGCTGGTCTTCTCATTGATCATCGTGCTCCTGGCGGTCGGCTCGATGGCCAAGGGTTTCGTGCAGCGCTATCCCGCCTACACCAACGGCAAGGCCAACCTGGCGGCATTGCGCTCCGGCCTGTCCGGCACCAGTTGCGCCATGGCCGACGACGTCCTGGTCGAGGCCGATGCTAACGCCGGGATGCTGAAACCTGCCCCCGGCCAGACCTGGGGCCGCTACGGCCCGCTGGGCGGTGAGAAGCCGGTCGGCTTCACCCCGAACGGAATCAGCGACACCCTCGACCCAGTGGCCCCGTTCGTCGCCAACCCGGGAACGGTCAACTCCGACGGGTCGCCGAACAAACCCAATGTGGGGATCGGATTCTCCGGCGGCACCGGCGGCGGCTACGGACCCGTCGGAGTGAACGGCTCGAAGGTGTTCCTGCCGTTCGGCCTCGATCCCAAGACCACGCCGGTGATGGGCAGCTACAAGGAGAACACCGTCGCGGCCAAGGCCACCTCGGCCTGGTACGAACTACCCCCCCGCTCCCCGGACCGCCCTCTGGTGGCCGTGGCCGCCGCCGGCGCGATCTGGTACTACGACGACGAGGGCGAATTCCACTACGGGCAGTCGCTGAAACTGCAGTGGGGCGTGCGTAGGCCGGACGGCAGCTTCGACGCACTCGAGAAGGTCTACCCGATCGACATCCAGGAGCAGTTGGCCTGGCGCAACCTGCGTTTCCCGCTGGCCTCGGCACCGCCGGAGGCCAACGTGGCCCGCATCGTCGCCGACGACCCGAACCTGAGCAGCGAGCAATGGTTCGGATTCACCCCGCCCAGGGTTCCGGTACTGCAGACCGCGAACGAGTTCCTCGGCCCCGAGACGCCGGTGCTGATGGATATCGCCTCGGCCGCCCAGTTCCCCTGCCAGCGGCCGTTTTCCGAGCACCTGGGTATTGCCGAGGTGCCCCGGTACCGGATCCTGCCCAATCTCAAACAGGTGGTGGTGTCATCGAACATGTGGCAGTCGGCCCGGGCCGGGGGGCCCTTCCTGTTCATCCAAGCACTGCTGAGCACCGCGACGGTGCCGACCTACCTGCGCGACGACTGGTACCGGGATTGGGGTGCTATCGAGCGCTACATCCGGGTGGTACCCGCCGCGCAGGCCCCCGACGCCGTCATCGACGAGGGCTCCCAGCGGGTGTTCGGGTGGAGCCGCAACGGACCGATCAGGGCGCTCCCATGAATCAGACACCGCAATGAATCAGACACCGTCATGACACAGACCCTCGTCGACAGCGCACGCGATGCCGCCCGTGAGGTGACGATCACCCGGCGGGTCGCCACCATCACGGGTCTGCTCGGCTTCGTGCTGGCGGTGCTGACCCCACTGCTGCCCGTCGTGCAGACCACCGCAACGCTGAACTGGCCGCAGAACGGACGACTCGACAGCGTCACCGCACCGCTGATCTCGTTGTCGCCGGTATCGATCACCGCAACCGTTCCGTGCGAGGTGATCCGGTCGATGCCGCCCAAGGGCGGCCTGGTGCTCGGCCTGGCCCCGCAGAAAGCCAAGGACGCCGCCCTCAATTCGCTCCTCGTCACGGTCAACACCCAACGAGTGGACATCACCGACCGCAACGTAGTGATCGCGAGCGTGCCACGCTCGCAGGTGGTTTCGGCCGACTGCCAACGGATCGAGATCAGCTCCACCGAATCCGGCACCTTCGCCGGCTTCATCGGACTGCCGCCGAGCGCCGACTACGCCGACCTGGACGCCGAGCAGAAAGAGGAGTCCCCCCAGACCGGATATGACTACCTGCGGTCCGGATTCGCCGATCCCAACCTCCGCCCGAACATCGTCGGGGTGTTCACCGACCTCACCGGTCCGGCACCGCCAGGCCTGAGCGTCTCGGCCACCATCGACACCCGGTTCTCGACCAGACCGACGGCGGTGAAACTGGCCGCGATGCTGCTGGCCATCGCGGCCACCGTGGTGGCACTGGCCGCGCTGTGGCGGCTGGACCGGCTTGACGGGCGCCGGATGCATCGGCTGATCCCGAGTCGTTGGCGCACCTTCACCGCCGTCGACGTCACGGTGGTGACCGCCTTTTTCGTCTGGTACGTCATCGGCGCCAACTCCTCCGATGACGGCTACATCCTCGGTATGGCCCGCGTCGCCGACCAGGCCGGTTACATGTCGAACTACTTCCGCTGGTTCGGCGTACCGGAGGATCCGTTCGGCTGGTACTACAACGTGCTGGCGCTGATGACCCATGTCAGCACCGCCAGCATCTGGATGCGGCTGCCGGATCTGCTCTGCGCCCTGCTCTGCTGGCTGCTGCTGTCCCGGGAGGTGCTGCCCCGGCTGGGACCGGCCGTGCACCGCAGCCGGCCGGCGCTGTGGGCGGCGGGCCTGGTGCTGCTGGCGGCCTGGATGCCGTTCAACAACGGGCTGCGCCCGGAAGGCCAGATCGCCACCGGCGCGCTGATCACCTACGTGCTGATCGAGCGGGCGATCACCTCCGGACGGTTGACACCGGCGGCGCTGGCGATCATCACGGCGGCCTTCACCCTCGGTATCCAGCCGACCGGGCTTATCGCGGTCGCCGCACTGCTGGCCGGCGGCCGGCCGATTCTGCGGATCCTGATGCGGCGGCGCGCGATCGTGGGGACCTGGCCGCTGGTGGCCCCACTGCTGGCCGCCGGCACGATCATCCTGACCGTGGTGTTCGCCGACCAGACCCTGGCCACCGTGCTGGAGGCCACCCGCATCCGCACCGACATCGGGCCGAGCCAGGAGTGGTACACCGAGAACCTGCGCTATTACTACCTGATCCTGCCGACGGTCGACGGTTCGCTGTCTCGCCGGTTCGGCTTCCTGATCACCGCGCTGTCACTGTTCGTCTCGGTGTTCATCATGTTGCGCCGCAAACGCGTTCCGGGCGTCGCGCGGGGTCCGGTCTGGCGGCTGATGGGCGTCATCTTCGCGACGATCTTCGTCCTGATGTTCACCCCGACCAAGTGGGTTCACCACTTCGGGTTGTTCGCCGCGGTCGGCGCGGCGATGGCCGCCCTGGCCACGGTGCTGATCTCGCGGACGGTGCTGCGCTGGTCGCGCAACCGGATGACGGTCGTGACCGCTGTGCTGTTCCTGCTCGCGTTGACGTTCGCCACCACCAACGGCTGGTGGTACGTGTCGAGTTACGGGGTGCCGTTCAACAGCTCGATGCCGCAGATCGCCGGAATCAGTATCAGCACAGTGTTTTTGGGTCTGTTCGTGCTCGCCGCGCTCTATACGGCATGGTTGCACTTCACGTCCCGCAACCGCGGCGAGGGACGGGTCGCGCGCACGCTGACCGCCGCCCCGATCCCGGTTGCCGCCGGTTTCATGGTGCTGGTGTTCCTGGCCTCGATGACGGCCGGGGTGGTGCGCCAGTATCCGACCTACTCCAACGGTTTGGCCAACGTGCGGGCCCTGTCCGGTGGCTGCGGTCTGGCCGATGACGTTCTCGTCGAGCCGGATGCCAACGACGGCTTCCTGACGCCACTGGCCGGCGAGTACGGGAAACTCGGTCCATTGGGCGGCACCAAACCGGTGGGTTTCAGCCCCGGCGGTGTTCCGGAAAAGATTGTGGCCGAGGCGATCCGGGTCAACAACCCGATGCCGGGCGTCGATCACGACTGGGAGGGTCCGTTCGAGCTCGCCAAGCCGGGGATCAACGGGTCGACTGTCCCGCTGCCGTACCAGCTGGACCCGGCCCGGGTTCCGGTTGCCGGTAGCTACGTGGACTCCGGCCAGCAGGAGAGCCTGCTGACCTCGGCCTGGTACCAGCTGCCGCCTGACGACGGCAACCATCCACTGGTCGTCGTCACCGCGGCCGGGACGATCGCCGGCAACAGCGTGCTCAACGACCGTACCGACGGCCAGACCGTCGAATTGGAGTTCGGCAGGCCGGGCCCCGACGGCGCTCCGGTGGCGGCCGGCCGAGTCGAGCCCTACGACCTCGGCCCCGCACCGTCCTGGCGCAATCTGCGCTACCCGCGATCGCAGATCCCCGCCGACGCGACGGCGGTCCGGATCGTGGCCGAGGACCGGTCGCTCTCGATCGGCGATTGGGTCGCCGTGACGCCGCCCCGGGTGCCGGAACTCCGCTCGATCCAGGAGTACGTCGGATCGACACAGCCGGTGCTGATGGACTGGGCGGTGGGGCTGGCCTTCCCGTGCCAACAGCCGATGCTGCATTCCAACGGCGTCACCCAGGTGCCCAGATTCCGGATCACACCGGACTACACCGCCAAGAAGCAGGACACCGACACCTGGGAGGACGGCCGCAACGGCGGCCTGCTGGGGATCAGCGATCTGCTGCTGCGGGCCTCGGTGATGGCGACCTATCTGTCCCACGACTGGGGCCGGGACTGGGGATCGCTGCGTAGGTTCGACACCATCGTCGATGCTGAACCAGCCGAACTGGAGCTGGGCACCGCGACCCGAAGCGGATTGTGGTCGCCGGGACAGATCCGGATCAAGGCGTAGGGACACCCGGTTACAGTCGAACCCCTGACTCGACGAACAAGGATTCGAACAAGGAAGAGGGAAGAGGAACGTGCAGAAAACTGGTCTGAGGTCCAAGTTCGCCCTGTTGGCGGGTGCGACCGCCGTCGTCGGCATGGCAACCATCACCGCCTGCGGAAGCGACACCACGGAGAAGCCGGCCGAAACCAAGGCCCCCACCGGCAGCAGCGCCCCGCAGTCGCCGAACTCATTGACGCCTACCGAGAAGCAGAACGTCGGGTCCTTCGCCCCCACCATGACCGCAGACCGGGCCCCCACCGTGGTACCCGGTGGCTCCGGGAGCCACCGCGAGATGAGCCCCTAATCGTCAGCCAATAGCCTGACGATGTGGTTGCCGGCACCCTTCACGGAGTCGGGCCCGCATGATCGGATCCGGCGATGCCGCGGCGCTCGACGATGCGCGCCGGCGATTCTCGTCGCGGCTGAGGCCTCCGCCGACCCCGCTGATCAGTACGGTGATACACCTCGGCGTGCTGGTCTTGTGGGTGGCACTGTTTCTCCTCGTATTCGGCCGGGGCGGCATCCTCGCGTGGTCGGTGGGTTTGGCGTATCTGGCCTACGAAGCGGCGCTGCTGATCTTCACCGGGTGGCACATCAGGCGGTTCGTCACCGCCCCTGGGCCCGCCGTCGCAGGGCCCCGGCCGACTGTCGCGGTTCTGATCGCCGCCCATAACGAGGCCAAGGTCTTGCCCGCCACGCTGCGCGCGATCATCGCGCAAAGCGATCCCCCCGAAGAGATCGTGATCGCCGACGACGGGTCGACCGATTCGACCGCCGCGGTGCTGTGCGCCGAGTTCGGATTCACCCCCCGACAACTCGGGCAGGCGGGCCCACCGGCACATGACGGGACGGTGACCATCACATGGCTTCGGCTCCCCCACGGCGGCAAGGCGCGAGCCCTCAACACCGCGCTCCTTCAGACCGGCGCCGACATCGTGATCACCGTCGATGCCGACACGCTGCTGGACACCGAAGCGATTGCGGTGGTCCGGGCCGCGTTCGCCCGCGAGACCGAGCTCGTCGGTATCACCGGCGTCATCACTCCGGAATCGCCGCGGTCAATGGTCGGCCGGGTGATGCAGTTCTTCCAGACCTACGAGTACATCCGCAACTTCCTCGGCCGGTACGCATGGATGCGGGTGGAATGCCTGCAACTGATCTCCGGGGCCTTCGCGGGATTCCGGCGCACCGCGGTTGTGCAGGTCGGCGGTTTCGACGACGCCTGTTTGGTGGAGGACTACGAAATCGTCCACCGGCTCTACCGCTACGCCGGTGACCACAACACGCCCTGCCGTTTCCGGGTACTCGGCACCGCGCAGGCGCGCACCGAGGCGCCCGGCTCCATTCCGGCCCTGCTGCGTCAGCGCCGCCGGTGGTTCGGCGGTTTCCTCCAGACCCAGTGGTGGTACCGGGCGATGATGGGCAACTCGAGAATGGGCCGAATGGGCACGCTGATGCTCCCGGTGAAGGCCATCGACGCCTTCCAGCCGCTCTACGGGCTCACCGCCCTGGTCCTGGCGGTCTACCTCCTGATCGTCGCCGATGCCGGCACCCGCAGCACGCTGGCTGTCATCCTCGGCGCCACGTTGGTCATCAACGCCGCTTTCCAGATATGGGCGGTTCGCCAGTACCGCCACTGGGTGGGCGACCCGAAGCGCGCGAACCTGGCCGGCGCCTGTTTCGCCAGCGTTCTGGAGCCCTTTACATTCCGGGTGCTGCTCCACCTGGGCGCAGTGCTCGGATGGATCGCGTTCCTCGCAGGCGCACAGCACTGGGGCCGCAGCGAACGGTTCGGCATCGACGGCTCCCCTGCCGAAGCGCAGTGAGTCCGGCTGCGCTCGGCGGCTGGGTACTGGCACCGGTGATGGTGCTCGTATCGGTCGCGGCGGTTCTGGGGCTGGCCGCTTTGGCCATGCCCCGCTCCGGTGCGACCGGCGGTGAACGCTTGCTGGCCGGTGCGCTGGGCTGGGTGGTGATCGTCGACGTCGGGGTGCGAGTGTTGGGGTGGGCCGGTGCTCTCACCACCCCGGTGCTTGCCGGGTCGGCTTTCGCAGCAACGGCTCTCATCGCCACGGCGGTGGCCGTCCGCGGGGTCCCGCTGCCGCTGCCTCGTCAGTGGCCCCTTGCTATCGCCACCATTCCGGTGCTCGTGGTCGCCGCCCTGGCCGTCGCGATCACCGTGGTGGCGTCCTATCTGTTGCCGGTCTGGCAGTGGGACGCGCTGGGCTATCACCTGCCGTACGTCAACTTCGCGTTGCAGCGCGGAACGCTGGCCGATGTCCCCGCCGACGTTCCCTACCTGTCGACCTACCCGAAGGTGGTCGAGAACACTTTTATCGCCTGGCGTGCAATGCTTCCCGACGACACGATGGTCGACCTTGGGCAGCTGCCGTACGGTGTGCTCGGCGCACTCGCGATCTCGCTGATCGCGCGCAGCCAAGGCGCCTGCCCTGCGGCGGCGGTGGCCGCCGGCGCGGTGTGGCTGACACTGCCCGCGGTGCTCCTGCAGCTGCCGACAAACTACGTTGACGTCGCAGCGGCCGCGCTGGCGTTGTCGGCCATTGCGTTCCTGCTGGGGCCGATAGACCGCTCTCGGCTGTTGTTCGCCGCCGTCGCACTCGGCCTGTACCTGGGATCCAAACCGAGCGCTCCGGCCGGTGTGGGTCTGCTGTTCGTCGCGCTGGCTGTGGTCGCCGTCCGTGCCCGGTTGGGTCGGGTGATCCCGGTCGCCGGCCTGCTGGTGCTGATTCTGGGCGGTGAGTCGTACCTGAGAAACACTGTCCGCCATGGGAATCCGATCTGGCCGGTGAGCATCGACGTCGGCCCGTTTCGGCTGCCCGGTGACCGCAGTGTCTCGGATCTGCTGGCCGCGGGCGCCGCTGCACCGCGGACCCACGGCAATCCCCTCGAACGCATCGCGGCATCGTGGTCGGTGATCTGGCCGGAAGTGCCGGCCTTCGACATGCGTGTCGGCGGACTCGGCATCCTGGTTCTGATCGCCGCGCCGGTCGCCCTGGTCAGGTTGGTGCAGCGCTGCCGTGGCGCTGACGCACTGGTGATGGGGTTGGTCGTGGCAGCGACAGTGGCGACCCCCGAGCCCGCCGTGGCCCGCTTCGTACTGCCGTTCGCCGGTCTGGTCTTAGCCCTGGCGATCCCGGCAACGGAACTACTGCGGGATCGAAAGCAGCTGTATCTGTTGACGTTCGGGCTGATCGCGGCGGGCGCTGCCCAGAACATTGCGGCCGCCTACCCGGGGTTTCGGGGCGAGGGACCGCCGCTGGGCGAGTATTGGGACATGACCGACGGCGAGCGGCGGCGGGCAGTGGGCGCAAACGGTTCACCGGCACCTTTCCTGGACGCGGTGGCGCAGCTTCGACCCGGCGAAGTCGCACTGTTCGACCGTTCCCTCGAACTGCCCTACCTGGTCTGGCGGCCTGATCTATCCGCTTCCGCCGAACGCATTCCCGACGGCGCCAGCCTCGAGGAGGCGGACACGCTGATCCAATCCGACCACGTCCGGTTACTGGTCGTCGGGGACGACATGCCCGGCGGCCAGGCGGCGCGCAACCATCCCGGACAGTTCAGCCCGATATTCGGCTGCCGGTCCTCAGCCTGCACGGTTTATCTGCGACGGCCCTGACCCGGAGCCGCTCGGCAGTCAGAGCCGTGTTGATCCGCGGGCAGCTCTCCCCCAACCCCGACATCTGGGCACGTGTCAACGGACTCAGTTAGAGCCCAGTGGGGGACTCGGATCTCCTGAGCCTTCTTCAGGTGCTCTACCGTGACCAGCATGGCCGTCGTCATTGTGGGAGCCGGACTGAGCGGTCTTGCCGCCGCGCGGCATCTCAGCCGCCGGGGTGTTGAGGTCACGGTTCTGGAGGCTTCCGATGCGGTGGGCGGACGGGTCCGCACCGATCTGGTTGACGGCTACCGCCTCGATCGTGGATTCCAGCTGTACAACCCGGCCTACCCCGAAGGCGCTCGCGTCCTGGACCATCAGGCCCTTGATCTGAAGCCGTTCATCGCCGGCGCACGGATCGTCGTCGACCGGGGCGGGCGCCGCCGGGTGGAGCGGGTCGCCGACCCCCGGCGCAAGCCCTCGTGGGCGGTACCGTCGCTGCGGGCACACATCGGCTCACCGTTGGCGATTGCCCGATTCGGCGCCTATGCCGTCTCCCGCGCCGTCCGGTCGGTGCCCTCCCTGCAACGCGATCCCGACGTCACCGCCGAGGCGGCACTGCGCCGGGCCGGTTCGGATGACGCGTTGTTGGAAACGGTACTGCGCCCGTTTCTCTCCGGAGTCTTCCTGGACTCCGAGCTCACGACATCACGGCGCTTCCTCGATGTGGTGCTGAAATCCTTCATCCACGGCACCCCGAGTGTCCCGGCGCTGGGCATGCAACGCATTCCCGAACAACTCGCCACCGGGCTGGACGTGCGATTAGGCCAGCGGGTCACCGCGGTCTCGGCGCGACGCGTCGACATCGTCGACGGTGACGCTCACCCCGCCGAGGCCGTCATCGTCGCCACCGATCCAACGACCGCCGCCGGGCTGATCCCGGGCGTTGACGCACCGGCCGCCCGGTCCGTCACCACCTGGTACTACCGGCCCGACTGCCCACCAGAGGAACTCGCCGACGGTGAGGCCGTGCTGATCCTCGACGGCGCCCGTCGCGGACCACTGGTCAACACCGTGGTGCTCAGTCACGCCGCACCCGGCTATGCCCCGCCGGGCAGCGCACTGGTCGCCGCTTCAGCACTCGGGGCGCGGGACAACCCGTTGCAGGACAATGACGTACGCGAGCATCTTGCCTGGCTGTACGGGATACCCACGAGGAAGTGGGACCTCATCGCAAGCTATCCGATTCCCTACGCGCTGCCGGCGATGCCAGTGCCCTTCGAGCTGCAACGCCCGGTGCGCACGGCGCCGGGCGTCTACGTCGCCGGGGATCACCGTGATACGTCATCCATCCAGGGGGCGTTGGTCAGCGGTCGCCGCGCCGCCCAGGCAGTCCTGAAAGATCTGGGGGTCACGACGCCGTGAGTTTCACCGCGAAGAACGGGACGCGAGGGGCCCGCCAACCCGGCGGCCCGCTGCTAAGGCTGATGAACGGCGTCATCGCCCGACGAATCCGCAAGGGCGGGAAGCTGATCGGCGGCACCGAGGGGCTCGTGCTGACCACCATCGGAGCCAAGAGCGGTGAGCGACGCAGCACGCCGCTGGTCTGGTTTCCCGGCGACGACGGCAGTTGGCTGATCGTCGCCTCGGCGGCCGGAGCGCGCCGAAACCCGTCCTGGTACTACAACATCGCCGCGCACCCCGACCAGGTCCAGATCCAGATCGAGGGTCGCACCATCCCGGTCACCGCTGCGCAACTTCACGGCCCGGAGCGCGAGGCGGCCTGGCGGGCGATCACCGCGGCGTCGGCCCGATTCACCAAGTATCAGCAACAGACGGACCGGACGTTGCCGATCATCCGGCTGACTACACGGATCCCCGGGGCGCCGGCGCCACACGGAGGATGAGGCCCCCACGTCACCCGATGCGCCGGGATCAGCCTCGAGGCCTTTCGCCGAAGGTGCACCACATCCATGAAGGGGCCGACGGCGGCCTGAGTGGTTGTGCCGATACCGCCTACAGTCCGGCCTCGGCGGGCTGCGGCGCGGGCTGGACGGTGATGATCGGCTCCCCCGGTGCAATCTCGCCGGCGTCCGCCATCTCGACCGAACCGAACTTCTTGGCGTTGAGCACCACGATCGGGGTGATCAGGGGATAGCCGGCCTTCTCGATCACCGCGCGATCGAAGCTCACCAGCGGCGTTCCGGCGTCCACCCGATCCCCCTTGGCGACGTGGACGTCGAACCCGTCACCTTTGAGTTTCACCGTGTCCAGGCCGACGTGGATGAGTACCTCCACCCCGGTGTCGAGCAGGATTCCGTAGGCGTGCCCGGTGGGCTGGGCGGCGATCACCGTGCCAGCCCCCGGCGCGTAAACCGTGTTACCGGAGGGTTCGACAGCGATGCCCGGGCCCATGATCCCCTTACCGAACACCGGATCCGGCACGTCGCTGAGTGCGACGACGGTACCCGCCAGCGGCGAGAGGATCTGCGTGGTCACACCGGCGTCGCCGGCCGCTTTGGTGGCCGCCGCGGCGACCAGGGTGTCGGCGCTGGCCTCGCCCATCGGGCCCTCCAGGTCGGCCACCGGCACCCCTGCCGCGACCGCGGCGGCGGCCTGTTCGGGTGTCCGGTAGCCGGAGAGGATCACCAGGACCATCGAGGTGAAGAACGCCGCGGTCACCGCCAGTGCGTACAGCCCCATGTTGTCGAACGCCGGGATGGTCAGAATCGAGGTGAACACGAAGGCGCTCGTCTTCACACCGCCACCGATGCCGATGATGATGCCGCCGACCAGGCAGCCGACCAGCATTCGCGGATAGATCCGCTTGAACCGCAAGTGGATTCCGTACAGCGACGGTTCGGAGATCCCGCCGAGCAGACCCGCGGCCAAGCCGCCCATGGCCGTCTGACGCATCTGACGGTCGCGCTCCCGCCAAGCCAGGAACAGCACGCCGGCGGTGGCGCCGAAGCAGGCGAAGTTCCACGCCCCCATCGGGCCCTGGATGAAGTCGTAGCCCAGCGTCTGAATGTTGATCAGCATGATCGCGTTGATCGGCCAGTGCAGACCCAGCGGCACCATGAACGGATACGCCAGCGGAATGAGGATCGCGAAAATGAACGGCGAGAAGTCGTTGACGGACTTCAGGAAGCCGCCGAGAGCCGCACCGGTGTAGACGCCGAGCGGACCGATCAGGAACGCGGTCAGCGGGATCATGACCAGCATCGACAGGAACGGCACGAAAATGAGCTGGACGTTCTCGGGGATGATCCGTTTCAGGAACTTGTACAGCGGACCCAGTACCGCCGCCATCAGCAGCGGCGGGAAGACCTGCGAGCTGTAGTTGAAGATCGTCAGCGGGAGACCTAACACCTGCACGACGTCGACCTGGGAGCCGAACACGGTCTTGGATTCGGTGAAATCCTTCATCGCCGCGAAGCCGGGCAGCATGACCACGGCCATGATCGCGAACCCGACCCACGGGTCGGCGCCGAGTTTCTTCGCGGCGTTGTAGGCGACCATCAGCGGCAGGAAGACGAACACGCTCTGCCAGCACAGATTGATGAACTGCCAGGACGGCGACAACTGGCTGGCCTCACGCGGATCAGCCCAGTTGGGGATCACCCCGAGTGTGCTCATCAGGGCCATGAAGGTGATGAACAGCGACGCCCCGAGCAGCGCACCCAGGATGGGCCGGAACGAGTCGGACAGGAACTCGAAGAACCCGTCGAGCCAGCTGAACTTCCCACGCGGCCCCTTCGCCCGGGCGGCGGCCTTGATGGCGGCAGCGTCGTCAGCATCGCCTCCGCCGGCCATCTCCGGCAGCGCCTTGATCTGGTTGTAGACCGTCTGCACGCCGCCGCCGATCACCACCTGATAGCGGTCGCCGGCCTGCGGCACCGCGCCCATGACTCCGGAGACCGACTCCAGATCGGATTGGGTGACCCTCGAGGCGTCCCGAAGCTGGAACCGCAGCCGGGTGGCGCAGTGCGAGAGGCTCTCGATATTCGCTGCGCCACCGAGCCTGTTGACGATCTCGGCAGCCGTGTTCGTAGACATAGATGCGGATGCTAGCGACGTTGCGGTCCCGTGGGAGCCGATTCAGGGTGCGGGTGGTGGCTGCGGCGTCGCGGTTCGCAGCCGCTCGGGAATGCGGGACCACACCGTCTGATCCCCCTGCGAATCCGCCCGGGAGCAGTAGGCGTCCGTACCGTCCGCATCAACCGCCGCAGCGCCCAGCACCGCGCAGTCCGCGCCCATCACCACCACCGGCAGGTCCATCCGTCCCGACACCGCCGGCGGTGGGGCGGGCTTGGTGGCTGTCTGGGACCGGGTGCTCACGTACCGATTCTGCGACACCAGCAGGACCGCACCGCCGACCGCTGCCCCGATCAGGGCGCTGCCCAGGATCGCGGCAACCCAGCGTCGCCGGAACCACGGCCGGTGAGCGGTCCTGCGGTGCCGGGCGGATCCCGCGGCCGACGGATTCAGCGCATCCTGCATGGCCCGGGCGAAGTCGCGGCAGTTGGCGAACCGGTCGCCCGGATTCTTGGCCAGGGCCCTGGCGAAGACCGGGCCGAACGCGGACAGATCCTCCCTGTCAAGGGGCGGCGGTGCCGCGCTGAGATGCTTGCTGATCACCACGGCCGGGTTGCTGTCGGTGAATGGCGCTGCGCCGGTGAGCAAGTGGAATGCGGTGGCGGCCAGCGCGTACTGGTCGGCGCGACCGTCGATCTGTTCCCCCTTGAGTTGCTCGGGTGCGGCGTAGGTGACCGTGCCGACCGTCATCTCCGACCCGGTGAGCGTGCTGGACTGGTCGATCCACCGGGCAACGCCGAAATCGGCGAGCATCACCCGATTGTCCCCGGAGGCCGGCACACCGAGCAGGATGTTGGCCGGCTTGATATCGCGGTGCATCAGCTTTCGACTGTGTGCGTAGTCCAGTGCATCGGCGACGGCGGTGACGATGCGCGACACTTCCGCGGCGGGAATCCCATTGGGATACTTGTCCTCCAGCAGCCGTCCGGCGTCGATACCGTCAACGAACTCCATCGCGATCCACAGCCTGCCGTCGCTTTCGCCGCGGTCGTAGATGGTGACGATATTCGGGTGCCGCAGCGTTGCGACCATCTCGGCCTCCTGGCCGAAACGCAGCCGATACTCCTCATCGTGACTCACCGAGTTGCCGAGCACCTTCAAGGCGTCGCGGCGAGGCAACCGCGGGTGCTGGGCCAGGTAGACCTCACCCATACCTCCCGCGCCGAGGAGGCGCAGGACGGTGTAACCGGCGAAGGTTTCGCCGTCGGCTAACGGCATCGGTAGGACACCGTTACCCGGCCGGCGGGGCGTCTGCCTTCAACCGCTGCAGCACCCCGGTGCAGAGCCGTGCGAGTTCCTCTGCCTCATCGGAATCCAGTGCGGCGTCGAAGATTTCGGTCATCCGTCGGTTGGTCGCCCGCTCGACCTCGGCGTAGCGGTCCTTCTTGTCCGAGCCGTCGGCGAAGGGCTCCGGCCAGCCGAACATCATCGTGTAGTCGCGACCCGCGTGCAGCATATGCGCCTCGACCGGAGTGATTCCGGAGTTGGCCAGCGCGTTGAAATGCACATCGCCGCGCAACTCCCGCAGCACGAACATCACCTGCAGCGCCCGGGCCGGGGCGTCGGAGGACAGCGGCATCGCCCGCCAGCCGGCGTACATCGGCAGGCCGACGGTCGCCGTCTCGGCGATGATTTTCTCGCCCAACTGGGCAATCCGGGCCGTTCCCTCGGCATCGGCCAGATACGTTCGGCCGAACTCGGCGACCTGGTCCCAGTAGACGTTCGCCGCGCCGGCGGCGCCGCGTACCGCGACACCCTCATCCCACATGGCGCAGACGAAGTTGGGTTCGAAGATGGCGAAGATCGAGGCCACCGTGGTCCCGGTCGCGTCGCCCAGCACACCACCGCGACCGGCGACGTAGCCCGCGAACGGGTTCTGGTAGCCGGCGGCGATACTGCCGGCGAAGGTCTCCGGGTGCAGCATGAAGATGCCGATGGCCTCACCCATCGCGGACCCGGCCTCGCGGACCGCTTCCTTCATTCGTGCGTCGCTCACCTGCGGGCTCCTGGGGTCTGGCCGGCCGCCCGATGCCGCCGGCTCGGTCGATCCTACGGACTGCGCGATGGCTTAGTCCGGGTAATCCATCGGCACGCCCAGCGTGGTGAGCGTCATCGCCAAGGCGTCGTATTGGCCGACCAACGTCACGAATTCAATCAGCTGACGACGGTCCAGGAAGCCGCTCAGCCGCCGCCAGCTCGCATCGGACAGCGCGCGGGTGGTGACGAGCTCGTCGACACCGGCGAGCAGCACCTGCTGACGCCACGACAGCCCACCCGAGTTCGGCCAGTTGAAGATATCGGCCTGGGTGCCGGCATCCAGGCCGCGGGTGAGGGCAATCCGGCGGTGCTGCTGGAGTTCGTACTCGCACCCGCGAAGGTGCCCGACCCGCAGGATCGCGAGTTCGGTGTCGGCCCCCGGCAACCGGCCGCGGCGCAGCAGGACGCTGGCAAACGGCGCCCAGGCCCAGAACAACCGCCGGTGCTGGGCCAGCACGGTGAACAGGTGGAACTCCGGCACACCCCAGACCCATGCGGCAAACCGGCAAAACAGCCAGCCGAACCATCCCAGCTCGCGGCGGCCTCCCGGGGGGACGCGGCAGGCAAGCGCCGGGGCCGGATCGGATCGAGTGGCCGGGAGGTCGTCCGATGGTCCCAGTGGTTCGCTCGATGCCATACACCGATCCTAGGGGCGCCCCTCAGCGAAACCCGCGGCTCCTCAGCCGCCCAGTAGTCGCCCAGACACCGCGATGGCCAGCCGCCTGGGTAAAACCCGGGCGACCACCCTGGAGACGACGGCGTTGGCCACACCGTCGACGAAGCTCGGTTTGCGCCTCGCCAGCACCCGGATCGTGTGGGCGACGACCTGCTCCGGTGTGCGGGTGAAGGCCTTCGCCGCCGCGCCAGATGCCGCCCCGGCAGCGGCCTCGCCGGCACGTTCGAAGAACGGCGTGTCGGTCAGCCCGGGACACACCGCCAGCACCCGGATGCCGCTGTTGCGCTCCTCGGCCCAGACCGCCTCGGTGAAGGACAGTACGAAGGCCTTCGTCGCACCGTAGACGGCCATCTTCGGCAACGGCTGGAACGCCGCGGTGGAGGCGATGTTGATGACCGCCCCCGCACCCCGGGCCCGCATCTGCGGCAGGTAACGGGCGGTGGCGCCGACCATCGTCCGGCAGTTGAGTCCGACCTCGTCCTCGAGGCGCTGCGGGTCGGCATCGGCCACGTCACCGTGCGTTCCGAAGCCGGCATTGTTGACCAGCACGCCGACCTCCAGGCCCAACTCGTTCGTCCGTCGCCACAGCTCGGCGGCGGCGGTTGGCTCCGAGAGGTCCATCGCGATCACGGTGACGGCGACGCCGTGGGCTTCGCGCAGCCGTGCGGCCAGCGCATCGAGCCGGTCCGCACTGCGGGCCACCACGACGAGATCGTGGCCGCGGGCCGCGAACTGCCGGGCGAACTCGGCGCCGATCCCGGTCGACGCCCCGGTGACCAGGGTGACCGTCCGCCCATCAACGAGTCCATCCACGAGCGACATCGTAGAGGCCCCTCGCGGGCCGGGTACCATCGATGATGTGCAGCATCCGCAGCGAGTCAGCGGATTCGACGCCAGCTTCCTCTCCATCGAAACCGCAACGCAACCCATGCAAGTGTTTTCGGTGCTGGAGTTGGATTCGACAACGATTCCCGGCGGCTACCGCTTCAACGGCCTGCGCGACGCCCTCGCGGCGCGGGTCAGGGCGATCCCGGAGTTCCGGGAGAAGCTCTCGGACGCCCCGCTGACCATCGGCCATCCGGTGTGGGTCCAGGACGACGACTTCGATATCGACCGGCATCTGCACCGGATCACCCTGCCCGCGAACGGCACCCGGACGGAGTTGACCGAGATCTGCGGCCGACTGGCCGGACTGCCGCTGGATCGTCGCCGGCCACTGTGGGAGATCTGGGTCATCGAGGGCCTTGATGGTTCTTCAGGAACGGATCGACTGGCCGTCTTGATCAAGGTTCACCACGCCGCGGCGGACGGCGTGACATACGCCGACATGGTGTCCCGGCTGTGCAGTTCCGAAGCCGCACCGGCGCCACCGGATCTGATCGAGGCACCGGCGTCGATCGGCCCGTTGCGGGAGGCACTCGACGGTGCGGCCCGGTTAGCGACCAGGCCGTTTTACCTTGCTGTCCGCGTACTGCCCGCGGCCGCGCGCGCAGTCCTCGACGCCATCCGCCGGGCACGCGCCGGGCGCGCCATGGCGGCCCCGTTCACGGCCCCCCGGACGGCGCTCAACGCCAAGTTCAGCGCTCAGCGCAATGTGGCGTTCGCCCGCCTTGACCTCGATGAGGTGAAGAGGGTCAAGGACCATTTCGGGGTCAAGGTCAACGACGTGGTGGGGACCCTGGTCGGCGGGGTGATGCGCCAGTTCCTGCTGGACCGGGGCGAGTTGCCCACGTCCTCACTGGTGGCATTGGAACCGGTTTCGGTGCACGGACAATCCGATCGCACCGCGCGCAACCAGGTCTCCGGCATGCTCGTTGCGCTGCACACCCAGATCGCAGATCCGGTGGACCGGCTCAAGGCAGTTGCGGAGGCGAACGCCTCTGCAAAGGAACAGGTGTCGGCGATCAGTCCGACGTTGCTGCAGGACTTCGGCGAGGTTGTCGGTTCGGTTCTGCTCGGTATCGCAAAGCGGGTTTACGCCCGCCTGACGCAATTTCGCCCGAACTACAACGTCATCCTGTCCAACGTGCCCGGTCCGGATCCAGCTCGCTATTTCCTCGGCGCCGAGGTCTTGGCGATGTACCCGTTTGGGCCGGTACTGCTCGGTGCGGGCATCAACTTCACGTTGTGGTCGGTGAATGGCACGCTGCACATCGGGTTGATCTCGAACCCCGGGGTGATACCGGCGTTGTCGGACCTGGCCGACGGTCTGGCAGCGGGCTTGGGTGAACTACTCACTGAGATCGGCGGCACTGGAACGGCTTCCACCGCGGTGTAGCGGAAGTCCGCTAGTCGGTCAGCTGCCCGTACCGGGAAGGCACGTCGGCCAGAATCTTGTGGATCTCGGCGACATACCGTTCGGGTTCGGGACCATGGCTGTGATAGCTGACCATCAGGCGACCATCGAACGTAGCGGCCGAATACATGTCGACTCCCGCCGATGTGGACGCGAACAGCAAGTCGAGTGCGTACTGCTCGACCACCAGATCGGGCGGCGTGGTCAGCGGGGGCAGTTTCCCGGCGTCCGTCGCCATCACGACATCGGGCAGACCGGGCGGGTTTCCCTGGTAATGCTCACCAAAGTGCAGAAACGACTGTTGGATCACGCCATCGGCCAGATCAGCGCGGAATGCCTCGACGATATCGCGGGCCAAGTCCAAGATGTCGGTGTCCGAACGGATCTCGGCCAGGTACATCGCCATCCCCACCGGGTTGGTGGCCTCGGTAGCACCGACCGGCGGGGTTAAGCGGAAGCGCAGATCGGCCGGGTAGATGTAGGGGATCGGAAGGTGTGGGGTCTCCCGAATCTTCCACTCGGCCAGCAGGATCGAAGCGGCGGTCAGGGAGTTGAGACTGACCCGTCGATCGGCACAGATGTCAGCCAGGGCTTGGGTCTCCTGGCGGGAGAGTCGACAGGTGGCCGACGGCACCAGAACCGACTGGAGGCCGACACGTCCTGCGTTTCGCTTGGAGGGAGGCAGCTCGTAGGCGAATATCGCCGGCAGGAAGCGCTCCAGGCCGAACCGCTGGAGTTTGACGATGCCACGCTCGGCAAGGACCGTCTCCAACGGTTCCGGAACGGGCTCCGTCTTGACCGGCCCGACGCCGACGCCGGTGACGATGTCGGTATACCAGCCGAACAGCTTCTCCAGCAGAGCGAACGAGTGGTGCGCGTCGGCCAGCGCATGGTTGGTGAAAAGGGTGAGTTCGGACCGCTCCTCGCCGTGCCTGAGTCGCAGGTTGACCAGTGCCTCTGACTGATTCGGCAGCCGCCCGGTGGACGTGTCGCCGATCTTCTCGAGCCACATTCCTTCATGCTCGTATTCATCGACCATAATCTGGTGGCGGCCGTCGGCGCCCCGCTCGAGGTGACCGGCATGGGCGGGGTGCACTCGCAACAGTGCCTCGAAGGCATCCGCCATCGCACCGGAGTCCACCGGACCGCGCAGAGTGACGGTGAGACTGATGAAGCTCTCGGCTTTCGCGTAGAACTCCTCGCTGGGCGACAGGTAGCGGATCGGCGTTGAGCCAAACACTGTGGTTAACCTTCCCTTCGACGCATGGTCACTGCACGACGGCTAGCGGCTAGTGCTGGCCCGGCGGTAGCCCACCATCAGCGGCACCAGACAGACCGCGAAGATCGCCGCACACCAGATGAGTGTGCTGATCATCGGCGAGAGCACCGGTCCACCCACGGACAGTCCGCGCATCGCATCGACGGCCGGGGACATTGGCTGGTACCGGACTACCGGCTGGACCCAGTCCGGATACCGATCGACCGGCACGAAGCCGGTGCAGAACGTGGAACCCAGGATGATCACCGGCTGCATCGCCTCCACCATGACGGTCTTGCGCCAGTACAGCGCGATCGTGGTGGCCAGCGCCGCGAACGCGATTCCGAACATCACCGGAATGGCCACCCACAGCAGTGCCGCCGCAAACCCGGCATGGAATCGGAATCCGAGGATGAATCCGGTCGCCAGGAGGATCAGCGTCGTGAAGAGCAGGCGCACCGTCTCCGCACCCAGGCGTGCCAGCAGTCCGGCGGCGCGATGGATGGGCAGTGACCACATCCTGGCCAGGAACCCGTCGAGACGCTCGGCGTTGACGCCGACCATCCCGGTCGTCGCCCCCGACATCGTCGCCACCAGAGCGACCAGTGGAACGCTGCGGTACAGCGCGTTCTCACCGGTTATCGCCGTGATCGAATCCCCGAAGACGACCTTGAGGGTGAGTAGGAACGCCACCGGCAGCAAAACGGCGTGCACCAGTGTCATGGGGGTTCGGGCCGACCGGACCAGCAATCGCTTGGTGAGCACCGCGGTCTGCGACAGCAAATGTCCCCGGCCGGCCGGGGCAGTGCCGACGACAGTGCCGTCCAGAACCGCCATCAGGATCTCCGCCGGTACACCACGACCGCCCACGGCAAGGTCACGGCCATGATGCCCAACACCCAGCCCAGCGCGGGCCCGATCACCGACCAGGTGAGCGGCGGCACGCCGTCACCGGAATCGCCGGCGAGCGCCTGCAGGGCGTAGACCAGCCGGGAGATGGGCTGATTGTCGACGACGGGCTGGATCCACTCCGGAAACCGTTGCAGTGGCTGGATTCCCACCGACAGGAACCCGAAGATGAGCTGCGGCAACAGCAGCCACTGCGCCGTCGCCGCGGGGTCTCGTGACTTCGTGCCCAGGGTGTCGCCCAGCAGAGCCAGCGCCAGTCCGGTGAGCAGGATCAGCAGACAGAAGCCGAGTGCGAACACCGGCCCGCGATGAAACCGGAAGCCGATGACGTATCCACACGCCAGCGCCACGACCAGGCCGATCACACAGCGGTAGACGCTGGCGGTGATCCGGGCCGCCAACGGCGTCAGCGAGGAGATCGGCAACGACTGGAAGCGGCGGTTGATCCCCTGAACCGAGTCGGTCGCGGCCCGGAACGCGGTGGAGATCGACGCAAAGGCGATGGCCTGCAACACGATCAGCGGCACCAGGTACTGCGCGTAGCTGCTCATCTTCAGGTCGGGGCCGTCCATCAGCCGGTTCAACGGGATGTAGAGGCTTGCCGTCGCCGCCACCGACACGACCACGCCCACCGCGACTTCGCCGTTGCGCAGGGAGGGCGTGATCAGCCGGGACGTCAGCACCCACCACTGCTGCAGGCCCGCTGGGACCGGTCGCGCCGCCGTCAGTGCCGTCATGACAGGACCTCGCCGGCCAGCCGTTCCCCGTCACGGTCCACGGCCGGCGCTCCCGTCAGCGACAGGAACACGTCATCGAGCGAGGGCCGGCGCAACGCGATATCGGCCAGTTCGATGTTCGCATCGCTCAACCGCGACAGGGCGGCGCTCAACGTGCCGGGCCCCTCGGGGGCGGGAAGACTCACGCGGTCGGACTCCGGGGTCAGCGCCGCCCGGTTGAACTCCGGCAACAGCGGACCCAACGCCTCGGCCAGGGCTTGGACGTCAGCGGGATCACGCGGCACGATCTCGCAGAACGTGCCGCCGGTGCGTTCCTTGAGTTCGTCTGCGGTGCCCTGGGCGACGATGGTGCCGTGGTCGATCACGATGATCCGGTCGCTGAGGGCGTCGGCCTCCTCGAGGTACTGGGTGGTCAACAGCGTGGCGATACCGGCGTCCTTGAAGGTGGTGACCAACTCCCAGATCGCTTGCCGGCTGCGGGGATCCAGACCAGTGGTCGGCTCGTCGAGGAAGACCACCTCGGGGCGGACCACCAATCCGCAGGCGATGTCCACGCGGCGGCGCATACCGCCCGAGTAGGTGCCGACCCGCCGTTCCGCGGCATGTTCGAGGTCGAACTCCGCCAGCAGATCGCGGGCGCGGGCGCGGGCATCGGGCTTCCTGAGTCCCTGCAACCGGCCGAACATCACCAGGTTCTCGTATCCGGTCAGCATTTCGTCGAGCGCCACGTGCTGACCGGTCAACATGATCGAGCGACGCACCATCGCCGGGTCGGTGACGACATCATGGCCGGCCACCCGGGCACGGCCCCGGTCCGGCCTGGTCAGCGTCGACAGGATCTCCACGGTGGTCGTCTTACCCGCGCCGTTGGGGCCGAGTAGAGCGACGACCTCACCGCGGCCGACGTCGAAAGAGATGTCCCGCAACGCATCCACCGAACCGAACGACTTGCCGATGCCCTCTACTGCAACACCGAGATCCACACCCTTGCCAGACTCTGCCATGGCTGCACTACCTATTCGTCGTCGTCGGAAAAGGCTGCCGACAGATCAACCAGGGTGAGTTCCTCGTCATCGTCGTCGCTGTCGCCGTCACCCTCGATCGCTTCGCCGATCAGCGTCGTCAGGGTGGCCGCGAACTGCTCCGAGAGCGCCGCCACGGTCTCGGCCGGAACCAGTCGGCTGTCGTACCACCAGTCCACGTGCAAGACACCGCCATGCCGGTAGGCCCGCACCTCCAGCGGATGGCCCAGTCCCGGCAGGGTCTGCCGAACTGACAGTTCGGAATCGCTGTCGAATTGCACCGG
Source organism: Actinobacteria bacterium casp-actino6 (assembly GCA_001510415.1). Taxonomy (GTDB): domain Bacteria; phylum Actinomycetota; class Actinomycetes; order Mycobacteriales; family Mycobacteriaceae; genus Mycobacterium. The sequence continues at coordinate 1,446 of LFFF01000001.1, read as the reverse complement.
TGCGTCATTCTGCTGCCACTCCGGGATCATGCCCAGGTAGGACAGGTAGATCTGCGCGTCGCCGGCGGCCGCCAGCACCGCGGCGGTGGGGGCATGTAGATACCGCAGCAGCCCGTACCCGATCCCATGGTGGGGAACGGATTTCACGATCTGGCTGACCTCGGCGAGAAGCTGGGCGGCGCTGGCACTCGGCGCGTCCATCACGGGTAGTGCGATCGGGTAGACCGTGGAGAACCCCCCGATCGTCCGGCGGAAGTCCACCTCCGGGCGCAACACCGAGCGTCCGGCGCCGGCCAGGTCGACGGCCGCGACACCCTCGCCGAGGGTGAGCGCCAGCCGCCGCGCCAGCGCGGCCAGCAGGATCTCCTCGGTCGAGGCCTGCAGCAGCCGGCGGGCGTTGTCGATCTGGGATGTCTGCTCAGGGGTCAGTGCCGTCGGCATTCTGATCAGGTCGGCGGACCCCGGGGCGGCGGCAGCGCCGGTGCCGGCCAGCTGCAGCGTCGCCTTCGTCGCAGTGTCGATCCAGTAGCTTCGCCGTTCGAGCACCGCGGGATGGGAGGCCAGGGCCGCACACCGCTGCGACCACTCCCGCCAACTCGTGGTCGCTGGTTCCAGGGCGATATCGCTGCCGGCCAGCCGCTGCCCGAACGCCGTCAGCAGGTCGGTGACCAGGACCTCCCGGGTGGTGGGGTCGTCGATCATCGCATGCACCGTCAGCACCAGGAACCGTGGTTGCGCCTGCGTGTCGACGACATAGGCGGCCGTCAGCGGCCCGCTGTTCAGATCCTGTCCCGCGATGACGTCCGCGACGATTCCGAGTAGTGCCTCCCGCTCCTCGCCGGTACCCGGTCCGACGCCGGCGGGCAGAGCCCGTTCCGTCAGATCCGCGAAGTCGCCGGGCTCACCGATGTGTTGCTCCCAGATCCCGGCGCGGTCGGCCACCCGCATCCGGAGTGCGTCATGGTGGTTGACCACCGCGGTCAGGACCGCCGTGACGTCAGCCGCACTCACCCGGGAATCAAGGCTGAGCACCAGCGGCACCCGCCACCGGCCACGCTCGGCGAGTCCGCCGTCGAGGAAGCGCAGGATGTTCGGCGGCACCTGCGGATCCAGACCTCCGATGTCCTGGCTGGCCAGTCCGCCGGCGGCGTGGCGGGCAACCAGGGTGTCGGCCAGTGCGCTGAGACTGGAGTTGTCGTAGAGGTCCTGGGGAGTGAGCTCGACACCTTCGTGGGATGCGGTCATCGCGACGCCGATCGCGACCAGCGAGTCGCCGCCGATCTCGAAGAAGTTGTCACCGGGCGCGACCGACTCCACCCCGAGGCACTGCGACCAGATTCGCTGCAGGGTCGCCTGCATCTGCGCCCGGGCGTCCACCGGGGCGCCACCCTGGCCGTTGGCCGGTTGGGCCTCGGCGACCGCGGCGCCGCCCTGGCCGACCCCGCC